>VBFD01000115.1:0-40174 GCA_005883585.1 Chloroflexota bacterium
CCGGACGCGGCGCAGGAGGCCGCTGATCACCTGGCGTTTGGACTTCAGGGACCCGCTTTCAGGGAGGTGCAGGACGACTCTGGCGACGCCGACCGCGACCGTGGAGGCCATCAAAGGCGGTTTTTGACCATTTGTGTGGACTGCACATATGATGGCTCGTAGGCATGACGCACCCTTGGGGGTGGCCGGCATTCAGCTGGAGGTGGGTCAGATGAGTGGAGACGTGGACGCAGAAGATAAGGGTTTCGAGCAGTTCGAGCGATTCCTGGAGCACTGGTCCCGAAGAGACTTCCTGAAGCGAGCCGGTGGTGCGACCGCCTATATGGCCTTCGCGGCCGGCGGCCTATCGTTCCTAGAGGCTTGTGGCGGGGGCAACACCTCGACCAGCCTGACGCCCAAGAAGGGCGGCCATGTGATCGAAGGCAACTTCACCGACATCCGCACGCTCAACTCCATGCTGAGCAGCGACACAGCCAGCAACCAGGTCATCGGGCTCATGTTCGATGGGCTGCTGAACTACTCGAAGAACGGAGATCTGGTCCCCGCCCTGGCAAAATCCTTCACCACCTCGTCGGACGGGCTCACCTACAAGTTCACGCTTCGCGACAACCTGAAGTTCTCGGACGGACAGCCGCTCACGGCCGACGACGTCGTCTTCACCTACCAGCTCGCCTACGACCCCAAGTACAAAGACGTGGCGTCGCCGCGGCGTGGTGACCTTCAGAAATACATCGCCAGCGTCACCGCCCCCGATCCAAAGACAGTGGTCATCACGACGACCACGGTGTTCGCGCCCTTCCTGGCCAACCATGCCCTCTACGGCATTCTGCCCAAGCACGTGCTTGGCAGCCTGGACCCGAAGGCGATCAACACCGCCGATTTCAACACCGCTCCTTCAGTGACCAACGGCGCGTTCAAGTTCGTCAAGTGGGAGAAGGGACAGCAGGTCACGCTCGCGCGCAACGACAACTATTGGAACGGTCCCGCTTACCTCGACTCTTACGTCTACAAGGTCCTGCCCGACTCAGTCGCGGTGACGAACCAGCTGAAGACGGGAGAGATCGACATCGGCCCGGTCGACCCATCGCAGTTCGACGACGTGAAGACGGCGACCAACGTGGCCATGTCAGAGTTTCCAGTCCCGACCTTCACCTTCTATGCATACAACCTTGACTCCACCAAGCTGGGCGGCCAGCTGTTCGGGGACAAGGCAGTGCGTCAAGCATTGCTTTACGCGCTCAACCGCCAGCAGATCGTGACCGCGGTGTTCTTCGGCCATGGTTCAGTGGCCAACGCGGTGGAGCCGCCGACCTCGTGGGCCTACAAAGACAAGCCTCAGGTCCTGATCGGCTTTGACAAGGCGAAGGCCGAATCGTTGCTCGACGGCGCCGGATGGGCCAAAGGATCCGACGGCATCCGTGCCAAGGGCGGGCAGAAGCTCAAGTTCACGATGATCACCAATGCCGGCAACAAACAGCGCGAAGCAATGCTCACCGTCATGCAGCAGTCGTGGAAGGACGTCGGCGTCGACGCCACCCCGAGCCTCATCCAGTTCCCGCAGCTGGTGAGCCAGATCGTCAGCATCCGCACGTTCGACCTGTTCCTGGTCGGCTTCAACTGGGGCGCGGACCCCGACGTGTCCCCGCTCTATCACTCGAGGAACACGGCGCCCGGCGGCTTCAACGGCGCCGACTTCAAAAACGACACCGCGGACCAGCTCCTGGACCAGGCGCTCGGCACAGTCGACAAGGCCAAGCGCAAGTCGCTGTACTTCCAGTTCCAGGACCTCATGTCGGACCTGCAGCCGTCGCCGGTCATCCTGTTCAACAGCGGAATCTATGGCGTCAACACGCGCGTACAGGGGACCGACTTCGGCCCGTTCAACCAATTTGCCCAGCGGCCCTGGAACGCCAAGGTTTGGGTGACGGACGGCAAGTAAAGAGGAATAGGGGAGCCGCCGGAATAGGCTTGTAGCGGATGCTGGCCAAGTACCTGCTCCGGCGGTTCTTCGCCTCGATCGTCGTCGTCTTGGGCGTGACGGCCATCACCCTCGTGCTCATGGACCGCACGCGCGGCACCTACGTGCCGGGCATCGATCTCAACCCCAATCTTCGGCCCGACGATATCGAACGCCTGAGGGCGAACCTGGGCCTCGACCGGCCTTTCTACGTTTGGTACATCACCTGGCTCTGGAACGTGGTCCATGGCGATTTCGGCCGCTCGATGATCGATGGCAGCCCGGTGATGAGCCACATCCTCGACCGTCTGCCCAACACGTTGGAGCTCACGGCCACAGCGATCCTGATCGGCGTTCTGCTCTCAATTCCGCTTGGCGTGATCGGCGCACTCAGGCGCGGCAGCAAGGTCGACCACGGGTTGACCGTGGTCTCGGTGGCGGGCTTCGCGGTGCCGCAGTTCTGGCTCGGCCTGCTGCTGATCCTGTTCTTCTCGGTCACGTTCGAGCAGCACGGCTGGCCGTGGCTTCCATCCAGCGGCGCCACGAGCGCGCTGGGCGGCGGCGACATCCTCGACCGGCTCGAGCACCTGATCATGCCGGCCACGGTGCTCTCCTTCTTCTATCTGTCCCTGTGGTCGCGCTTCACTCGCTCGAGCATGCTCGAGGTTCTCTCGCAGGACTACATCCGCACCGCGCGCGCCAAAGGCATGGGCGAACGGCGAGTCGTATACCTGCACGGGCTGCGCAACGCATTGATCCCTCTGATCACGCTGGTCGGCCTCGAGCTGCCGGGCCTGGTGAGCGGCGGGCTGGTCGTCGAGGTCGTCTTCGGCTGGCCGGGCATCGGGCGCCTGCTGTTCGAGCGCGCCCTCCAGTACGACTACTCGACGGTGATGGGCGTCACCTTCTTCGCCACACTCCTGGTCATCGCCGGCAACCTGCTCGCGGACGTGCTGTATGCAGTCCTCGATCCGCGGATCCGCTACGCGTGAAAGCCCCACAAAATCTTCCATTTTTCGGGGACCCCGAATGAGCATGCTGGGTCAGACACCCGCGACCGAGATCGAAGCCCCGATCAGCACGTTCGAAGGTGCCGCCACCCGTCCGGCACAGTCGTACTGGAACGAATCGTGGGAGCGGCTGCGCGCCAACCGCATCGGCATGGGCGCCGGGATCCTGATCGTCATCCTGGGCGCCATCGCACTCGCGGCGCCGCTGTTCACACAGTTCCTCACGCACTACGAGCCCTACCGACTCGACCTGCTGTCGACTTTCCAGCCGCCAGGCCATCCACATCTCCTGGGCACAGATGATCTCGGACGCGACACGCTCACGCGGCTGATCTACGGCGGCCGCGTATCACTCGGCGTCGCGTTCTTGACGGTCGGGCTTTCACTGACCCTCGGCACGACCGTCGGCCTCGTCGCCGGCTTTTACGGCCGCTGGGTCGACGACATCCTCATGCGAATCGTGGACACCGTGCTGTCGATCCCGGCGATCTTTCTCTTCATCCTCATGTCGATCTTGTTCCGCCCGAACCCGATCACCCTGGCGATGATCATCGCCTCAGTCGGCTGGGGCGGTGTGGCGCGACTCGTTCGCGGAGAGGTGCTCTCGGTCAAGCAGCGGGATTTCATCATGGCCACGCGCTCCATCGGCGCCCGCGACCTGCGATTGATCGCCATCCACCTCTTGCCCAACGTGCTGCCGGTTTTGATCGTCGCCGCCAGCCTCGGGGTCGGCCAGATCATCCTCATCGAGGCGGCGCTCGACTTCCTCGGTCTTGGCATCCAGCCACCGACGGCGAGCTGGGGCAACATGTTGACCAACGCCCAGAGCTACTTCTTCCACTCCGTCTGGCTGGTGTATTTCCCGGGGGTGACGATCTTCATCACGGTGCTTGCATCAAACGTATTCGGCAACGCGGTCCGCGACGCCTTCGATCCCAGGCTCAAGTAGTGCCCGAGACGCTGCTCGAGGTCCAGGACCTCCACACCGTCTTCAAGACCAAGGCCGGCATGGTGAAAGCGGTCGACGGCGTGTCCTTCGAGATCAGCCCCGGAGAGACGCTGGGCATCGTGGGCGAGTCGGGCAGCGGTAAGTCGGTGACGGCGCTGAGCGTCATGCGCCTCCAGCGTCCCGGGAAAGTCGTGAGCGGCAAGGTCATGTTCAAAGGCCGCGACCTCACCAAGGTTTCCGAAGGCGAGATGCGCGAGATACGCGGCCAGGACATCGCAATGATCTTTCAGGACCCCATGACGTCCCTCAACCCGGTCTTCCGGACCGGGTGGCAGGTGGCCGAGCCTGTGCGCCTGCATCACGGCCTGGACAAGGCCAAGGCCATGGGAGTCGCGGTCTCCATGCTGGGCAAGGTCGGAATTCCATCGCCCGAGACCAGGGCGCGTGACTACCCGCACCAGTTCTCGGGCGGGATGCGCCAGCGCGCCATGATCGCCATGGGTCTGACCACCACCCCGAAGGTCTTGATCGCCGACGAGCCGACCACGGCCCTCGACGTCACGATCCAGGCGCAGATCCTCGACCTTCTGCGCCACGTCAACCGCGATTTCGGCACCGCGACCATCCTCATCACCCACAACCTGGGCGTGGTCGCGGGCATGTGCGAGCGCGTGATGGTGATGTACGCCGGGAGGGTGGTCGAGGCGGGGCCGACCGTGGACGTCTTCGCGCACCCCAAGCACCCGTACACGTGGTCGCTGCTCCGGTCGATACCGCGCTTGGATGCCGAGCGCCACGAGCCGCTGAAGCCGATCGAAGGGCTGCCCCCCGACCTCATCGACCTGCCGACCGGTTGCGCGTTCCATCCGCGGTGCAAGTTCACGATCGAGCGGTGCTCGCGTGACGTCCCGGCGCTGAACCGGGTGGGCGAGACGCAGCTGGCGGCATGCTGGGTCACCCAATCGGGGGTCGAACTCTAGGTGTCCCGTCCGGGAAGCCGCTCACCAATCCATCGGCCTAGTCGGCCGGGCGCCTTCGGCGCTGAAGCCAGCGTCGCCTCCTGCGCTCGCTCGGTCACGCATCTACGCGATGCGCTCCCTCACGTGCTCGTCGGCTCCTTGGCTCCGGCCGCCAAGGCCGCGTCTTGGCGAGCTTGTTCCCGAACAGGACACCAAGGTGCCTGAGACCGCCCATGTCCAGCTGAAGAGGGCCTGGACCACTTCCGATCCACTCGTGTCCGTGGAGGGGTTGAAAACGTGGTTCCCGATCTCGTCGGGCGTCCTCCAGCGGACGGTGGCTCATGTGCGCGCGGTCGACGGCGTCGACCTCGAGATCAAGAAGGGCGAAACGCTGGGCCTGGTTGGGGAGTCGGGCTGCGGCAAGTCGACGCTGGGGCGCACGATCATCCGCCTGCTCGACCCGACGGCGGGAACGATTCATTTCAAGGGTGAGGACATCACCCATCAGCACGGTACGGCGATGCGCATGCACCGTCGCGACATGGCGATGATCTTCCAGGACCCTTACGCGTCGCTCGATCCGCGGCAGACGGTCGGCGACATCATCGGCGAGCCGCTGGATATTCACAGGCTCGCCAAGGGCAAAGAGCGGCAGAACCGGATCTACGAGCTGCTGCAGGTGGTGGGGATGAATCCGCGATTCGCCGACCGCTATCCGCACGAGTTTTCGGGCGGTCAGCGGCAGCGCATCGGGATCGCGCGGGCGCTCGCGGTCGGCCCGACCTTCATCGTCTGCGACGAACCGATCTCGGCGCTCGACGTCTCGATCCAGGCCCAGATCATCAACCTGCTCGAGCGGCTGCAGTCGAAGTTCGACCTGACGTACCTGTTCATCGCGCATGACCTTTCGGTCGTGAAGCACATCTCGAACCGCGTGGCGGTCATGTACCTCGGCAAGATCGTCGAGGTCGCTCCCGGCGGGCAGCTCTACCGGCGGCCCCGACATCCCTACACCGGCTCCCTGCTCTCGGCAATTCCGATCCCTGACCCCGTCATCGAGCGCGGGCGGGAGCGTGTCATCCTGCAAGGCGACGTCGCGTCGCCAGTGAACCCGCCGTCGGGCTGCCGGTTCCGGACGCGCTGTCCGCGTGCGCGGCCGCATTGCGCCGAGGAGGAGCCGCCGCTCGAATCGTTCGGGGCCGAGCACATGGCGGCGTGTTTCTATCCATTAGATTGAGTTCGTGATCGGGGAGCTGGAGACACTTGGGCGCGACCTGGTCGCGGCCTCTTATCTCAAAGGCGATTTCGTGCTTCGGTCCGGCAAACGGTCCAACCGCTACTTCGACAAATTCCTCTTCGAGACCGATCCCGCATTGCTGCGGCGGCTGGGCAAGCATCTGGCCGGTCTCGTGCCACTCACGACGCAGCGCCTCGCCGCACCGGAGCTTGGAGCCGTGCTCCTCGGCGGCGCCGTGTCCATGGAAACAGGTCTGCCGCTGGTCCTCGTGCGCAAGGAGCCGAAGGGCTACGGGACCTCGAAGCAGATCGAGGGACGATTCGAGCGGGGCGAACGCGTGACCGTGATCGAAGATGTCGTGACCACCGGTGGCGACTCGCTGCGTTCGGCACAGGTCCTGCGCGACGCAGGCGCCGACGTGATCCATCTCGTCGTCGTCCTCGATCGTGGCGAGGGTGGCGAGGAGAACATCCACAAGGCCGGCATTCGTTACTCGCCTCTCTTTCGCATCACCGACCTCGACCGTCGATGCGACCGGGATGTACGTCCTGCCGGGCGCGATCGACGTCCACGTGCACAGCCGCGACCCGGGCTTTCCGCAGAAGGAGGATTTCGGAACGCTGACTGCTGCAGCGGCAGCAGGCGGTGTGACGACTGTGATCGACATGCCGAACACGGTGCCGGCCGTCGATGCAGCCGGGGTGCTGGAGTCCAAGGCGGCGCTCGCCCGCGGCAAGGCCCGCGTCGATTTCGGGTTGTGGGGCCTGGTGCGTTCGACCACGACGCCCGACGAGCTCGAAGGCCTGGCGGCTGCCGGTGCGGTCGGCTTCAAGGCCTATCTCGGCTACGCCTACAGCCTCGCGCGGAAGCAGGTGCATTACTCGCTGAACCTCGATGATCCCGACCTCGAGGCGCCACCTGACTACGGGACGCTGGCCCGACTCGCCCCCGACATCGCACGCCTCGGCTTGCCGCTCGTGATCCACGCTGAAGACCCGGCGATTCTCGTTGCGTTCACGCGCCCGCTCGAGACGTATGCGGACCTGCTGGCCGCGAGGCCCGCGGAGGCTGAGGCCGTCGCGATCGCCGCGGCGGCCGAGATCGCCGGCGCCTCAGGGGTGCGCTTGCACATCGCTCATCTGTCGAGCGCGCCCGGCCTGGCCGCGGCGCAGGAGGCGATAAGGGCCGGCGCGCCGCTGACCCTCGAGACGTGCCCTCACTACCTGTGGCTGTGCGACGAGGATTTCGAAAGGGTCGGGACGGCGATGAAGATCTTTCCGCCGGTCCGCGCCGAGCATGACCGTGACGCCCTCGTCGACGGGCTCAGGAAGGGAACGATCACGACCGTCGCCACCGACCACGCACCGCACACCGATGCGGAAAAGGCGGCTGCGTTCGGTGACGCACCGGCCGGGAGCCCGGGTGTGCAGACGCTTTACGTCAGCTGTCTCGAGCTTGCCAAACGCATGGGCGATGTCTGGCTGGCGCCACGCTGGGTTTCCGAGGCCCCGGCAGCGCTGGCCGGGCTGCAAGGAAGCAAGGGCATGATCGCGCCTGGATACGACGCGGACCTCGTGATTGTGGATCCAAACCAGCCAACTCGAGTGCGTCCGGAGATCATGCGGTCACGGCAGCGGCACAGCGCGCTCGACGGCATGGAGTTCGGCTTCACCGTGCGCGAGGTCTACCTGCGTGGCTCGCTGGTCGCGGGCGAAGGCGGGCGTCGAGGACGTACCGGCGGCCGTCTGCTTCGGCCGGCCCGACGCCAGTCGTGAGCGCCTTGATGCGCGTCGCCCTCGTGCTGCTCGTCGGCGTTGCAGTCGTGTGCTCTGCATGCGGCGAGTCGGCGACTTCGAATGGGTCCCCAGGGACCTCCAGCTCGGCCAGGGGAACCGGCAAGCTCGATCCCGCCGTCGCGATGCCGAAAGGATTTCCGTCGGACTTTCCTATCTATCCGGGCGCCCGCCTCACCCAGGCCAGTCAGGTCACGAACAACGGGCAGACCACCTGGGGCGTGCAGTGGGAGACCCTGGACGGCGTGGACGCGGTGCAGGGCTTCTATGTGAAAAAGCTCAACGAAGGCGATTGGACCATCACCTACAACGGCTCGAGCGGCGGCAACTTCTCAGCCATCTTCAGCCGCAAGAGCAACCAAAAGGACGCGGGGATTCTCGCGGTCGAGTTGGAGTCGGACGTGACCCGTATCACCCTCGCGTTCGGAGAGAACGGGTAGGTCGGGCCACCAATTCCGCGCGTTTGGATCAAAACGCGCGTTTGTGAGAGCGGGATTTCGCGCGTTTTGCGCAAGACGTGCGTAATCGCAGAGTGCGCTTAGGCTCGGGTCGGGGCTCCTCTGAAGATCGGGTTCTGCGCGAGCTCGTTCTGAAGGCTCGTGGCGGGCCCATGGCCTGGGTACAGCGCAGTCGAGAGCGGCAGGCGCAGCAGCTTGGTGCCGATGCTCATCATCTGCCGGCGCAAATCGGTCTCGGGCGTCTGCTTTCCAATTCCACCCGCGAGGATGGTGTCGCCGACGAACGCATGGTTCGCGACGACGAGGCACACGCTGCCCGGGGTGTGGCCGGGTGTGTGCATGACGGACAGCTTGAACTCGCCGAACTCCAATTCGTCGCCATCGAGGAGATAGCGGTCGGCCGAGCGAAGGAACTGCTTGGCATCGGCCGAGTGAATTGCGGTCTGGCCGCCGGTCAGGTCCTTCAGCTCGTCCTTGCCGCCGACATGGCCCGGGTGGCAGTGAGTGGCGACGATGTACTTCACGGACATGCCCTTCGTCTGGTCGGCGAGCTTGTCGACCGGGAGCCCCGGGTCGACGACGACCGCCTCTTTCGTGCTCGCGCACGTGAGGATGTAGCCGTTGACCTCGCGGTCGAGCCTGACCTTGACGATACCCAGCTTCGCCATCAGATCAGTATTACCGCATGCAGCGAGAGGCCGTTATCGTGTTTGGCGCAGCGCTGGTCCTAGTTTGCCTCTACTGGACCTACGGCTATTTCCGCAAGCGCTCCAGGAGAGGCTAGTCTGGCACCTCGCCCTGAACCTTAATTCGCAGCGCGTCCAAAGCATCGAATTTGTCCAGCGGCTGCTTCGGCCGAACACGATCGGGATACTTCGCCGTCTGAATCGCCTCGAGCAACAGCTCGATCTCCTCAGGCGTGAAGTTCAGCGTCCGAAGGACGACCTCCTTGACCTTTTCGTGCCGATCGACCGCGCCGCGTATCACCTCATCGGTGTCGGTGACGACCTGCGGCCGAGTCGGCCGGAACAGCTCTTCCGATCCCGCGAGCGAAACGCGCTTAAAAGTGGTCATGGCTGTCTGTGATTCTCCAATACCCGTGTTGCCAATGCACGATACGACCTTGCGCCGTCCGAGTCCTTCGCGTATTGAAGGATCGACATCCCCGCCAGGGGCGTCTCCGCGAATCGGATCGAGTCGGTGACGCCGAAGTCGTAAACCTTGTCGCCGTACTTCTCCTTGACGGCGGCGAGCACCTCTTGTGAATGCAGCGCCCGCGACTTGTAGAGCGTGGGGAGGATGCCGATGAGCTCGAGTCGTGGGTTGAGCCTGCGCTTCACGCGCTCCATGGTGATCAACAGCTCTTGCATTCCTTTCAGCGCGAGGAACTCCGCCTGCAGCGGCACCAGCACCTCGTCGGCCGCCACCAATGCATTGATGACGATCAGGTCGAGCGATGGCGGGCAGTCGATGATGATGAAGTCGTAGCGCTTCTGCGCAGCCTCGAGCTTGTCGCGAAGGATGCTCTCGCGCCCGATCTCGTTGATGAGCTGGTTGTCGGCGCCGGCCAGCTCTACGTCCGCCGGGATGTAGTGGACGCCCATCTGCGGAGCTTCCTGCACGACGTCGGTCACGGTGGTATCCGGGTCGACCAAGAGGTGGTAGATGGTCTTCTCCAGCTCGGCTGGAGGCTTCATGTACAGGGTCAGGTGGCCCTGCGCGTCGAGATCGATGAGCAGGACGCGCTGGCCGATCTCCGCGAGTGCTGCGCCTAGGTTGACGGCGGTGGTGGTTTTGCCCACACCACCCTTTTGCATGGCGACGGCTATCGTTCGGGCCAAGAGTGACCCGAGTCTAACCGAAGCTAGGCAGGACCGCCCGCGCGGGACCCGGCTCTATCATTTGCCGCGGTGTTCGTGATCCCACTGATCTCAGCCGTGGTCGGCGCAGCCTTCGCGTTTGTCGTCGGCCGGCAGTACCTCGCACGCCGCAGGCCCTACCAGGCTGTTTGGGCCCTCGCCCTGGCCATGTTCGGCGTGGCCGCCGCGTTCGAATCCGCCGGCCAACTGGCAGGCTGGTCCGATGCGACCTACAAGGGTTACTACCTGTTCGGCGGCCTGCTGAACGTCGGATGGCTCGGAATCGGCTCGTTCCTCTTGATGGCACCTCCCCGCGCGGGCCGGGTCGCCGTAATCGTAATGGCCATCATCTCGTTGGTATCTGTCGTGGCCGTGCTCGCATCGCACACCAGCCCAACGCTGCTGAAGACCCAGGTCCCGGCCCGCGGGGCGATCGACGTTCCAGCTGTGCTGCCATTGATCACCAACCTCGGCGGATCGCTGCTGCTCGTCGGCGGGGCGGCCTGGTCGGCCTGGAAGTCCGCCCGGGGCGGCGCGCCGCGGAACCGGGTCCTCGGTCTTGCCATCCTGGCCGCGGGGGCCTTCATCGTCGCCGGCGGTCACAGCTACGCGCAGACGAAAGGCGTCTATGTCGCTCAGCCGGTCAGCGAAGCGTTGGGCATCGTGGCGATGTTCGCGGGCTACCTCGTCGTCGAAGCTCGGCGCGCGACGGCGCCGTCGAAACCGAGGATCGCATGATCATCGACATCGCGATCGTCCTCGTGCTGCTCCTGGCGCTGGTGCTTGGATATCAGCGCGGCGTGATTCAGCCGCTGATGGCCGAGATCTTCTTCTTCGGCACGCTGCTCGTGATCTTCCGGTTCCACGACACGTACACGAACGAGATGCAAAAGCTCCTTCACCTCAACGCGGTTCTGAGCGTGTTCGTGGCGCTGATCCTGGCTGTGATCATCGGCGCGATCGGAGGTGCGATTGGAGGCGCTTTCCACCGCCTCGAAGCGATCCGGGGCGTCGACGGCCTGCTCGGGATCTTCGTTCACGTCGCCGTGACGCTGGTCGTCATCTACCTCGCCGTCGCGGCCCTGGTCACCCTCGACAACGCGTTCGAGCCCACTCTGAAAACCGCGAACTTGACGTTGGCCCAGGTCAACCAGCTCGAGACCTGGATCCTGTCCAACCCGATCACCGCGGCGATGGTGTCCAAGCAGGATCTCGCGGCGTTGAAGACCGCCGCGAACAAATCCACGGGCGCGAGCATCGACTCGGTCGGCGGCATCCACCAGCTGCAGCAGATCTACGTTGACTTTCTGCAGCCGCAGCTGCACAGCTCGAGAGCTGTGCCGGTCGTGCTCTCCATCGGATCTCACATTCCGGTGATAGGTCACGTCGGACCCAGCGACCTCAAGCCGATCCCGACTCCGGCGCCATCTCCGAAAGTGAGCCCCTCACCCAGCCCGAAACACTCTCCGTAGGTTCGCGTGCTCGACCTGGCGCTGACACCTGACCAGGAGCAGCTCGTGGCGACGGTCCACGACTTCTGCGCCAAGGAGTTCGCGCCCACGATCGCGGCCAACGACCGGGAAGGCCGTCACGACCCCAAGATCTTCGCCAAGCTCGCCTCCATCGGCCTCCCGGGAGTGTGCTTCCCGCAGCGCTATGGCGGCCATGGTCTCGACTACCTCTCGCTCGGCCTGGTGTGCGAGGAGCTCGAGTACGTCGACACCACCTACCGCACCGTGCTCTCGGTGCACGTGGGCTTGGTCGGCATGGGTCTTTACACGTGGGCCGACGAAGAACAGAAGCAGCGCTGGCTCGTCCCGATGGCATCGGGCCTGAAGCTGGCCTGCTACGGGCTCACCGAGCCGAACGCGGGCTCGGATGTGGCTTCAATGCAGTCGACCGCGCGTCGCACAGGCGACACCTATGTGCTGAACGGACAGAAGATCTGGGTTTCGGACGCGGACACCGCCGACTTCATGCTCGTGTTCGCCAAGACCGATCCGAAGGCCGGAAGCCGCGGCGTCACTGCCTTCATGCTCGATCGGGCCGCAGCCGGCAAAGCGCTCCGCACCGAACCGATCACCGACCGGCTCGGCATCCGCGCCGGTGACGTCGGCTCGATCTTCATGTCCGATGTCGAGGTGTCCGAGCGTGATCGCATCGGCGATGAGGGCGATGGGTTCAAGATCGCCATGAGCTGCCTCGACAACGGGCGCTTCACGGTCGCCGCGGGCGCCACCGGCACGATCCGCGCCTGCCTCGACGCGTCGGTGAAATACGCTCGCGAGCGCAAGACGTTTGGCCAGGAGATCGGCCGCTACCAGCTGGTGCAGCAGATGATCGCCCGGATGTCGCGTGACTACGAGATCTGCCGCCTCCTCTACTTCAAGGTGGCCTGGATGAAGAACAAGGGCCTCCGGCACACCCGTGATGTGTCGGTGGCCAAGCAGTACGCCACCGATGCCGCGTTCAACGCCGCCCACGACGCCATCGAGGTGCATGGCGCCTATGGATACTCGGCCGAGTACCCCGTCGAGCGCTTCCTGCGCAATGCGCGAGCCCCGATCATCTACGAGGGCACGCGCGAGGTCCACACGATCTTGCAGGGCGAGTACGCCCTCGGCTACCGCGAGGACCGTCCAGTCAAGAAGTCGCTCCCGCCTTACGACCCCGATTGATGGCGGTGGCTGTCCGCCGGTCGTGGTCGCGGCTGACGCAGTTGGACTTCGTTCTTCTGTCGGTCTACTGGATTGCGATCGGCTATCTGTGGTCGAGCCTGGGCGGCCTGATCCTGCCCGACCTCGTCGCCCACCTGGTGGGCAACGAGCACAAGGGATCGGCCCTCGGCGTGCTGGAAGGGGTCGGCTCGCTGATGGCCGTGGTGTGGCAGCCGCTGGTCGGCTCGTACTCGGACCGCACCCGCACGCGGTTCGGCCGCCGCCACCCCTTCATCGTCGCCGGCACCGTCGGCGACGTGATCTTCCTGATCGGAATCGCGCTGTCGGGCACCTACTGGCTGGTGCTTGTCTTCTACTTCCTCTTGCAGACCGCGTCGAACACCGCCCAGGGGCCGTACCAGGGCCTGCTGCCGGACGTCGTGCCGGAAGCCCAGCGGGGCACAGCCTCCGGCTACTACGGCGCGGCGAACATCATCGGCATACTCGTGGGCACCGTGGGAGGTGGCTACATCCTCTCCCACTTCGGCCGGACCACGGCAATTCTCTGCATCTGCGTCTTGCTGGTGGTGACGATGCTGCCGACCGTGTTGTTCATCCCCGATCGCACCGAACCCACGAGGAGCCAGTTCGAGAGTCTTAGACAAGCGGTGACGAGCACGTTTTCCCGCCCGCTTGCATATCCAGCCTTCCTCTGGTTGATGGCCTCCCGGCTTTTGATCCTGATGGGCCTGGTCGGGCTGCAAAGCTTCGTTCTCTACTACTTCAGTGACGTGTTCTATGGCGGGCAAATCGATAACGCTGTCACCGCGGCATACACACTTCAGGGCCTGGTGATCGTGTCCGCCCTCGTGATCTCGTTGCCGGCGGCGCGAGCTTCAGACCGTTTCGGGCGACGGCCCTTGATCCTCACCGGCGGCCTGCTTGGCGCGGCCGGCGTTTTGATACTCGTCTTCAGCCACTACCAGCTTCTGCCCGCGTCGTTGGTCGACCCGCTCGCCCACGCTCTGAAGGTATCGACGCTGGCGGCGCAAGCGACCCTCGTGGGCGTTTTGATCGGGATCGGTTATGGGCTCTTTTTCTCGGTCGACTGGGCGTTCATCCAGGACATCATTCCGCCGGGAGAGGCCGGCCTGTTCATGGGCTTCAGCAACATTGCGAGCGCTGGCTCCGGGGTCATTGCACGTTTTGTCGGGGGTTTTCTGCTCGAGTTCAACAACGGGCCGAAGCTGCTCGGCCTGCCGGGCGGGTACCCGGTCATATTCACCGTGTTCTTCATCTGGTTGCTGGTCGGCGGCCTCCTCATCCTGAAAGTTCCGGAGATGCGCAAGAAATGAACAAGAAATGAAAGAGATGAACGTCGCCGGACTCACGCCTTGGGGTGGGCTAGCGGGCCATTCCATTGACACCGCCGACGTCATCGTGGCGGGCATCGCATACGACGGCTCGGCCGTCTATCGCAAAGGCGCCGCCCAGGCCCCGATGCGCATACGCGACCTCTCCGCGGTCATGCCACCGGTAACCGAAGACGCGCGCCCGCTGGACGGGCTCAAGGTGCACGACCTCGGCGACCTCGATGCGGGGGCCGACATCGAAACTGGCTGGTCGGATGTCGCCGACCGGCTCGCCGGCCTCCCGCCCTCGGCGCTGCTCACCGTGCTGGGCGGTGATCACTGCACCGCCATCGCGACCCTGGCTGCGCAGGCGCGGCGCCATCCGGACCTCGCCGTGTTGTGGGTCGACGCGCACCCCGATCTGTGCGACTTCTCGCGCGGAGGCCGCTGGACTTGCGGCTGCGCGATGCGCCGGGCGCTCGAGGTCTCTAGCATCGGCCCGGCCCGCGTGGTCATCGCCGGCGGGCGCGACTACGACCCTGAGGAGCTCGAGTTCATCCGCGCGCGCGGCATGCTCCTGGTGTCGGCCTCGGAGCTCGCCGGCGACAGCGGTTCGGCGCGCATGGTCGCCGATGCGCTGGACGGCAAGAGCCTGCACATCTCATTCGACATCGACGCCCTCGACCCCGCGTTTGCGCCCGGCACCGAGATTCCCTCGGCCGGAGGGCTCTCTACGCGCCAGGCGCTCGACTTCCTGCGCATCGCCACGGCGGGCTCGAAGCTAGTTGGACTGGACGTTGTCGAGGTGTCGCCGCCATTCGACCATGGAGACATCACCACCCTCGCCGCTCTGAAACTGATCTTCGAGTTCTGGGGATTGTTCTGGCATGGAAAGCGCTGACGTCGTCATCGCCGGCGGCGGGATCATGGGCTGCGCCCTCGCCTACCAGCTGAGCAAGCGGAACGTCGACGTGCTTCTGCTCGAGCGCGAGACGTTGGGCTCGCAGTCGACCGGCAAATGCGCCGGCGGCGTGCGACAACAGTTCTCGAGCGAGGGCAACGTCCGCCTGCAGCGGATGGCCGTGGCAATCCTCGAGCGATTCGACGAGGAGATCGGGCACCCGGCGGACTTCCGGCAGATCGGCTACATGTTCGTGCTCACCCAGCCGCAGCAGGTCGAGGACTTCCACCACAACATGGAGATGTGGCATCGCGTCGGCCTGACCGAGGCCCGGTGGGTTGACCCGACGGAGGCCGCGCGTATGGTGCCGATCCTGAACGTCGAGGATGTTCTCGGCTGCACGTTCTGCCCTAGTGACGGAATCGCCAGCCCGGCCGACGTCACGTCGGGCTACGCAGCGGCCGCCCGGCGTCTTGGCGCGCGTTTGAAAGAAGGTGTGGCCGTCACCGGAATCGATGTCGCCTCAGGACGGGTGCAGGGCGTGCGCACGACGGCGGGCGATGTGGCTACACGGCTGGTATTCGACTGCGCGGGGGCGTGGGCGCCGTCGATCGGCCGCATGGCCGGCCTCGAGATTCCGATCCTGCCGTATCGCCGGCACATCGCGGTCACGGGAACGTTTCCGGCCGTGCCGCGCACGAATCCCATGACCGTCGACTTCCAGACCTCGCTCTATTTCCACCCGGAGGGGGATGGCGTCCTCATCGGCATGAGCGACCGCGAAGAGCCGCCGGGCTTCGTAACCGACGTCAACTGGGACTTCCTCGAGAAGATGTTCGCGCAAGCGGCGCGACGAGCGCCGGCGCTTGCGAGCGCCGGCGTGAAGACGGCATGGGCCGGCCTCTACGAGACGACGCCCGACCATCAGGCGATCCTCGGACCGATCCGCGAGTTGGAGGGGTTCTGGTGCGCGGCGGGGTTCAGCGGCCACGGATTCATGCAGGGCCCGGCAGCGGCACTGCTCCTAAGCCAGCTGCTGCTGGATCAGACCTCCGAAGTCGACATCACTTCCTTCGCGTACGAGCGATTCGCGAAGGGCTCACTGGTAAAAGAGCGCAACGTCATCTGACTAACGGCGGATCAACACCGCCAGCAGGATCAAGCCCAGGCCCCCGATCAAGAGCAAACCCGAGCAGCCCGCCTGCACCACCGTGTAGACGATTCCGCCTGTGGCGCCATACGTGGCGGCGATCTCAGCCCGGCGCCTCCGCGTGCGAATCGCGGCCGCGATGCCTCCCGCTCCGATCAGCACCGCGAACGCTCCCATGGCAATTCCGCCCGCCTCCTGGCCACTCACGGTTACGATTCTGACCCGTGGCCAGGGTGCTCCTTCTCGGCTCGACCGGCTTTTTCGGCCGGGGAGTCGCACACAAGCTCATCGATGGCGGCCACCAGCTCAGGGTTCTCGTCCGCGATCCGATGAAGGCGGCGGCCTTCAAAGCCCGCGGAGCCCAGGTGCTGGTCGGCGACGCACTCAACCCCGCTGCGGTGGGACAGGCGGCACAGGGCACTGAGCACATCATCAGCCTGGTCGCGGTACGCCGGAACCGGCCGCAGTCGTTCCTCGAGGTCAACGTCGACGGGCCGCGGATCATGGCCGAGGCTGCCAAGGCCGCCGGGGCGAAGTCGGTGGTGCTCGTGAGTGCCATCGGCTCGCGCCTCGATCCGCACTACAAGTACTTCACGTCGCGCTGGATGGGCGAGCAGGAGCTGGCCAAGACCGGCGTGGCGGGCACGATCCTTCGTTTTTCGTTTGTGCTCGCCGAGGAAGGAGGGATCCTCAACGACTTCGAACGCGCCGCCAAGTTTGGTCCGTTTCTCATCATCCCGGGAGACGGCCAGACCAAGCTGCAGCCGATCCTGCGCGAGGACGCGTCGCGCTGCGTGGTCGAAGCAATCGACAAGCCCGATCTGCTCGGAAAGATCGTCGAGCTCGGCGGACCCGAGGTCTTGACCTACGAGACGCTCTTCGATTGGTTCATCCAGGGTCGTGGGATCCGCAAGCCCAAGCTGAAGCTGCCCGCTGCGCTTCTCGTTCCGGGCGCTGCGGTCATGGAGACGCTTTTCAAGGATCCGGTCGTCACGCCCGACGAGATCAACATGATTCAGCTCGCCAACGTCGCCGACGGCATCGACTCCGTGAGCACGCATTTCGGCTGGCGGCCGACCGCCCCCAGCTCGTGGGTGCCGGCCCATTGGAAGAAGGCGCCGGCGCGGAAGTAGCGCCCCAGTCGCGCGTTCGGGCGTTCTTCGGACTGCCGTTGCCCGAGGCGCAGCGGACGGCCCTCGGCGCTTTCCTCGCGGCGTGCGCGGAGGCGGCGCCGCGATTCCGGTGGACGCCCGCCGCCAACCTGCACCTGACGGTCCGTTTCGTCGGCAGTGTCGATCGAGGTGTTGTCGAGGGCATCGCGGATCGATTGGACGGGCGCGGTCTGCACGGGTTCGACCTCGAGCTGGGAGAGCTTGGGGCGTTCAAGCGAGGGCGGCTCGTACGTGTTGTGTGGCAAGGCCTACGCTCCGGCGCTGACCTTGTGACGGCGCTCGCCGCCGGGGTTGAGGCCGAGTGCGCGGCCGCGGGGCTGGAGGGCGAGAGGCGCGCGTTCCAGGCCCACCTGACCCTGGCCCGCGCCCGGGCACGCGACGGTGCCGAGCTGCCCTCACTGCCGTCGCCCCCGCCGCTGGCAGCATGGCGTGCTGACGAGCTCGTGCTCTACGCAAGCCGCCTGAGCAAGTCCGGCGCCGTCTATGAGCCGCTACGCACTATGAAGCTGGATTGATGCGAGCCCGGACAAGGCGCACTCGAGGTCCTGTTCGGGCTTGGCGCCGCTGACGCCGACCGCGCCGATCGTCATGCCATCTCGCTTGATCGGCATCGAGCCTGGCCCAGGGATGAGGGGCATACGGACGAGCCGGTCCACCGCACTGAAGAATCCTGGCCGATCATTTGACATCTGCAGCAGCGATCCACCGTCGCGCAAAAGCATCGCGGCCCCGACTGCCTTCGCTTCGGCGATCTGCGGGGACAGAGGCGGCGCGCCGTCCATCCGGCCCAGTGCGATGAGGTGGCCACCTTCGTCGACCACCGCCACGGTTACGCTGACCCCGATCTTCGCGGCTTTGGCATGAGCTTCGCTAACGACTGCGTTGGCATCCTCGAGGCTGAGTGGCATTTGCGGGACACTTAGTCTCGCATGGAGCTCCGCGGAAGGGTTGCGATCGTCACCGGCGGTGGCACCGGCATCGGCCGAGCCGTGTGCCTGCGGCTTGTCAAGGGCGGCGCGGCGGCGGTGGTCGTGAACTACTCGCGGTCCGCGCACGACGCCGACGCGACCGTACGCGAGGTCGAAGATCTCGGCGCCAAAGGGATCGCCCATCGCGCCGACGTCTCGGACGAGTCCCAGGTCGTGGCCATGATCGAAGAGACCGCCAGGCGCTTCGGACGCCTGGACGTCCTCGTCAACAACGCCGGCACCACCCACTTCATCCCGCACTCCGACCTGGACGCGCTCACCGACGAGGTCTGGAACGAGATCCTCGGCGTCAACCTGAAGGGCACGTTCTTCTGCTGCCGCGCGGCGGCACCCGAGCTGCGCAAGGCCAAGGGCACCATCGTCAACGTGGCCTCGGTGGCCGGCCATCGCGCGGTGGGATCCTCGATCGCTTACGCCGTCTCGAAGGCGGGAGTGCTGCAGCTGACCCGCGCGCTGGCGCTTGCCCTCGCTCCCGAAGTTCGCGTCAACTCGGTGTCGCCAGGGTTGGTTTCGAGCCGTTGGTTCAGGCAGCGCTTCGGCGATGACGCCACCGCGGCCCTGGAATCATCGACTGCCGAAAGCGCTCCGCTGAAGGCGGTCGCTGCGCCTGACCATGTGGCTCAAGCAGTTATGGCCTTCGTCGAAAACGACCTCATCACCGGCCAGGACGTGGTCGTCGACGGCGGCGGCATGATCAAGTACTCCTAAGTTATGAGGAAAAACCTGCCGGTTTTCCCTCATCGACGGGTCGGCTCCGCCGACGCGCCTGCGCTCTTTCCCGCGGTTGGGACCATCGGAATATCTCTCCTTGCCACGCTTGCAGCCAAACAAGAACGTCGGGGACGGCCGGAGTAAATCCGGCCTGCCGGCCACGCGTGGGCATGGCTACTCATGGTGGGTTGGCGGCGAACTGACTTTCGGGCTTGCGTTCGAGTTGGGTCGCACTTACTGTTGGCAACGGCCCCGAGGGAAACGTTCGAGAGGGCAGGAACATGCCGCAAGGCAGGTACCAGCTCTTGAGAGGCGATCCGTCGGGGTCATTTCTTTTCTGCAAGCCGAGCCCGGTACGGCGCGTTAGGCTCTAGCGCCATGAAGATCGCGCAGCGTGCCACCGAGCCGACCACAGGCTCGCGACCGGTCGCGGTCGAGGTCTCGTTCGTGATGCCCTGCCTCAACGAGGTCGAGACGCTGGCCGCGTGCATCGCGGAGGCTCGCGACGCGATCGCCAAAGGCGGGTTCACCGCGGAGATCATCGTCGCCGACAACGGGAGCACCGACGGCTCGCAGCTGGTAGCGCGTGAGCTCGGCGCGAACGTGGTGGAGGTTCAGCGCAAGGGCTACGGCAGCGCCCTCATCGGCGGCATCGATGCGGCGCAGGGACGATTCGTCGTGATGGGCGACGCCGACGCCAGCTATGACTTCGCGGCCATCGCCCCGCTGATCGCGAAGCTGCGCGACGGCTACGACCTCGTGGTGGGCAATCGCTTTCTGGGCGGCATCGAGCCAGGCGCGATGCCGTGGTCGCACCGCTGGCTCGGCAACCCGGTTCTTTCGAGCATCAACAAGATCTTCTTTCACGCGCCAGTCGGCGACACCCACTGCGGATTGCGTGCGTTCACGAAGGACGCATACGAGCGGATGCGCCTCCGCGCGACCGGCATGGAGTTCGCGAGCGAGATGGTCATCAAGGCTTCCCTGAAAGGCATGCGCATCACCGAGGTGCCGGTGGTGCTTCGCCCGGACGGCCGGTCGAGGCCACCCCACCTGCGCACCTGGCGCGATGGCTGGCGCCATTTGCGCTTCATGCTGCTGTTCAGCCCGCGATGGTTGTTCCTCTATCCGGGCCTGGCGCTGCTGGTCATCGGCCTGGGCCTGTCGGCCCTGCTGGTGGCCGGTCCGCTTCGCATCGGTGGCGTGCGACTCGACATCCATACGATGTTGGTCGCGGGTTTTCTCGCCCTGCTTGGTTACCAGCTCGTGCTTTTCGCCGTCTTCACCAAGATGTTTGCGATCCGCGAGGGTTTTCATCCACCCCATCCGGCGCTGCAGACGTTGCTTCGATACGTCACGCTCGAGGTCGGGTTGCTAGCCGGCGCGCTCATGGCATTGGGCGGCCTTGTCGCCCTGGTGCTCGCGGTCACGAGCTGGCAGTCCGTGGGATTCGGAAACCTGAATCCTGCGACCACGATGCGCGAGGTGATCCCTGCGGTCGTCTTGCTTTCGCTCGGCACCCAGACCATCTTCGCGAGCTTTTTCATCAGCATCCTTTCGATCGACCTCAGCTGAAACGCCGTTCTGGGCTGGCGTTTGGCGGGATCACCCTCATCCTCGCGCCGATCGGATATCTGGCGATGTTCAGCGGTTTCCACACTTATGACGACGAGGGCTATTTCCTGCTCACGCTTCGCGAATACCTCGTCGGCCATTCGCTGTACACGGGCTTGTTCACGACCTACGGACCCTTCTATTACGAGGTCCTCGGCGGGGTCTTCCGCTTGCTTGGGCTCGACGTCGGCCACGACGCGGGCCGCATGGTCACCCTGGCCGTCTGGCTGATCGCGAGCCTCCTCGCCGGCGCCGGCGCGTATCGGCTCACGAGCAGCATGTGGCTCGGCCTCGCAGCTCAGCTGCTGACCTTCCATGTGCTCGGCGTCCTGACCAACGAGCCGATGCAGCCCTCGGGCCTGATCGCCATCCTGCTGATGGCGATGGTCGCCGCGGCCTCGGCGCGTTCCGCCCGGCCCCGCGCGACGGCAGCCGTGATCGGCGGCATCGTCGCCGCCGCGTGCCTGCTCAAGATCAACGCAGGGGTCTTCATGGGGCTGGCCGCGACGTTTGCGTTTGCCGCGGCGATGAAGGGGCGCTGGCGAGTGCTGCTGCCCGTCACCGGCGCGGTCCTGGTGCTGAGCCCGTTTGTGCTTATGGCCGGGCTCCTATCGCAGGATTGGGTCCGCGCGTACACGGTCGTTGTGGCGCTCTCGGCGGTCGCGCTCACGCAGGTCTCGATCGCGTGGCGGCCTGCGCGCATGGCCGCCGCGTCCGGAGGCTGGCTGGTGGCCGGCGGAGTTCTGGTAGTGGTCGTCCTCGTCGGCATCGCGGCCATAGGCGGCACGCGGATGTACGACCTCGTGAACGACCTGGTCTTCGTGCCTCTGCGCCAGCCGCGCCTGTATACGTGGCCGCTGCGGATCGGGGTGGGCGAGGTGGCATGGGCGGCAGTCTGGCTGGTGATCGCGGCCGTCGCCATCCGGTTCAAGACCCATCCGTGGATGAGGGGTGCGCTGCCCGGTGTCATGCGGATTGCAGCGGGCGCGTTCACGTGGCTCGTAGTGCTGTTGCTGCCGTCACCGGCCTTCATGCTTGCGCTCCCCCTGGCGTGGATCGCCGCCGCTGCGCCAGAGATCGATGCCGAGAGCCCGACGGACGCATACGCGCGCCGGCTGGTACCCGCGCTGGCGCTGATGTTCAGCATGGACGCATACCCGGTCGCCGGCACGTCACTGCCGATTTCGGCACTAGCGCTCGTGCCCCTCGGCGCGGTCATGGTCAACGACGGGATCCGGCAGCTGCGAGCCTGGGCCACATCTCACAACCAGCCGTCGGCCTTGAAGGTGGCCGCGGCGGCGGCCCCGGCTCTTTTGATTCTCAACATCGTGGTTCTGCAGCTGTTCACGTTTCTAGGCGCGTCCGAATACAGCGCGAACGAACCGCTGGGACTCCGCGGCGCGCAGGCGATGAGACTGCCGCCACAGCAAGCCGCTGCGCTGCGCGGCGTCACGGCCGCGATCGATCAGCGCTGCGATGCATTCATCACCGAGCCCGGGCTGGACAGCTTCTACATCTGGTCCGGTTCGCGCCCACCCGCCCCAGTTGTAGACGGAGTCTGGCTGTTCGCCCTCGACGACGGCGAACAGCGCTCCCTCGTCTCCCAGATCCAGGGCCTACCGAACCTGTGCGTCGTGCGCAGCCAGGCGGCCGTGGATTTCTGGGCCGAGGGGCGTCCGATCCCGCAACTGCCGCTGGTCGAGTACATCGATGCGTCCTTCGTGCCGGCCGCGACGTTCGGCGATTACGAAGTGCTTGTCAAAAGGCCTCAGTAGACCGGAGTTATGAGGAAAAACCTGCCGGTTTTCCCTCACGCCCTCCCGCGACTGCGTCGCGGGGGCCCCAGCGGACGCGCTGCGCTCTTTCCCGCGGTTGGGATCATCGAAGAGTTACTCCAGGCAACACTGGATGCATACAAGCATGTCGGGGACGGCCGGAATAAATCCGGCCTGCACGCGTCGCTGGTTAGCTAGTAGACCGGCGTCTCCGGCGTTACCGCCTCGAGCCACTTTCGGCACGAGGTCAGGAATCGCGCGGCTTTCAATCCGTCGAGCACTCGGTGGTCGAACGAGAAGCAGAGATACATCATCGGCTTGATCCCGATCATGCCGTTGAGAGCGACCGGCCTCTCGACGATGGCCTCCATCGTGAGGATGCCCGCCTGCCCGGGGTTGATGACCGAGTAGCTGAACAGCGTCCCGAACGTCCCGGAGTTGTTGACCGTGAAGGTGCCGCCGCTGAGGTCGTCCGCTTTCAGCTGCTTGTTGCGTGCTCGTGTGGCGACGTCGTTGACGGCGCGCGCAAGACCGGCGATCGAGAGCCCGTCCGCGCGTCGGATGACGGGCACGACCAGCGTGTCCTCCAGGCCGACCGAGACGCCCAGGTTGATGTCGCGATGGATGATCAGCTCGGTCTCATTGAAAGTCGAGTTGACCTCTGGGTGCTCGCGCAGCGCGGAGAGGGTGGCGGCCATCACGTAAGGGAGATAGGTGAGCGAAAAACCTTCTTGCTTCTGGAACGCCGCCTTGTTGGCGTTGCGGTTGGCAACGACGCCGGACATGTCCGCTTCCTGCGTCTGCCAAGCGTGGGGGATGGTGGTCTTGGAGCGGACCATGTTCTCGGCGATCAGGCGCCTTACCCGCGTGAGCTGAACGACCTGGTCGCCTTCGGAAGGCGCCACTGGCGCGGCCGCCGGAACAGATGGCTGCGCGGGAAGTGTCGTCTTTGCGGCGGACGCGAACTGCTCCACGTCCTTCTTGGTCACGCGGCCGCCGATCCCGGTACCCTGCACCTTCGACAAATCCACGCCGAGCTCGCTCGCCTGCATCTGGACGGAGGGCGAATACCGATGCTCACCGCTGTCGAGCACTGCCGGCTGCGGTGCCGCGGGCGGGATGGGAGCGGGCTCGCGAGCAGGCTCGGGAGCTGGCTTGGCTTGCGGTGCCGGCGCAGCGACCGGCGCCGGTGGCGCAGCCGCCACTTCGCCGTCGGCGCCGACCTCCACGACGGCGATCTCGGCCCCCGCCTGAACGGTCTGTCCCTCCTTGGCGAGGATCTCGCGCAGGATTCCGCTGACCGGCGAAGGAACCTCCGCGCTGACCTTGTCGGTGTCGACCTCGAGCAAGGGCTCGAACTCGGTCACCTTGTCGCCCGGCTTAACGAGCCAGCGCGAGATGGTCCCCTCGTGCACCGACTCGCCCAGCTGCGGCATGACCACTCGGGTCGTCGTTGCCATGGCTAGAAAGCCGCGAGCTCCCGAAGCGCCTTGGCGATCTTGTCAGGGTTGGGCATGAACGCTTCCTCCATGGCCGGCGCGTAGGGCATCGCAGGCACGTCGAGGCCGCCGAGCCGCTTCACCGGCGCGTCGAGCCAACGCCACGCCTCGTCGGCGATGATCGCCGCTACCTCGGACCCGACCGCGACGCTGAAGTTGTCCTCGTACAGCACCAGGCTCTTGCCCGTCTTGCGAGCGGACGCGATGATGGCCTGCCTGTCCAGCGGGTATACGGTGCGGAGGTCAATGATCTCGACGCTCACTCCCTCGCTCTCGAGGACCTTGGCCGCCTCCAGGGCGTAAAGCACCATGAGCCCGTAGCAGTAAACCGAGACGTCCGTACCCTCGCGCACCGTGCGCGCGACCTGAAGCGGGATCAAGTACTCGCCCTTGGGCACCGCCTCCTTGAACATCCGATAGAGCCGCTTGTGCTCGAAGAACAGGACGGGGTCAGGGTCCCGGATGGCCGCGAGCAGCAAGCCTTTCGCCTCGTAAGGGCCCGACGGGATGACGATTTTCAGGCCGGGAGTGGCGAATCGCGCCTCGATCGACTGCGAGTGATAAAGCGCGCCGTGCGCGTGGCCGCCCATCGGGGCTCGTACCACCGCCGGCACCGACCAGTCGCCGTCGCTGCGGTAGCGGAACTTCGCCATCTCGTTGACGATCTGGTTGAAGGCCATGTGGGCGAAGTCCGTGAACTGCATCTCGGCCACCGGCCGCTTGCCCGCGAGCGCGAGACCAAGAGCCACGCCCGCGATCGATGATTCGGCAAGAGGCGTGTCGATGACGCGTGCCTCGCCGAAGCGCTTGCGCAATCCGTCGGTGACAAGGAAAACGCCCCCCTTCTGGCCGACGTCCTCGCCGAGCACCATGACGCGCTCATCGCGCTCCATCTCCTCGGTGAGACACGAACGCAGGGCCGCGACCATGTTCATCTGTTCGGTCTCGACGCCGGCGGGCGGTTCGATGGCCGTCGGCACATCGAGGCCGTACACGTTGGTCAGAGCGTTCTCCGCCGGCGCATCCGGCGAGTCCATGCCCTGGCGCGTGGCCTCGGTGACCTCGGCCTTGACCCGCTCCTCGTCGGTTTCAATCTCCTTGGCGCTGAGCACGCCCTCGTCGAGCAGCTGCTTCTTGAAGCGCTCCAGGCAGTCATTCTTCGCGAGCTGGTCGATCTCCTCCTGGGTGCGATAGCGGCGCTGGTCGTCCTCCGACGAGTGCGCACCAAGACGGTCGACCAGGCATTCGATGAGCGTGGGGCCGTGGCCGGCCCGCGCCCGCGCGATCGCCTCTTTGGCGATGAAGTAGCAGGTGACCGGGTCGCGCCCGTCGACGGTTATACCGGGAAATCCGTATCCGGCTGCGCGCTGAGCGACGTGCTCGATCGCGTACTCCTTGTTGAAGGGGGTGGAGATCGCGAAACCGTTGTTCTCGCAGACGAAGATCTCCGGCAGCTTGTAGATCGCGGCGAAGTTGAACGCTTCGTGCGCGTCGCCTTCGGAGCCGGCTCCCTCGCCGTAGTTGGTCATCACGACCCTGTCGGAGCCGTCCATCTTCAACGCGTAGGCAACTCCTGCCCCGTGCAGCATCTGCGTCGCCACCGGCGAGCCGCCCGAGATGATGTTGAGCCGCGTGTCGGAGAAGTGGCCGGGCGTCTGCTTGCCGCCAGACGCGGGATCGGCCGGCTTCGCGAGCACTGCCAGCATGAGGTCGAGCGGGGTCACGCCCATGCGCATGCAGAGGACGACGTCCCGGTAGTACGGCGAAACCCAGTCGTACTTCGGCTTCAGCGGCCAGCTGACGCCGATCTGCGCGGCCTCGTGGCCGGCGACCGAGATGATGAACGGGGCGCGGCCCTGGCGGTTCAAGACCTGGAAGCGGTAGTCGATCTGCCGCCCGAGCAGCATGTAGTGGAACCACTCTTTCAGAGTCTTCTCGTCGAGGTCCGTGTCGCGCCAAGCGACGGCCGGCTGGAACCGCCAATCGGGCTTGAACTCGGGCTCTTCCTGTTTCGCCTGTTCTCTGGGCTTGGTGGTTGCCACCTAGATGTGGATCGCGTGACCGTCGACGGCCATCGCAGCCTCCATGACCGCCTCGCTGAGCGTCGGGTGCGGGTGGATGTTTCGCCCAAGCTCCCAGGCGTCGCCCTGGAACAGCTGCGTCAGCGCGGGCTCGGCGATCAGCTCGGTGGCGTTGGGGCCGACGACGTGGGCGCCGAGCAGCCGGCCGGTCTTGGCGTCGGCGACCATCTTGGCGAAGCCGCCAGTCTCGCCGTGGATGATCGCGCGGCCGAGCGCGGTGAAGGGAAACTTGCCGACCTTGACCTCATGGCCCGCGTCGCGCGCCTGCTTCTCGGTCAAGCCGACCGACGCTATCTGTGGATGGGAGTAGGTGCAGCGCGTGACGAGCTCCTGCTCCATCGGCGCCAACCGCTGGCCGGCGATGTCCTCGGCCGCGACGATGCCCTCATGCGACGCCGCGTGCGCGAGCAAGTAGCCGCCGATCACGTCCCCGATGGCGTGGATTCCTTCCGCCGACGTCCGCATCCATTCGTCGACCTTGATGAAACCGTTCGGGTGCAGCGTGACGCCGACCTGCTCGAGGCCGATGTCCTTCGAGCGCGGTGCGCGTCCGACCGCGACCAGCAGCTGTCGCGCCCACACCTCGCCTTGCTCGGTGTCTACGCTCACCCCATCGCGAGCTTTTTTGGCGCCTTTCACGCGCACGCCGACCCGGCAGTCGATGCCGGCCTTTTTGAATGCGCCCAGCATCTCCTTGGACACGTCCTCGTCCTCGAGTGGTACCAACCGATCGAGGCCTTCCAGCAGTGTGACCTTGACGCCGAGCTGGTTGTAGAGGGTCGCGAACTCGACGCCGACCGCCCCAGCGCCGATGATCACGATCGACTCGGGCACCTTGTTGGCGAGCGTCGCGTTGTCAGAGGAGACGATGTATTCGCCGTCGAATTCGATCCCGGGTAGGTCCTTGACAACCGATCCGGTGGCGACGATGAGCTGGGGCGCCTTGACCTGGGTCGCCCCGACCGAGACCGTGTTGCGGTCCTTGATCCGGCCGTTGCCGGCGACCACTTCGATCTTGTTCTTCTTCATCAGGAACTGGACGCCCTTGTAAAGCTGGTTGACGACGGCGTCGCGGCGGGTGGCGATTCGCGGATAGTCGTACGTCACCTTGTCGGCGCCGATCCCGAACTCGGCGCCGCGTGCCGACACCCGGTGGTACAGCTCCGACGACTCCAGCAGTGCCTTGGTGGGGATGCAGCCGATGTGGAGGCAGGTGCCGCCGAGCTTGTCCTGCTCCACCAACGCGACCTTCAAACCAAGCTGGGAAGCCCGGATCGCGGCGGGGTAGCCGCCCATCCCGCCGCCGAGGATCACAACGTCGAAGTCAGCGCCTGCCATCAATTCAAGTGTAGAAGTCGCCGCTCAAAGACTCTCCGCCGGTCGGACACAACCCGGCTTGACGAGGTTGGTGCCCGCGCGATCGAAGTCGGCATTGCGAATCGCGGGCATGCCGGCCTCCGGGTCGCCGTATCGATCGACAGCGCGGTAGTAGACCGCGGGGCTCGAGATCTGAGGCAGGACCAGTGAGTCGACGGCACCGTTCGGGTTGAGGCACGGATCTCGGCGCTCCGCTGCAAGCGCTTGCAGGTCTGCCGCCTCGCGCGCCATCTGTGCCGTCTTGGCCAGCGCCCATGAGTAGAGGAGCACGCTGCTGCTGAAGCAGGCCAGGAAGACGCAGGCGATCAGCGCCGGTCGCCAGGTGCCGCGCCAGGGCAGGCGTCGGCCGGCGTCCGCGAGCAGAAGCAGCCAGAAGATCGCGCCCTCGTACACGTATCGCCCAGCGCCCGATTGCTGGTAGCCGATCTGCGCGCGGCTGATGCCGATGACGGCGTAGAAGGCAACCAGGGCGATGGCGATCCCGATCGCGAAACCATCCGGCTGGTGGCGGCGCCAGGTGAACGCGATGGCGACGACGGCGAGCACGAGGACTGCGGGCCCATAGACGCCCTGCCCGATCAAGCCGCCAACGCTCGCCGACAGTCCCCAGACGACGTAAAGGGGCAGCGCCTGGAGGTTTCCGGTCAGGGATCCCGTCGCTCCCGAACGACCGTACGCGAGATACCAG
This sequence comes from Chloroflexota bacterium, assembly GCA_005883585.1. GTDB lineage: Bacteria > Chloroflexota > Dormibacteria > Dormibacterales > Dormibacteraceae > UBA10449. Next base: position 28,189 of record VBFD01000115.1, read on the forward strand.
GCGACGAGCACGATCGCGACGGGGGCCAGCCAGGCGAGCTCCCGGCGCCGGCCCGGGGTCAGTCCGAGCCAGCCCGCGGCGGCGATCAAGAAGAAGAGCCCGATGCCTGAGAACAGAAGCGAGCCGAAGAGGAGGAGTGCCGCCAACCACATCCGCGGCGTCGTCGCCCCCATTACCAGGAGCGCGCCGAGCCCGAACGCCACCGAGCCCACGAACCCGATCTGAAACGCCCAGAGGAGGTTCTCCCACCCCGCACCGAGCACAAGCAGGAGCAATGCCGCCGCGATCGCGATGACGTCGCCGGCGCGGCGCCGGACCAGCTCGAAGAGCAGCACGACGCTGGTTGCGTGCAGGACCAGCAAGACAGCCATGTAGGGGAGATAGCTGCGCATCCCAACGGTAGCCAGCAGTACGGCATAGATTTCTCGGAGCGCCATCGCCGGGTGCTCGTTGTGCGGTTGGAGGTAGACGGTCCAGCCCGCGTCCGACGGCAGGATGAAAGTCCATTCGTCGAAGTAGAAGTTGAATGTGCGCGACAGCCAGAGGATCGCGGCGCAAACGGCGACGGCCGCGGCTATGACGAAGAGACGAGCGCGTGGGACGCGAACGTCCGCAGCTCTCACGTTGCGGCCAGACGCGGCGTTCGGTCAGGCGCAGGGCGGCGCGGGATGGCGAGCATCGCGAACCAGACGGCAAGCGACACCAGCACGGGCAGGGGTCCAAGCGGCCACGCGAGCTCGGCCGTCACGGCCACGACGACGAGCCAGGCCTGCTGCCAGCGCGGCGGCTCGTCCCGGCCGAACAGCCATGCGGCTCCAAGGAGGATCGCGAAATCCTGCAGGTGCCAGTAGGTGGCCGAGACCGCGGAGGTGAGCAAGCCCAACGCAATGAGCCGCGCCAGGCTTGCCTGACGGTTTGCATAGGCGCCCACCAGCCCGACCGCGATCACCAGTCCTTCGATCGCGTAGCTCACCGGTCCGGGCCCGACCACGTATGCCCAGGTGAAGAAGCGGTTGTTGACCACGGTTTGCGCCTCGGCCAGCAGGCTTCGGTAGTCGCTTACGCCTTGCGTTCCCACCACGAGCAGCGATGCGATGGCCAGGAGCCCTGTGGTGGCCGCCCAGCCCGCGGTTATTCGCCAGCGCCCCGAAGTCAACAGGACGAAGGGCACCGCGATGGTGAGCTGCGGCTTGAGCACTGATAGTCCGAGGACCGCGCCCGCGAGGTACGGCTTGTCCGACTCAGCCAGGCACCAGCAGCCGATCACGACGAGAAGCACCAGCATCGCCGGCTGTCCGAGGCTGAGGCTGTAGAGCACGGGATACCAACCGATCGCACCCAGCAGCCACAGGTAGCGCAAGCGACCTGTTCCCGGCGCGCCGAGCCACCAGGCGGCGACCAGCGCCACGACGGACAGCGCCAGCCAGACATAGAACGCCAAAGTCGGTCCGACCAGCGTCAGTGGCGCGACCAGCCACGCCAGCGGCGGCGGCGAAAGAAACCGCTCGCCATCGCCGAATCGCACGCCCGGGCGAAGCTGCGAGAAGAGCTGGTGCTGGAGGTCGAGAGAGTACACGTGGCTCCAGCCGTGCTCGAGTCCGATGCGGGCCCCGATGTAAACGAGGGTCAGGTCGTTGTCGAGAGCGTCCTGGCGAATCGGCGCGAAAACCCACCACGCCGTGATCGCGCCGGCGACGAGCAGGAACCAGGCGAACGCGGCGAGGCCGAGGTTGCGGAGAACCCTGCTGTCGATCCGCCGCAGTATGGGGGGTTATCCCCGCTCGGCGAGCGGCACCGGTTTGTGGGGTTCGGGTCCTATGTACTCCGACTGAGGGCGGATGAGCCGATTGTTGGCGACCTGCTCGAGGACATGCGCTGTCCAGCCCGCCGCCCGCGATGATGCGAACGTGGGCGTGAAATATTCCTTCGGCAGGCCGATCGCCTGCAGCACGCCAGCCGAGTAGAACTCGACGTTGGTCGATTGCGGGCGCTCGGGATGCTCTTCGTGCAGGATCCGGAGCGCGACCTCCTCGACCTTAGATGCCAACGCGAAGAAATCCGGGTTCATCCGCTCGCACATGGCCTTGAGGATCTTGGCTCGCGGGTCGTAAACGCGGTAGACCCGATGTCCGAAGCCCATGAACCGCACCTTCCGCTGGCGAGCTGCGCGCATCCAGGGCTCGGCGTTCTCAGGGGTTCCGATCAGCTCCAGCTGTTCCATGACCTGCGAGGGAGCGCCTCCGTGCGCTGGACCTTTGAGCGCGCCGATGGCGCCGACGAGGCAAGAAGCGAGATCCGAATCAGTTGAGGCGATGACTCGCGCGGTGAAGGTCGAGGCATTCATGCCGTGGTCGGCAAGCAGCACGAGGTACGTGTTGAGCGCCCGTACCAGCTCTGGTGACGACTCCTTGCCGTTGAGCATGTAGAGGTAATTGGCGGCATGCCCGAGGTCGGCTCGCGGCTTTACAGGTTCCAGACCGAGGCTGCGGCGCTGGAACGCGGCAAGGATGGTCGGGAACGAGGCCGTGGCATGAATCGCGAGCGGAATCGTGGGTTTCTCGAGCCTGTGCTCCACGCCCTGGACCGATACAACGCTCCGAAGCACGTCCATCGGGTCGGTGTCTTTGGGCAGGGCGTTCAGTGTCGCCGTCGCTGCGGGAGTCAATCTGCGCGAGCTCGCCAGCTCGAGCGTCAAGGCGTCGAGCTCCGCTCGCGTCGGCAGCTTGCCGTACCAGAGGAGATGCGCCACCTCTTCGAACGACATCTCCTCGGCCAGGTCAGCGATCACGTAGCCCCGATAGACAAGCCGGCCGTTGGCGCCGTCCACCAGGGAGATCGCGGTCTGGGCGGCGACGATGCCCTCGAGGCCGGGGACGTACTCGTTTGTCATCGCGATCCGATGGGCAGCGGCTTGCTGCCGGGCTGCGGCCCGGTCCACACCGAGGCCGGCCGGATGATGCGGAGGTCGGCCATCGACTCCAGCACATGGGCCGTCCAGCCCGCGATTCGGGACGTGGCGAAAATGCAGGTGAAGAGCTCCTTCGGGATGCCCACGCCAGTGAGCACGACTGATGCCCAGAAGTCGACGTTGGTCGCGTTTGGGCGCTCTGGGTGGGCCTCGTGGAGGATCTGCAGGGCCACCTCTTCGGTGTGCGCGGCGGTCTTGTAGAGCTCCGGTGCTGCGGTCTTGGCCATCTCGCGGAGGAGTTTCGCGCGCGGGTCGTAGGTCCTGTATACGCGATGGCCGAAGCCCGGGAAGCGGGCGTGCTGGGCGTGCGCGTCGCGCAGCCATTTGTCGGCGTTGGCGGCCGAACCGATCTTGTCCAGCATCGTGCGCGCGGCATATGTAGCGCCGCCGTGCGCCGGGCCTTTCAACGCCGCGATCGCGCCGACGGCGCATGAGGTGAGGTCACTGCCCGTGGACGCGATCACTCGCGCGGTGAAGGTCGATGCGTTGAGCCCATGATCCGCAAGCAGCACGAGGTACGTATCGAGCCAGTGCACGCGGTCGGCAGCTCCCTCCGTACCTTCCATCATCCAGAGCAGGTTGGCCGCATGGCCGAGGTCGTCGCGCGGCTCGATCAGATCCGCGCCCTTCGATCGCCTGTGCGCGGCGGCCACGATGGTCGGCACGACAGCGGTGAGCGCGATGGCCTCTTCGAGCGTGGGTTTGGTGAGCGACTTGGTTGCACCCTGGGCGGAGATGACGGTGCGCAGCGTGTCCATGGGATCGGTGGCGGGATCCAGTGATTGCAGAACCTTTTTCGCGCTTGCCTTGAGCTTGCGGGCGGCGGCCATCTGGCGACGAAGGGCCGCGAGCTCCGCCTTGTCGGGCAGCGCTCCGTTCCAGAGGAGATATGCGGTTTCCTCGAATGTGGCGACGGCGGCGAGGTCTTCGATGAGGTAGCCGCCGCGATAGATGAGCCTGCCGTTGGCGCCGTCGACCTCGCTGACGGCGGTCTCGGCGGCGACAACACCTTCCAGCCCTGGGCTGAACTCAGGCACGAGGCTTAAGTGTACGGAGCAGCAGATTGCGACTCATAAATGTGACCACGACGAGCGCCTGCTAGTCGATTGGCCCCCGGGTCGCGAAGGCCTGGCCCACGATGCTGGGCGGCCTCGGCCATCTGTGTCGTCGATGTAATAAAGGTGTCAGCTATCGACTCCCGCGGCAAAATGCCTACGGCCAACAGCTCATGCGCCACGACAATCCGACGACAATGGCAGGCAACTATTGATAGCTATTAGCAGGAAATCGCCGCATGCGCCGTTATGCTTGTCACCTAACAACGCGGAGGCAACTATGTCATCTCTACGTCCTGCAAAGATCATCGCAACGCTGTTCCAGCTGCTCGGCGGGGACCTGAGCTCGCCTGCAGAGCCGGACGGACCAGGCTGCTCGTGCGAGAAGTGCGAGCAAGCCTGGAACCGGCATCAAAGGCTCAATGCCGCTTCGGCCAGGACCCATGTGGGCATCGGCGTGCGGCGGGTCGACCCGGGCTAAAGACCCCAAACGCACGGCTTGCCCTAAACGCGCGGAATTCCGAAACAGTTTTCGCCTGTTTTGATCTAAACGTGCGGAAAACGGAGTTCCGGCCTGGGGCTAGACCATCCCCAACTCCCAGCGCGCTTCCTCAGACATGCGCTCTGGGGTCCACATCGGTTCGTAGACGATGTCGACGTCGGCTTGAGTGACGCCAGGAAGGGTCAGCAGGTGGTCGCGCACGTCCGCGATTACATCGGCCGCCATCGGGCAGCCCAGCGCTGTCAGGGTCATCTTGATGTCGACCCGCTCCGGCTTGATCGCGATGTCGTAGATGAGGCCAAGGTCGACGATGTTGACCGGGATCTCGGGGTCGAAGCACTGGCGAAGCACCTCGATCACTTCCTCAGGCTTGACGGTCGAGTCGGGCGCGACCTGCATCGTCGGAGCGGGTGCAAGCTCGCTCATGGAGTCTCCAAAGGCAGGCCCGCTTCCTTCCACGCCTTGGTGCCGCCTCGGAAGCTCACGACGTCCTTGACTCCCAGCGCCACCGCCATCTCAGCCGCGACCGCGGAGCGTTCGCCGACCGCGCACACGAAGATCGTGCGGTCCCGAAACTTCTGGGCGGTCGGGTTGGCGAGGATCGTGTTCAGCACGACGTGGCGCGCGCCCGGAAGGTGGCCTTTGTTCCACTCCCAATCCTCGCGCACGTCGACGACCTCGTAGCCGTCGTCGATCAATTTGCGAATGTCGTCGATCTTCAGGTCGCGGAACGGCGTCACCTGGTTGCTCATCGGTTACTCCTCGTCCTCATCATCTGAAGCCAAACCATACGCACCCACCTTCAGCACTTTCAGCGGCAGAAGTGCGCACTTGATGCGTGCGGGCGAGATCTGGATGCCCAGCTCGCCGAGCACGTCGTTCTTGTCGATCTTCTTTGCGTCGTCGAGCGCGATGCCCTTGAGGCGCTCGGTCAGCAACGAGGCGGATGCCTGCGAGATCGCGCAGCCGCGCCCATGGAAACGAATGTCCTCGATCACGCCGTCCTTGATCTGAAAATCCATCCCGACCACGTCCCCGCACAGTGGGTTGTCCTCTTCGTGCGAGATGTCGGGGTGGTCCAGACGCCCGTAATTTCGCGGGTTCTTGTAGTGGTCGAGGATGTACTCGCGATAGAACTGGTCGTCGGCGGCGGTGCTGGTACTCATTTGAAGATCCTCTGGGCCTCTTTGATGGAACCCACCAGCCGGTCGACTTCATCCTTTTGTGTGTACACGTAGAACGAGGCCCGCGCCGTCGCGGCGACGCCCAGACGGGTCATGAGCGGCATCGCGCAGTGGTGGCCGGCGCGCAGGCAGACCTGGTCACGGTCGGCGATGGTCGCCAGGTCGTGCGGGTGGATGCCGGCGAGAGAGAAGGAGATCACCCCGGAGCGGCGTGAAGGCGGCGGCCCGTAGACCGTGAGCCCGTCGATGTCGCTCAGCGCCTCGTACGCATACTCGGTGATCTCGCGCTCGTGGGCGCGGATGGCTTCCATCCCGAGATCGTTGAGATAGTCGACCGCGGCGCCGAGGCCGATGACCTCGCCGATCGCCTGCGTGCCGGCTTCGAACTTCCATGGCAGGTCGTGATACGTGGTGCCCTCGACGCGGACCGTCCTGATCATGTCGCCACCGGATTGGAAGGGGTCCATCGCCTCCAGCAGCTCGCGGCGGCCGTACAGGACGCCGGCGCCGGTGGGGCCGAGCATCTTGTGACCGCTGAAGGCGTAGAAGTCGCAGCCCAATGCCTGCACATCGACGCCCTGGTGGGGTGCGCCCTGCGCGCCGTCGACCAGGACGGTCGCGCCGGCGGCCTTGGCCGCGGCGACCATCTCCCGCGCCGGGTTGATCGTCCCCAGCGCATTGCTGACCTGCCCGAACGACACCAGCCGCGGCGAGTGCTCGAGCAGCTCGCGGAACTGGTCTAGCCGCAGCTCGCCGCGCTCGTCGACGTCCACGAATTCGATGTGGGCGCCGTTGGCGGCAGCCAGGATCTGCCAAGGGACGATGTTGGAGTGGTGGTCGAGGATGGTGAGCACGATCAGGTCGCCGGGCCTGACGTTCTTGCGGCCCCACGAGTAGGCAACCAGGTTGATGGCCTCGGTCGTGCCGCGCGTGTAGATGATCTCCTTCGTCGATGCTGCGTTGATGAAGGCGCGCACCTTTTCGCGCGTGCCTTCGTAGCGCTCGGTGGCGACCTCCGCGATGTGGTACGCGGCGCGGTGGATGTTCGAGTTGAAGTGCTCGAAGTAGTCCATCATCGCGCCCGTCACCTGGCGGGGCCGCTGCGAGGTGTTGGCGGAGTCGAGGTAAGCGATGCCCGTCTCGAGGATGGGGAAGTCCTTGCGGATCGCGGCGACATCGAAACGCCGCGCGCCGTTCGTGCTCATTCAGGGACCTCGATGAAAACGTCGTCGCCTTCCAACGTCACCGGGTACGTGGTGGCGGGGATCACGGCGGGGAGACCGGTCACCTTGCCGGTGACCAGGTTGAAGCGTGAGCCGTGTTGCGGGCATTCGACATCCATTTCCCACAGCTCGCCTTCACTGAGCGAGAACTCCTCGTGGGTGCACGTGTCGTTCAGCGCGTAGAAGTTGCCGTCTACGGCGTGCGCGAGGCACACCGGCGTGCGTCCGGCTTCGACCTTCTTCAGCGACTCGAGCGGCACGTCGCCGACCGACGCCACGCGGAACCTAGCCAAGACGCGCCTCGAGCTCCGTCTCGACCAGCCGGCGCGCGTGCTCGAACGGGATGCGCTCGAGGATTGTTGTCGATCTCCAGCATCGGGATCGAGGTCGCCTTCGCGTGGTCGGACAGGACCAGGTTTCGGTTCGCCTGGTAGGCATCCGACCGCGCGGCACCCTTCTCGATGCGGATCAGGCCCGCATAGACGGTGCGCGCGACGTCCTGCAGAGCGCCTTTGAACAAAAGGTCGGAGCGGGTGTTGCCGACCTGGTGGTCCTGCAGCGTGTGGAAGTCAAAGAACTGCTCGCCCGAAGCGAAGTAAATCGCCTTCAGCTCGGCGTCTGAGCCCTCCCCTTGCAGCGACGCCTCCACGCGCGTCTTCGAGAAACGGGCGCCCAGAGTCACATTGAAGAGCCGCAGCGACGCTTCCTTGTCCAACCGAGCGCGCTGGTCGGCGAGGTGCCACGCGTTGCGACCCCATTTCTGAACCGCGACGTAACCCACCCGCGCGCCCTCGCCGAGGAAAAGCTCGGCGGACCCGCTCTTGTAGCCGGCGGCTTCGTCCGCGGGGGATAGATACTCGTCCAGGTAGTTGAACTGCGATCCGCGCCCGGCGACGATCAGCGTGTGCGGCAGCACCGCGGTGCCGCCCTCAGCCGAGAAGACCTGGCCGACGATCGGCTTCTCGATGACGACGCCGTCTGGCACGTAAAGGAAGGTGCCGTCGGCGAAGAAGGCGGCGTGCAGCGCAGCGAACCGGTCGCGGTCAGGTCGAACCTGCGTGAAGAGCAAGGTCTGGACCAGCTCGGGATGCTTCTGGGCGGCGACGCTGATGGGTTCGAGGATCACTCCGGCGCGCTCGAGCTCGGGGTCGAGGCGAACCGACTCGAACTCCGAGCCCCGCATCGTGGTGCTGCCGGCGACGCCCTCCAACGGTTCGGCGGGCGCGGCCCCGTTGCGGTGCTCGAATTCCGAGAACTTCGCCACGTCGAGGCTGCTGACGTCGGTTCTGCGCCATTCCTCGTCGATACGGCTTGGAATCGGCAGGCGCTCGAATGCCTCGAAGGCTGATCGGCGGCGCTTGCGCAGCCAGTCGGGTTCCCCGTGGAGCGAGGCGATCTCGTCCACGGTTTGAAGGGTGAAAGGCATGCCTAGCCTACCGAGCCCTCCATCTCGAGCTGGATGAGCCGGTTCAACTCCACCGCGTATTCGAGTGGGAGCTCCTTGGTGAACGGCTCGATGAACCCGTTGACGATCATCGTCTCGGCCTCGTTGCGTGTGATGCCGCGGCTCATGAGGTAGAAGAGCTGCTCGTCGGAGACCTTGCTCACCGTCGCCTCGTGGCCGAGGGTCACGTTCTCGGCGTCGACGTCGTTGTACGGATACGTGTCGGAGCGCGACTCGTCGTCGAGCAGCAGGGCGTCGCACTTGACGAACGACTTGCTGTTCTTCGCGTCGGGGTACATCTTGATGTGCCCGCGGTAGGAGGTCCGGCCGCCACCTTTCGAGATCGACTTCGACGTGATGGTCGAGGTCGTGTTGGGTGCGACGTGGATCATCTTGCCGCCCGCGTCCTGGTGCTGGCCCTTGCCCGCGAACGCGACCGAGAGCACGTCGCCCTTCGCGCCCGGCTCCATCAAATAGACGCTCGGGTACTTCATCGTGATCTGTGACCCGAGGTTGCCGTCGACCCACTCCATGGTCGCGTCGGCGTACGCCATCGCGCGCTTGGTGACCAGGTTGAACACGTTGGTCGACCAGTTCTGGATCGTCGTGTACCGGCACCGCGCGCCTTTCTTGACGATGATCTCGACCACTGCCGAGTGGAGCGAGTCGGTCGTGTAGATCGGGGCGGTGCAGCCCTCGATGTAATGCACGAACGAGCCCTCGTCGCAGATGATCAGTGTCCGCTCGAACTGGCCCATGTTCTCCGCGTTGATCCGGAAGTACGCCTGCAGCGGGATCTCCACCCGCACGCCCTTCGGTACGTAGATGAACGAGCCGCCCGACCAGACAGCGGTGTTGAGAGCGGAGAACTTGTTGTCCGCGGGCGGGATGACTGTGCCGAAGTATTCCTTGAAGAGCTCGGGGTGGTCGCGCAGGGCCGAGTCGGTATCCGTGAAGATGACGCCCTTCGCGGTCAGCTCCTTCTGCAGCGAGTGGTAGACGACCTCCGACTCGTACTGCGCGGAAACGCCGGCGAGGAACTTCCGCTCAGCCTCGGGCACGCCCAGGCGGTCGTATGTCTTCTTGATGTCGGGCGGCAGATCCTCCCACGACGTCGACTGCTTGTCCGAAGCCTTCAGGTAATAAAAGATGTTCTCGAAGTCGATCACCGAGAGATCCGCACCCCACGTCGGCATGGGCTTCTTGCGGAAGATCTCCAGTGAGCGAAGCCGCATCTTCAGCATCCACTCAGGCTCCTTCTTCATCCACGAGATCTCCTTGACGATCTCGGGGTTCAGGCCGCGCTTGGCCTTGAAGACGAAGTCTTCGGGCACGAAGAAGCCGTACTTCTCCTTGTAATCGGTGCCGACGTCGACTTTCGGTACGGTCGCCATCAGGCAACCTCCTCGGGCTTCAGCTCTTCAGCGTGGCCCCATTCCGAATAACCGGTCTTCTCCAGCCGCTCGGCGACCTCAGGGCCGCCCGAGAGCACGAACCTGCCGTCCACGAGGACGTGGACGAAGTCGGGCTTGATGAACTCGAGGATGCGCGTGTAGTGGGTGATGATCAGGACGCCGAGCTCGGGACCGCGCATGCGGTTCACGGCCTCGGCCACGAACTTGATGGAGTCGATGTCGAGCCCGGAGTCGGTCTCGTCGAGGATCGCGATCTCCGGCTTGAGGATCGCCATCTGCAGGATCTCGGCGCGCTTCTTTTCTCCGCCGGAGAATCCATCGTTGATGTAGCGAGGCAGGAAGGAGTCGTCCATATGCAGGACCTCGAGCTCGCTCTTCAGCAAAGAGCGGAACTCCTTCGGCGTCACCTGCTTGGACTTGTCCTTGCCGTCGTAGCCACGCTTGGCGTTGAGGGCTGTGCGCAGAAAGTTCGTCATCGAGATGCCGGGCACGACCACCGGGTACTGGAAGGCGAGGAACATGCCAAGGCGCGCTCGCTCGTCCGGTTGCAGCGCGAGCACGTTCTGGCCTTTGAAGATGACGTCGCCACCATCGACTGTGTAGCCGGGGTGTCCCATCAGCGTGTGCGAGAGGGTCGACTTGCCCGAGCCGTTGGGGCCCATGACCGCGTGCACCTCGCCCTTGTTGATGGCGAGCGTGACGCCCTTGAGGATCTCTTTGCCCTCGACACTGGCCCGTAGGTCTCTAATCTCGAAATCAGCCAACTTTCCCTCCGCTCTCCTTGACTTCATATGTGCAGTCGCTCGCCGCCTCGCGCATCCACGTGGACCTGTTGACTGGGGCCCCCAGCAGCCGCTCGTACATCTGCTGCTCGTTCATGCAGGGCAAACCGGTGCGAGCGGCGACGTCCTGGATGGGGCAGTTGCAGTGGCGTATCGCGAGCCCGCCGTTCGGCAGTTCGACCACCTCGGCCATGTGGCCGTGCTCGGTGGCGAGCTTCGCCAGCTCGCGGACGCGTCCTTCAAAGTCTAGCCCCGCCAGTCTGGGGGCATACTCGGCCTCCAGGCGCGCGGTGCGGCGCTCGAAGAACTGCTCGAGCTGGGCCTCGGATAGGAATTCGACCAGCTGGCTCGCAAGCTCGCGATGCGCGTGGGGGAAGTGCTCGTATGCCGCGGGCGTGAGCTTGTACACGTTCTCCGGGCGTCCTCGCCGGTGCTCCTCGGCGGGGGCGACTGTCGCCAGGCCGTCTGCCTCGAGCGCCTCCATGTGGCGCAAAGCGCCTTGCTTGGAGATCTCGAGGTGCGCAGCCACTTCGCCCAGAGACGCATGTCCGCGGATCTTGATGAAGGCGAGGATGGTCTCGCGCCTGGAGTCCACGCAGCCATACTACGAGTTTTTCAACATGCTCGTTGAAATACATCGCAGGCGCGGGCGTACCCTCCCCGCGATGCGCTCGCTCCCGGCACTGCTGATCGGCGGCGCACTGCTCTTTGGGTCGACGTCGGTCCGTGCGGCAGACGTCACCTGGGAGCATTGGAGGCCCATTCCCGGCGTCTTCGACGTGGGCGGGCCCCGCAACGGGTTCCTCGTCGTCGCCGGTTCCGCCGCCCTGTATCTCATCCATCCTGAGGGTGAGGTGGCGACGTTCGCCCGCGGGAGTGGGGGCTATCACGACGACCCGGGCGCGGAAGCCTACCTGGCCGTGTCGCCGGGCGGGCACGTCGCGGCGAGCGATTGCGATTTCGTGCGCGACGAAACATTCATCCTTCGCCTTCACGCGCCACTCGGGGTCACGCGAGTCGATGCGGCCGGCGTCAACAGCGGTGCCTTCGCCACCGTGACCGGCGTCACATCGCTGAACGGGATCGCCTTCGACACGACCGGCGCCTTCGACCACCGCCTGCTCGTCAGCGGCTCAGCGGGCGGCAAGATCGTCATCGCCGCCATCGATTGCAAGGGCGTGGCACAGGTCATCACGAGCGCTGCGCCGACGCTCGAAGGCGGCCTGGCGGTGGCGCCGCGCGGATTCGGTGCTTTCGGCGGGGACCTGATCGCGCCCGACGAGCTGTCGGGCCGAATCTTCGCGATCGCCCCGGACGGGAAAGTGACCGTCGTCGCGCAGCCGCCTCTGCCTGCGGGAGGCGACATCGGCGTCGAGGGCGTCGGCTTCGTGCCGCCAGGGTTCATGTCCGCAA
>VBFD01000116.1:0-28881 GCA_005883585.1 Chloroflexota bacterium
GACGATCAAGTCGATATACCGATCGAGAACACGGGCCGCATCCACGACGGACTCGCGGCGGCCGAGCTGCACGTCCTGTTCGCCCAGCGTGGTCGTCGTGCCACCCAGACGGGCGATGCCGACTTCGAACGAAACCCGGGTCCTGTGGGACGGTTTCTGGAAGAGCATCGCGATGTGCTTGCCGGCCAGCGGGCGTTCCGTCCAGCGGCCGGCCTTGATGTCGTGGGCGAGTGCCAGCACCGAGCGCAGCTCGGCCGAATCCAGGTCCGCGATGTCGAGGAAGTCCCTTCCCCGGAGACTAGCCACTTGCAGGGATCATGATGCCCCGCCGGGGCGACTAGAGGCGGGGTTTGGTCAACTCCCCTGCAACGATCGGCGCAACCGTGAGGTCGCGGGCGGAATCGAACTCGGGAAGCTTCGAGCGCAGAGCGGCATCATCTCGGAGTCGCAGAATGAGGTCGCGGCACGCAGACGGCTCCAGGCCGAACTGTGCGGGCCGGAACCCGAACGGCGGTTCGTTGCGCAGGCGGATCGTCAGGCGGTCGGTGACGCGGACCTTCGGCCACGAGTCCGGGTCGGACAGCGTGACGGATTCCATGAGGTCCCACAGAGCCCGCATCTCGTGGCGGCGCTGGACGACGACGATGCGATCGCGGAAGAGGCCGAGCCTGCTCGACGGCCAGGCAAGCAGCTGGAGGCCCGACCAGATCGCGACCACCCACGCCCCAATCGAACCTGCGCCGAGGGCGACGCCGGCCACCCAGCCCTCCGGCAAGCGGGTGGCGACGATGGCGAGGAGGCCGAAGGCCATGGCACAGAACAGGCTGGAAGCACCGAGAGTCACCACCGACCGGCGCGACCGGACGTAGATCACCGGGTTACCCCCACCGAGGGATAGTGTATGTCCGCCCGGGCGCGCCTGGCGCTCGGTCCTTGGGTCAGTGGACGGCGCGCTCGTGGCCCGCCCAGTACGGCGCGCGAAGGTCCTTCTTCAGGATCTTGCCGGTTGGATTGCGAGGAATCGTATCGACGAAGTCGACCGAATGCGGTCGCTTGAAGCCGGCCAGCTTGTCCTTCGACCAGTTGATGAGCTCCTCGGCCGTGAGACTGGAGTCAGGTTTGCGGATGACGATGGCTTTGACCGTTTCTCCCCACGTGTCATCGGGGACGCCGATCACGGCCACGTCGGCAACCTTCGGATGCTCGGCCAGGATCGCCTCCACCTCGGCCGGGTAGATGTTTTCTCCGCCCGAGATGACCATGTCCTTGATGCGGTCCTTGATGTAGATGAATCCGTCCGCGTCCATGGTGCCCGCGTCGCCGGTGTGGAACCAGCCGTCGCGAATCGCGTCGTTGGTTTCGCGCTCCTTGCGCCAGTAGCCGGCCATGGTGCCCGGGCCGCGGTAGACGATCTCGCCGATCTCCCCGAGCTGGACGTCCCTGCCATCAGGCCCGACGACCTTGAGATCGTGCCCGAAGCCTGAGCGGCCGCAGCTCAGGAAGCGTTCGCCGACGTGATCCTCCTGCTGCAGAAACGTGACGGCGCCCGTCGTCTCTGTGAGCCCGTAGACCTGGGTGAAGCGGCAGCCGAAAGTCGCGATCGAGCGCTTGAGCAGCTCGGGAGTGATGGGCGACGCTCCGTAGGCGATGTTCTTGAATGCCGAATAATCGGCGCCCTGGGACTCTGGCAGCGAGGTCAGGAACAACAGAGCGGCCGGCACAAGGAATGCAGTGTTGATCCGCTGCTCGACGATGATCTTCAGCACGTCCTGGGGGATGAAGTCGCGGACGAGCACCGCGGTGCAACCGGCGCCGATGGCCCCCAGCGCCCAGCCGCAGCCCCCGATGTGATACAGCGGCATCGCGACAAGCGAGCGGCCGTATTCGTCGAAGCCTTTGATCTCCATCGGCAGGGCCCCCGAGAGCGCGAAGAGATTGAGGTTGGTGAGCATCGCTCCCTTGGGAATGCCAGTGGTGCCTGAGGTGTAGAGCTGCCACGTGACGTTTTCCTCGGCGTCGCGATGCGGATCCGCGCCACCCTTGACACGTGGCAGGTCCGCGTATGCGAGGACGCGACCGGAGACCTGGTCGGCGTTTTGCCGGAGGTCGTCGCCGACCACGAGCGCTTTGGGGTCGGCGTCGCTGACCACCACGGCCACCTCAGGCGCAGTGAGGCGCCAGTTGATCGGACATGCGACCGCCCCAGCCTTATCCAGCGCGAAGAGGAGCTCGATGAAGTCGTCGGAGTTCTTGTCGAGGATCGCGACACGGTCGCCGGGTTGGATGCCCATTCCCTCGATCAGACCGGCCGCGAGCTCAGAGCTCGAGCGGTTCATCTCATCGAGGGTGCGCTCTTTGCCCTGGTACCAGGTGACCGGGAAATCCGGCCGCCGGCGAGCCCTCCAACGGAGCATCGCCGACACCGTGCGCACGAGGCGATGTTAGCTCGTTAACAACCAGGGTTGGCGCCGCCGATTCCCGTCACGAGAATCCTGATCCGACCACAACAAGCAAGCTCAGGAGGAACTCAGTGAAGGAAAAAACGCCGGTCGTCAAACAGCTCTACAGGCTGAGCATCGAACCTCGCGTCGTCGACCACCTCGCCAAGCTGGCCGAGCGTCTTCGCGAGCCACGCAGCCGGCTCGCGAGTCGGCTGTTCACGGAGGCAGTCATGGGCGCCAAGTTACCGAAGCGCTAAAGGCCGGTTTCGGCGGACAATGCCGCGGGTTGGAGACCGACGCGCGCTGGCACCACGGTCGAACGCTGGCCGCCGGGCAAGTGGCGGAGTTCAAGGTGTGGGCGGAGCTGGTGCGGCAGTCGATGGGCGGGCTGCATGTGTTCCTGCCGCTGCGCGATATGGGCATCGATGGAGTCGTGCACCGGCTGGCGGACGGTGCGTACACCCCCGTGCAGGTGAAGGGCCGGACGGAGCTGACGCCCGCCGGCCAAGTACATGTGACGGTGACGGCCAGCAGCCTGCACGACGACGAGGCGCTGATGGTCTGCGTGCTTATCGAAGAGGAACGACTGGGCCAGATGGTCCTGGTCGCAACCGAAGCACAGTTTCGCGAGCTCGCAGCGCACGACGTCGTCGACGGACGCGAGTACCTGACGGCGGCGTTCGAGTTGCATGCGGGCGGGACGTCGAGATGGGCACGGTTCCTGGTCGAGCGAGAGCGGCTGGCCGAGCGGTTTGGTTCCGCAGCTGGATTGTTTCCAGTGCGTGCAGCCGCCAATGTGCTTGCTCTCGATCGAGGCCGCGAGGGATTCTTGGGCGAGATGGAGGTTGTTCGGAGGCTGGCCGAGGTGGAAGCCTTGAACCTGTTTCGGCCATTTCCCGACCTCGAGACGGTGGAGGTGCTTGCGCGCGAGGTGGATACACGAGGCTTTCTCGGCCTGCAGGTCAAGACGGCGGGCTGGGACCGCGAGCACCTCGAGGAACGGATCTACATGCGGCGATCCAGCTTTCGCCCGTTCCCTACCACTTATGTATGCGTGCTCGGGTGGGATCGGGTGGCCGGCCGATTCGGCTACGAATGCCTGCTCATCCCCAGCGAGGACATGGTCGGGCTCGCGCGAGCCGAAGAAGAATGGCTCGTTCTGGAGCTGCAGCCCGGGAGCGCTCACCACCGCCGGCTGGATGTGTACAGGATCGAGCTGTCGTCGCTAGGTCAGTCGGTGGAGGCTCTGCTCGCCGCTCAGCGATAGGGACGGGTGAGCTTCACCAACTTCTCTAGCGAAGCGAGGCCTTCGTCGCGGCCGTCGGGCGAGACGTAGAAGATGCAGCGATCGACGCCCGCCTGCTGGAACTGTTCGATGTCTTCTGGTGTCGTTTTCGGGTAGGCGGTGATCGGGATTTCGCCTCTTCCCGATGCCTTTGCTAGCTCGCGCAGCTCTCCCAAGCGGCCGAGGACGTCACCGCGATTCGGCATCCAGCCGTCGCCGTATGCGATCACGCGCTTGAGGATGTTGGGCCCGCTGCCGCCCAGGATGATCGGCGGGTGCGGTTTCTGGATGGGCTTCGGATAGCACCGCATGGGTCCGAAATCGACCATGTCGCCGTGGTACTCGGACACGTCCTGGGTCCAGATCGCCTTCATGGCCTCGGTGCGCTCGCGCAGCAGCTTCCAGCGTTTGGAGAAGTCGGTGCCGTGGTCTGCCATCTCCTCCCTGTTCCAGCCACCACCGATGCCGAACAGGAAGCGGCCATTGGAGATGTGGTCCAGGCTGGCGACCTGCTTGGCCGTCTGGATGGTGTCCCTCTGGATGACGAGGCAGATGCCGGTGCCGATCTTGAGGTCCTTCGAAGCGAGCGCCCCCGCTGTCAGCGCGACGAACGGGTCGAGCGCGTGCCAGTAATGCTTGGGGAGCTCGGCGCCGCCCGCCCAGGGGCTCAACCTGCTGGTGGGGATATGGGAGTGCTCGGCGACCCAGAGCGATTCGAATCCCGCCCCCTCGACGAGCGGCGCGAGCTCGGTCATCGAGATCGCGTAGTCGGTCGGAAAGATGGCGATGCCGAACTTCATCTCCGTAATCGTGACGGGAATCGAGAGTTCGCGTCGGCCGATTAGGCTGTATCGAATGAGCGTCGCGGTGCTCGCGGACATTCACGGCAACCTGCCCGCATTGGAGGCAGTGCTCGCCGATGTCGCTCAGGCCGATCCGGACCTCTTGATGATCTGCGGCGATGTGGCATCGGGGCCACTGCCAGTCGAGTCACTGGATGTTTTGCGCGCGTTGCCCCGCGCTCGGTTCGTCCGCGGCAACGCCGACCGCGGATTGGTGAGCGCATTCGACGGTGCAACGCTTCCGAGACTGCCGGGCCCCGCATTCGACTGGTGCGCCTCCCAGTTGTCGCGCGAGCACCGGGATTTCCTCGCGTCGTTCTCAGAACCGGTGTCGGTTGACGTCGACGGCATTGGCCGCGTTCTGTTCTGTCACGGATCACCTCGAAGCGATGAAGAGATGATGACGGCCGAGACGCCTGACGCCCGACTGCGAGAGTTCCTCGCCGGGGTCGAGGCGGACCTGGTCGTCTGCGGCCACACACATATGCCGTTCGACCGCGTGGTCGATGGGGTGCGCATCATCAACCCGGGGAGCGTGGGCATGCCGTACGGCGATTCGGGGGCGTTCTGGGCACTGCTGGGTCCGCAGGTTGAGTTTCGGCGCACGGATTACGACCGCGAGGCGGCGGCGGCCCGGATCCGGCGCAGCGCCTGGCCGGGTGCGGAGCAGTTCGCCTCTTCGAATGTCGTCTCGGTGCCAAGCGTCGAGAGTGCTATGGCGTTCTTTCGGGCGAACGGCGGCCCGTAGAGTCCAGTACTGAAGTGAATCGCCCCACCCGGACGCCGCAAGCGGCGTCCGACCTCCCCACACGGTGGGGAGGCAACAGCTTCTGCTTAGCTGGTCAATTTTGATTGCAGGCGCGTGATTGCAGATTGAGAGAGGCCGGCGGCTTCGAGGTACGCCTCCACCCCACCCCACTTTCGCTCGAGGTGCTCCAGCGCGCTGAGCATCCATTCCGGCGGGCAGCGCAGCTCGTCGCGCATCGTATCCAGCCGCTCCGGAGCGGCTTTCGCAAGCCACTCTTCGTAGCGGTCCGCGAGCTGGATGTCCGTCTCGGCGTAGTCGGCGCCGATGGCCTCCGGATCGACCCCGGCGAGCGACAGCATCAGCGCCGCGACCAGACCGGTGCGGTCCTTGCCGGCGAAGCAGTGGAACAGCACCGGTTCGTCGGTCGCGGCGATGGCCTCGAAGACTGCGCCGAAGGCCGCCTGGCGCCGCTCGAGCATCAACATGTAGCGCTCGGGCATCGCCGGCGCTTCGTTGAGGATCGGCGCCGTCGCGTCGTCGATCAGAGGCAGATTCACGTAAACAGGGACCGCGCCGTCGGCCATTGCCGTGGCTGGGCTGGTGCTCTGGAACTCGGAGAACGGAGGACCAGGAGCGCCTTTTACCTCCGATTCGCTGCGTAGGTCGATCACGGTCGCCACGCCGTAATCGATCATCGCCTGCCGCCCGGCGAGCGTCAGGCTGGCCACGTTGTCGGAGCGGATGACGATGCCCGAGCGCGTCATTCCGGATCGCGCCGGCAGACCGCCGAGGTCGCGCGTGTTGCGGCAGTCGGGCCAGTGGAGGCGCCTGCCTCCAATCCCGGCTACCGCTTCGTGTACTGGGGTGCTTTCCGCGCCCTCTTCAGTCCGTATTTCTTGCGCTCCTTCATCCTCGCGTCACGCGTGAGAAGGCCCGCCTTCTTCAACACGGGACGGAAATCTGGGTCGTAGTTGATGAGCGCACGTGCGATCCCGTGGGCGATGGCGCCCGCCTGTCCGCTGTTGCCGCCTCCAACCACCTTCACGCTGATGTCGAACTTGCGCTGGGTGCTGGTGACGCGGAGCGGCGCCAGCGCCGCCATCTCCAGGACGCGCCGGCCCAGATAGGCCAGCGGGTCTTTCTCGTTGACCGTGATCCGGCCCTCGCCCGGCTGCAGCCGCACCCGCGCGATCGCGTTCTTGCGGCGGCCGGTGCCTCGGTTGAAAGTGTCAGCCAATCTTGATGTCCCCTCTGGAATCGAACGTGACAACCTTGGGCTTCTGCGCGACGTGCCCGTGGTCGGGACCGGCGTAGACGCGGAGTCGCTTCAACATGTCGGCCCCGAGCGTGTTCCGCTGCAGCATCCCGCGAACCGCGTTGGTGATCGGGAACGTCGGGTCGATCTCCTGCGACTTCTGGAGCGTGCGCTTGCGCAGCCCGCCCGGGTAACCGGTGTACCGCGTGTACTCCTTGCCCAGGAGCTTGGCGCCGCTCACCTTGACCTTGGCGGCGTTGATCACGACCACGTGGTCTCCGGTGTTCAGGTGCGGGGTGAACGTGGGCTTGTGCTTGCCGCGCAGGATCTTGGCCACGCTGCTCGCCAGGCGACCTAAAACCTGATCCGTGGCATCGACCACAAACCAATCACTCTTCAAGTCCGCGGCTTTCGCCGTCCACGTCTTCTGTTTACTCATCTTCCCTTTCTATGCGCCCTGCGCGCGCCCGGCGGTTGCTCAGTAAATCACTTCCATCAATGTCAGGCCCCCGGCGGGGGCCGTCTTAGGCGCCTGGCGCCGATCTCTCGCTCGCAGCACTTCGCCCACCCACTCCGGTCGCTGGCGCCCGCGCCCCACCTCCGCCAGCGCGCCGGCGATGCTGCGTGCCAGGCCTCGGAGGAACCCTTCGGCCACCAGCTCCAGCTCGACGAAATCGCCGCGCCGCACCACCTCTGCGGAGCGCATCTCGCGCACCCTGGCGTCAGGTGGCTCGGAGGCCGAGCAGTAGCTCGTCCAGTCGTGCCGGCCGACGAGCGGCTGCGCTGCCTTCGACATCGCGTCGACATCGAGCCCGGCGCCCACGTGCCAGCAGCGACCCCGCTCGAGAGCCGGTCTTGCCGGGCGGTCCAGGTAGCGGTAGCGGTAGCGCCGCCACCGCGCCGAGTACCGAGCGTGGAAGTCGTCCGGCACGACCTCGGCGCTGAGCGCCGCCACGTCCTCCGGCAGCCGGGCGTTCAGCGCCGCCACCAACCGCTGGGCCGAGATCCGCCCCTCGAACTGGAAGTTCACGACCTGGCCTTCGGCGTGGGCGCCGGCGTCCGTGCGTCCCGCCGCATACACCGTGTGGTCCTTGCCTGTCAGCTCGCGCAGCGCCCGTTTCAGCTCCGCCTCCACGGTCCGCCCACGCGATTGCTGTTGCCAGCCCGCAAACCCGCTTCCGTCGTACTCGAGCACGACCTTGATATTCACTTTTGAACCGATTGAACGCTAATCGACGAGTTCGATGATCACCATCGGTGCGGCATCGCCAAGGCGCGGGCCTTTGTGGATGATGCGCGTGTAGCCTCCTGGCCGCTCCGCCAGTCGCGGCAGGAGGTTCGAGAACAGCCGCTCCACCACCTCAGGCTTGGAGACCTCCTCGGCGACGCGGCGCCGCGCGCTGAGGTCCTGGCCCTTCGCGGTGGTGATCAAACGTTCGACCCACCGGCGCAGCTCCTTCGCCTTGGCCTCGGTGGTGGTGATGCGGCCGCTTTCCAGCAGGGACGTGCACAGGTTGCGCATCAGCGCCTTACGCGCGTCGGTATCCCTGTTGAAATGGCGGCCGCTCTTCTGATGTCGCATCTAGAGGCTCAGCCCCGAAGGACGGTGCCCATCTCCTCAGGCTTGATGAAGCCCTTCTCGACGAGCTTCTCCTTGATCTCGTCCAGCGACTTGCGTCCGAAGTTGCGGAGCGCGAGTAGCTCTTCCTCGCGCTTCTGGAGCAGCTGACCGACGGTCTGGATCTCGTTTGCCTTGAGGCAGTTGAAAGCGCGGACCGAAAGGTCGAGCTCCTCGATCGGCGTGTCCATCAGCCGGCTCTGCTCGCTCTTCTCGGGCGTGCCCGGCCGCGAGATGGAGTCGGGGAAGTTGACGAACAGCTGCAGGTGCTTGGTGAAAAGCGAGGCAGCGTGGCTGACCGCCTCTTCCGGCGACATCGTGCCGTCGGTCCAGACCTCGATCAGCAGGCGGTCGTAGTCGGTCGACTGACCGACACGGGTCTTCTCGACCGTGAAGTTGGCCTTCTCGACCGGCGAGAAGATGGAATCGATCGGGATGACCCCGATCGGCTGGCCCTCGCGCTTGTTTCGATCCGCCGGGATGTAGCCCTTGCCCCGCTCGACGTTCAGCTCCATCCGGAGGTGGCCCTTGGCCGCCAGCGTGCAGATGTACAGGTCGGGGTTGACGATCTCGACGTCGGACGACGCCTGGATGTGCGACGCGCGCACCTCGGCCGGCCCCTTGACGTCGAGGAGCAGGGTCACCGGGTCCTCGGTGAAACTCTTCAAATTGAGCTTCTTGATGTTGAGGATGACCTCGGTCACGTCCTCTTTGACGTGCGGGATCGCCGTGAACTCGTGGGCGACGCCGTCGATCTGGATCGACGTCACCGCCGCACCCCACAGCGAGGAGAGCAGCACGCGACGCAGCGTGTTGCCAAGCGTGGTGCCAAACCCAGGGTCGAGCGGCTCGATCTCGAACTTGCCGTAATTCGCGCTCGTTTCGAGCTTGCGGACCTGTGGGGTCACGGTCATCTGAGTGTCAATCGCCAACTGAACTACCTAGCCTCCGTGCACTTACTTATCTTGAATAGAACTCGACGATCAGCTGCTCCTCGACGCCCGACTCCATCTCGTGGCGCTCCGGGCGGGCGAGGACCCTGGCGGACTTTTCGTCCGTGTTGAAGGAAAGCCATGAGGGCACCGGGCGCACTTTCGACGCCTCGAGCACCACGTCGAAAACACCGTCCGAGCCCTTCACCTTGAGCTCGTCCCCAGGCTTGACCTGGAAGGAAGGCACGTTCA
Organism: Chloroflexota bacterium; assembly: GCA_005883585.1. Classification (GTDB taxonomy): domain Bacteria; phylum Chloroflexota; class Dormibacteria; order Dormibacterales; family Dormibacteraceae; genus UBA10449. The sequence goes on from VBFD01000116.1 coordinate 9,374, forward strand.
CGAGCTTGCCGTTCACCTCGAAGTGCCGGTGCGTGACGAGCTGGCGCGCCTGCTTTCGGGAGGACCCGAGCCCGATACGGTAGATCACGTTGTCCAGGCGCAGCTCGAGGTGGCGCAGCAGGTTGAGACCCGTCACTCCCGGCTCGTTCGACGCCTGGTCGAAATAGTTGCGGAACTGCTTCTCGAGCAGGCCGTAGATGCGGCGAGCCTTCTGCTTCGCCCGCAGCTGCAGTCCGTAGTCCGACGTCTTGCGCTTGCGCGCCTGGCCGTGCATGCCTGGCGCGAACGCGCGGCGCTCGATCGCGCATTTCGGCGTGTAGCAGCGCTCGCCCTTGAGGTAGAGCTTGGCGCCCTCGCGGCGGCAGAAGCGGCAGACGGGTCCGCTGTAGTTCGCCATGCGCTAGACCCTCCGCCGCTTGGGCGGTCGGCAGCCGTTGTGCGGGATCGGCGTGACGTCGGTGATCGCGCTGACCTCGAGGCCCGTCGCCTGCAGGGAGCGAATCGCCGCCTCGCGACCCGCACCCGGCCCGCGGACGAATACCTCGATCGAGCGCATGCCGTGCTCGAGCGCCTTCTTGGCCGTGGCCTCGGCGGTCGTCTGGGCGGCGAACGGCGTCGACTTCCGGCTGCCCTTGAAACCCTGCGCACCGGCAGAGCCCCAGGCGATGACGTTCCCTTCGATGTCGCTGATCGAGATGATCGTGTTGTTGAAGGTGCTCTGGATGTGGGCCTGCCCGTTGACCACGTTCTTGCGCTCGCGGCGCCGCGTGCGGACGACCTTCTTCTGCTTCGCCACTACTTGCCTGCCTTGACCTTCTTCTTGCCCGCGACCGCGCGCTTGGGACCGCGGCGGCTCCGCGCGTTGGTGCGAGTGCGCTGTCCGCGCACGGGGAGGCCGCGGCGATGGCGCATGCCTCGGTAGGTGCCGATTTCGGTGAGGCGCTTGATGTTCGTCGCCACGTCGCGCCGCAGGTCCCCCTCGATGAGGATCTCCTTCGAGGTCGACATGCGATCGATGATCTGGCGCAGGCGCGCGACCTCTTCCTCGCTGAGGTCCTTGGTCCGCGTTTCAGTGTTGAGGTTGGCCGCCTTCGCGATCTTCTCCGCGGTGGTGCGGCCGATCCCATGGATATACATCAGGGAGATGACCACCCGCTTCTGCGGGGGTATGTCGACACCGGCGATTCTTGCCATTTAGTCCCTTAGCCCTGCCTCTGCTTGTGCTTGGGGGTCTTCGAGCAAATCACCCGAACCACCCCGTTCCGCTTGATCACCTTGCAGCTCGAGCACATCTTCTTGACCGACGGCCGTACCTTCATCTCCAAATCTCTCGAATACGCCCTCGCGATCGATCGCGGCTGGCGAGCTCGACGCCCACCTTGTCTCCGGCGAGGAGCCGGGTGAAGTGGGTGCCGGCGCGATCGGCCACGTGAGCGAGGATCTTCGCCCCGTTCTCGAGCTCAACCCGGTAGACGCCGTTGGGAAGAGGCTCCACCACGACCCCCTTCACGAGTGGGGGGCGTTGGGGCACGAACCGTGATTGTACCAAACTCGGGTCGAACTCAGTTGGAGGCCCCATTCGGGTGGCCGTTCGAGCTCCCCAGGGCTGTGAGAATCAAAGGCCCCTGGTCCGTGATCGCCACGGTGTGCTCGAAATAGGCGGAAAGGCCCCCGTCGACGGTGCAGATCGTCCAGCCGTCCGGCTTCATATAGACCTCGTGGGACCCGGCGTTGACCATCGGCTCGATGGCCAGGGTCATGCCCGGCTTGAGCCGGGGCGGGGTGCCTGGAGTTCCGAAGTTGGGCACCTGCGGATCCTCGTGCATCTGGCGGCCGATCCCGTGGCCGACGAACTGGCGGATGACCGAAAACCCCGCCTTCTCGACGTGCTTCTGGATCGCTGAGGAGATGTCGCCGAGGTATCCGCCCGGCTGCGCCTTGTCGATGCCGACGTACAGCGCCTCCTCGGTGACCTTGATGAGCCGGTCGGCCTCCTTGCTGATCTTGTCCACGCCGACGGTGATGCCGACGTCCGCCCAGAAGCCCTCCAGCACCAGGCCGAGGTCGAGGCTGACCACGTCGCCGGCGGCCACCTTGCGGTTGCCCGGGATGCCGTGCACCGCCTCGTCGTTGATGGACACGCAGATCGACTTCGGGAAGCCGTGGTAGCCGAGGAAGCCGGGCACGGCCCCGCCGTCCCGGATGAGCTTGTCCGCGATGCGGTCGAGGTCGCTCGTACGCACGCCCGGCACGCAGGCGTCCCTCAAGGGAGGCAGCACGGACGCGAGCAGCCTGCCCGCCCGAGCCATGAGGTCGATTTCGTGCTTTGTCTTGAGATTGATCATCTGTGAAAACGGCCATTCTCGCCGATTGCGGCCAGAACGCGCCCGGTTATCTCATCGATTGTGCCCCGGCCGTCGATCTCGGAAACCAGACCGGTGCCCCGGTAGTGCTCGAGCACCGGGACGGTCTTGGAGAGGTAGATCTCGATCCGGGGCTTCACGGCCTCGGTCTTGTCGTCCTCGCGCTGCACGAGCGGAGTGCCATCGACCGCGCATGTCGCCGTCCCGGGCGGGTAGGTGCGTTGGCAGGCCGGGCAGACCAGCCGTCCTGACAGCCGCTGCAGGAGCTCGGCCATCTCGACCTTGAGGTACAGCACGTGGTCGAGCCCGCGGTGGAGCTCGTGCATCAGCCCGTCTAGCGCCTCGGCCTGCGGAACCGTTCGCGGGAAGCCGTCGATGATGAACCCGCCGTCGCTGTCGGGTTGATGCAGGCGGTTGCGGATCATGCCGATCATGATGTCGTCGGGCACGTACTGGCCTCGAGCCAGGATGGGTTGGGCTTGACGGCCCAGGTGCGTGCCGGCCTGGATCTCGGCGCGCAGCATGTCCCCGGTGGCGATGTGAGGAATGCCGAAGCGATCGCGAAGCATGTTCGCCTGCGTGCCCTTGCCGCTGCCAGGTGCTCCGTATAGCAACAGGTTCATCGGGCGGCCCCACCCGGAACCCGCAAGCGGGTTCCGACCTCCCCAGGTTGTGGGGAGGCGAACTTACTCATCTGATAAAGCCCCGGTACTGGCGCATGACGAGCTGCGTTTGCAGCTGTTTCATCGTGTCCAGGGCGACGCCGACGACGATGAGGATCGCGGTACCTCCGAGATACATCTGCTGATGCGGGATGCCGGAGATCTTGGCCGTCGCGATGGGCAGGATGACGGTGATGAAGCCAAGGAACGTGGCGCCGGCGAACGTGACGCGATTCATGACCGCGGCCAGGTAGTCCGCGGTCGGACGTCCCGGACGGATGCCCGGGATGAAGCTCGAATAGCGTTTGAGGTTGTCGGCGACGTCGTTCACCTCAAAGGTGATCGCCGTGTAGAAGTACGTGAACCCGAACGTGAACGCGAAGTACAACGCGTTGTACGTGATCGCCATCGGAAGATTGGCCGTGTCGGGCGTGAAATTGCCGCGGACCCACGCGGCGGCCTTGTAGTACCACGTGGCTGGAGGCGCGCCCTGGAAATAGTTGGAGATGATCGTGGGCAGGAACATCACCGAGATCGCGAAGATGATCGGGATGACGCCGGCGTGGTTCACGCGCAGCGGCAGGAAGCTCGCCCGGCTCTGAACCTGTTTGAGGCCGACCGTGCGCTGCGCCGATTGGATGGGAATCTTCCGCACCGCCTGCTGCACCTCGATGATCACCGCGGTCATGACCAGCGCGATGCCGCCGAAGAGGATGAACGGGATGTAGTCGGCGAGACCGCCGCCCGTGGAGTGAGCTGAGAACACCGCCGAGACGCCTTGCGGGCCACGGCCGATGATGCCGGCGAAGATGATGAGCGAAACGCCGTTGCCGATGCCGTACTCGGTGATGAGCTCGCCGAACCACATCAGCATCACCGTGCCGGCGGTCAGGACAAGCACGATCTCCAGCCGCTGAAACCAGTCGAGCGCCGGGAGGATGGCCGGGTTGGTGTTCTGAAAGAGAACGGTGAATCCGTAGGCCTGGCCTGCGCCGAGCACGACTGTGAGCCAGCGGCTCCAGCGCTGGATCCGGCGGCGGCCCTGCTCGCCCTCTTTGGAGATCTCCTTGATGCGTTCGGAGATCACAGTCATCAGCTGCATGATGATCGTGGCGTTGATGTAGGGATTCATGCCCATGGCCACGATGCTGAAGCGGGACAGGCCGCCGCCCGAGAACAGGTCGAGCAGCCCTAGCAGCGCTTGTGAGTTGAACAGCTGCGCGAGGGCGGCCTGGCTCGCGCCGGGGACGGCGACGTTGGCGAAGAGCCGGAAGATGACGAGGATGCCGCCGGTGAATAGGATCTTGTTCCGCAGCTCGGGCAGGCGAATCGCGTTGACCAGGGCCTCGAGCAGATTCATCGACTAGCTTTCCTTGGTCTGAGTGCTCTCTTCCGCTTCTGGTTGTTCGTTTCGCCCCGCCCGGCCCTTCGGGCCGACCTCCCCACTCCGTGGGGACGCAACTGGGCCGACCTCCCCACTCCGTGGGGAGGCATCTGGCTCTTCCTCTTTGATTGTGCGCTTCGCGGTCTTGGCGGCCAGGCGCCTCGGCCCGATCTTGCGCGGCTCGCCGATGACCGTGACCGTGCCACCTTTCGCCTCGATCGCCTGGCGCGCGCTCAAGCTGAACGCGTGGGCAACTACGCTTAGCTTCCGGTCGAGCGCGCCCGTGCCGAGGACCTTGACGTCCAGCCCGACGCGGACCAGGCCCGCCTCGGCCAGGGCCGCAGCGTCGACCTTCGACCCGTCCGGGAAGCGCTTCAACTTCGAGATGTTGACCACCGTGTAGATCTTCTTGAACGGGTTCTTGAAGCCGGGCAACTTCGGGAGGCGCTGGGCCAGCGGCATCTGGCCGCCTTCGAAGCCGAGGCGGAAGCCTTCGCTGCGGGCGTTCTGTCCTTTCTGGCCGCGGCCGGAGGTCTTGCCTCGGCCCGAACCTGTGCCCCGGCCGATGCGCCTCGCCTTTCGGTGCGCGCCCGCAGCAGGCTTCAGGTCGTGGAGCTGCATTCCCACTGGCTAGTTGCCCCTCTTGTGCTTCTTGTCGGAGCGCTTGCGCCAGATCTTGTAACGGCTGCGCTTCGGCCGGACGTACGGCTCGCCGTCGACGGCGACGAGGAACGCGACTGCCTTCAACATGCCGCGCACGGCGGGGTTGTCGGGCAGCTCGCGAGTCTGGTTCATCTTGCGGAAACCAAGCGACTCCACCGTCGCCCGCAACTGCGGCTTGGCGCCGATGGTGCTCTTCATAAGGGTCGCCTTCAGCGTCTTCGGCTCGCTCACTTCGTCTCCGCTTCGACGGGGGTCTCAGTCGCGCCGTTGGCGCCGCCACCCTCGGCCCGCTTGTAGACGTTCGCGAGGCGCCGGCCGACGATCTGGTCGACCTCCTTGCCTCGCAGCTCGGCCACCTGCTGGGCGGTGCGCAGCTGCTGCAGCGCCGCCAGCGTCGCGCGCACGGTGTTGATGGGGTTGTTGGTGCCGTGCGACTTGGTGAGGATGTCCTTGATTCCGGCCGTTTCGATGACCGCCCGCATCGCGCCGCCCGAGATGACACCGGTACCGGGCGCCGCGGGCTTGAGCATGATGCGCGCCGAGCCCAGCTTGAGCCGGACCTCGTGCGGGATCGTGGTGCCGACCATGGGGACGGTGATCATGTTGCGCTTGGCGACTTCCATACCCTTGCGGATCGCCTCGGTCACCTCGCGCGCCTTGCCGATGCCCGCGCCGACCCGGCCGTTCATGTCGCCGACCACGATGAGCGCGCTGAACGAGAACTTGCGGCCGCCCTTGACGACCTTGGCGACGCGGTTGACCCGGACGACGCGGTCGGCGAGCTCAGACCGCTCGCCGCTGGATTGATACCGGCCGCCGCCCATGTTTCTAGACATCTAAAACTCCAAACCCGCTTCGCGCGCGGCATCCGCCAGCGCCTTGATGCGTCCGTGATAGAGGAACCCGCCGCGGTCGAAGACGACCTGCTTGACACCGGCGGCCTTGGCCTTGTCGGCGATCTGCCTGCCGACCTGCGCGGCTTCGGCCATGCCGTTGCCCTTTGCCTTCAGCTCGACCGTCGACGCGGCGGCCACCGTCTTCGCAGCGGCGTCGTCGATGACCTGCGCGTACAGGTGGTTGAGGCTGCGGTAGACAGCCAGGCGTGGCCGGTCCGATGTCCCGCTCACGCTCACCCGCACGCGACGGTGCCGCTTACTGCGGCCCACTTTGCGATCGGTGCGCTTGATCATGCTGTTGTCTTCGCGCCCTTGCCGGCCTTGCCCGCCTTGCGCCTGATCTTCTCGCCGCGGTACATCACGCCCTTGCCTTTGTAAGGCTCCGGCGGCCGGAACCCTCGAATGTCGGCGGCCACCTGGCCGACTGATTCCTTCTCGATGCCCGAGACCGAGAACTTAGTCTGGTCCTGGACGTCGATGGTGACGCCGGCGGGTGGTTTGAACTTGATGGGGTGCGAGTAGCCGAGACTCAGCGTGATCTCGTCACCCTGCTTGGCGACGCGGTAGCCGACGCCGACCAGCTCGAGGTGCTTGGTGAAGCCCTCATTGACGCCGATCACCATGTTCGCGACCAGGCTGCGCACGAGGCCGTGCAGCGCCCGGTGCTTGTAGTCGTCCGACGGCCGCTCGAACACCAGCTGCCCATCGACCTGCTTGACGGTGATGTCGGCCGGCAGGGTGCGCTCGAGCTGACCCTTCGGTCCCTCGACCTTCACGTGGCCGGGTTGAAGCGTGACCTTCACCGGGGCCGGCAACTGAATCGGCAGCTTTCCAATCCGCGACAACTCTTTCTTTGACTCTCCTACCAGACGAACGCCAGCACTTCGCCGCCCAGGCCCTGGCGAAGCGCCTGGCGCCCGCTCATGACCCCTTCGGCCGTGCTGAGGATGGCGATCCCGAGCCCGCCGAGGACTCGCGGGATTTCTGTCTTGCGGGCGTAAACCCGCAGTCCGGGGCGGCTGATCCTCTTCACGCCCGAGATCACGCGTGAGCGATCGGGGCGGGACTTGAAGATGATACGCATCGATTGGGCGGTACCGTCGGATTCGATCTCGTACCCGGCGATGTAGCCCTCGTCCTTGAGCACGCGGGCGATCTCGAGCTTCAGCTTGGATGCCGGCACGCGCACCTCTGGGTGCCGAGCGCTGTTGGCATTGCGCACGCGCGTGAGCATGTCGGCGATGGGATCGCTGACGATCCCGGCCGGCGCCTTCTTGGGGAGGTTCTTGGCTGCGGTGGCGACGGTGGCCATCACCAGCTCGACTTCGTCACGCCGGGGATGCGTCCCTCGGCGGCCAGTGTCCTGAAGCAGATGCGGCACATGCCGAACTTGCGCAGGTAAGCGCGCGGCCGCCCGCAGATGCGGCATCGATTGTGGAAACGCACCTTGAACTTCGGGTGCACAAGGTCTCGCTTCCAGCGCTCGAGTGAAGACTTCTTCGCCAAACTCTCTTACCTCATTCCTTTTATCTGTCTATCGCTTCCTGAAGGGCATGCCGAGACGCGTCAGCAGGCTGCGCGCCTCATCGTCGTTGCGGGCCGTGGTCACGATCGCGACCTCGAGACCACGCAGCTTGTCGATCTTGTCGTAGTCGATCTCCGGGAACACGACCTGCTCGCGCAGGCCGAGGGAGTAGTTGCCTCGGCCGTCGAAGCCGTCGGGATTGACACCGCGGAAGTCACGAATGCGCGGCAGCGCGACGTTCAGGAGCTTGTCGAGGAAGTACCACATGCGGCGGCCGCGAAGGGTGGTCTTGATGCCGATCGTCTGACCCTCGCGCAGCTTGAACGCCGCGACGGACTTGCGGGCCTTGATGAGCGCGGGCTTCTGCCCCGTGATCGTGACCACGTCGCCGACCGCGGCATCGAGCGCCTTGTCGTTGTCCTTGGCCTCGCCGATGCCGATGTTGACGACGACCTTGGCGACCCTGGGCACCTGCATGACGTTCTCGTACTCGAACTCTTTCGTCATCTGGGCCACGATCTTGTCGCGGTAGGCGAGGAGAAGGCGCGGGGCCTCCTCCGACTTCGTGCCTGGCGCCTTGGGCGCGGCCGGCTTCGCGTCGGACTTCTTGTCCTGCCTCTTCTGCTGCTGCGGGGCCTTCGCCTTGCTCACTGCGCCTCCGTCTTCCTCACGCGCTCGTAGGGCTCGTCGCAGTGGCGGCAGACGAGGGCGCGCGCGCCGGACTCGAGGACGATGTGCTTGGTCCTGGTCGGCCGCGAGCACGCCGGGCAGACGAGCATGACGTTCGAGTAGTCCAGAGGCGCCTCGAAGTCGACGACGCCACCCTGGGCCACGCTGACACCGCCGCGGGAGCGGCCGGCCTTCGTGTGGCGCTTGAGGATGTTGACGCCCTTGACGACGATCTTGTGCTTGTCAGGAATCGTGCGCAGGACCTCGCCGGTCTTGCCCTTGTCCTTGCCCGCGGTCACGACGACCGGGTCGCCGGGAGCAAGGTCGAGCCAGTGGCGCTTGGGTTGTTCTTTGTTTCTAAGCATTTCTATAGGACCTCGGGAGCAAGACTGATGATCTTCATGAAGTTGCGCTCGCGCAGCTCGCGGGCCACGGGGCCGAAGATGCGCGTGCCTCTCGGATTGTTGGCCTGCGCGAGCAGGACCGCGGCATTCTCGTCGAAGCGGATGAGCGAACCATCGGGGCGGCGGTATTCCTTGTTGACTCGCACCACGACGGCCTTGACGACCTCACCCTTCTTGACCTGGCCGCCAGGCTGCGCGGACTTGACGGTGGCCGTGATGATGTCGCCGACCGACGCGTACTTGCGGTAATGACCGCCGGCCACGCGGATGACAAGGATCTCCTTGGCACCCGAGTTGTCCGCGACCTTGAGCCGTGTTTCCTGCTGGACCACTACTTCGCCTTCTCCACGATCTCGAGCACGCGCCAGCGCTTCTCCTTGGAGATGGGGCGCGTTTCGGTGATGCGGACGAGGTCGCCCACGCCGCACTCGTTCTTCTCGTCGTGGACCTTGAACCGGGTGCGCTGCTGCACCGTCTTGCGGTACAGCCGGTGGGCCTTCGACGTGCCCACCTGGACGATCACGGTCTTGTTCATCTTGTCGGAGATGACGGTGCCCAGGCGGACCTTGCGCTGGCCGCGATCTTGCGTCGCGGGCGCCGCCACGGTTTTCTGGTCGGTCGCCATCAAGACGTCTCCTCGGTCTTGGGCTTGCGGCCGCGCTTGGGCTTCTGGGTCGCCTCAACCGGGGCTTCGGCAGCCTCAGGCTCGAATCCCTCGTCCGCAGGTTTTTCCGCGACTGCGACCGGAGCACCGATCTCATGGGGCACGAAATTCACAAGGCCAAGTTGGCGCTCGCTGAGCACGGTCATGATGCGCGCGATGTCGTGGCGCACCTTGGAGATCTGGCTCGAGTTCTCGAGCTGGCCGACCGCGTGCTTGAAGCGCAGCTCGTACAGCTCACGACGCGCGGTCTTCATGCGGTCCGCCAACTGGTCCTCTTCCAGCTCCCTTAGCTCGTCGACTTTCATCCGGCACCTCCCGTGGTCACCGACTCGGAGCTGACGAACCTGGTCTTGATGGGAAGCTTGGAGGCGGCGAGCTTCATGGCCTCTTTGGCGACCTGCGGCGTGACGCCGCCCATCTCGAAGAGGATGCGTCCGGGCTTGACGACGGCCACCCATCCTTCCGGGTTGCCCTTGCCAGAGCCCATGCGTGTCTCGGCCGGCTTCTTGGTGATCGACTTGTCGGGGAAGACGCGAATCCAGATCTGCCCACCGCGCTTGACGTGGCGGGTCATCGCCCGCCGGGCGGCTTCGATCTGGCGGTTGCTCATCCAGCAGGCCTCGACGGCCTGCAGGCCGTAGTCGCCGAACGCGACGGTGGCGCCGCGCGTGGCGATGCCCGTGCGCCGGCCGCGGTGCATCTTGCGGTACTTGACGCGCTTTGGGATCAACATCAGCTCTTCGCCTTCGTGGTCTTTTTGGCCGGGGCCTTCTTCGCAGCTGCAGGCTTTTCGGCTTTCGGCGCGGCGCTCTTGGCTTTGGCGGCCGGCTTTGGCTTGGCAGTGGCGGTTGAGGTGGCGGTGATGGCGGGGGCCGTGGTGGCTTTCGCCCTTGTCGTCCGCGGCCGCTTGGGCGCCGGCTCCGGCGAGGGAATCTCAATGGCGCCCAGATCTGGCAGCGCGGCGACCTCCGAAACCGGCGTAACCGGCTGCGGAGCGACTTCAACCGGCGCCTCGGGCTGCGGCGCGATCGCTTCGCCGATCGGAGCGCCGTCGGAAATCGGCAGCCTGGCCTTGGGGGTGATCTGGTCCTTGTAGATCCAGCACTTGACGCCGATGGCGCCGAACGTGGTCTTGGCGGTGGCGCGGCCGAAGTCGATGTCAGCGCGCAGGGTGTGCAGTGGCACGCGGCCCTCGCGGTCCCACTCACGCCGCGCCATCTCGGCGCCGCGAAGGCGGCCGCCGCAGTAGATGCGGACGCCCTTTGCGCCCGCGCGCATGGTGCGCAGGATCGCCTGCTTCATCGCGCGCTTGTAGCTGATGCGGCGCTCGATCTGGGAGGCGATGTTCTCGGCCACCAGCTGTGCGTCGAGCTCGGGCTGCTTGATCTCCTGGATGGAGATGCGCACCCGGTTGCCGAAGCGCTTCTCGAGGTCCTCGCGGAGCTGGTCGACCGACGAGCCGCCCTTGCCGATGACGATGCCGGGCTTGGCGGTGTGGATGGTGACCGTGAGCTGCGCGTTGGACGAGCGCTCGGTCTCGATCTTGGCGATGCCGGCATTGCGCAGGCGGGCCAGGATCGCGGTGCGCATCGCGAGGTCCTCATGCAGCATCTTCGTGTAGTCCTTCGGGTTCGCGAACCAGTTCGCCTCCCAAGGGCGGAACACGCCGAGCCGGAATGCGTTCGGATGGACTTTATGACCCAATTACTTGTTTTCCTCTGGGCGGTCTTCAACGACCGCGGTGATGTGGCAGGTGCGGTGGAAGAACTCGTGCGCCATGCTGCGGCTGACCGGCCGGCGCCGCCGGTACGTGGGACCTTCGTCGATGAGCAGCTGCTTGAGGACGAGGTCGTCGCGGTTGAGGTTGAAGTTGTGCTCGGCATTCGCTGCCGCGGACTTGATCGCCTTGGCCACGTCGCGCGCCGCATGCTTGGGCGAAAACTCGAGGTATGCGAGCGCGTCGGACACTTTCATGCCCTTCACGGAGTCGGCCACCAGCCGCGCTTTGCGCGGCGTGCGTCGTACGTACCTCTGAACTGCGGAAACTTCCATCGTCGCCAACTTCTACTTCAACGCCGTCGACTTTTCGGTGTGGGTTCCGTGGCCGCGGAAATGGCGGGTGGGCGCGAACTCGCCCAGCCGGTGGCCGACCATGTTCTCGCTGATGAAAACCGGCACGTGCTTGCGCCCATCGTGGACGCCGATGGTGTGGCCGACCATGTCGGGATAGATGACCGACGCGCGGGCCCAGGTGCGGATCACCTTCTTCTCGCGCGTGGCGTTCAGCTTGTCGATCTTGGCCTTCAGCGGGTCGCTGATGAACGGCCCTTTCTTCGTCGATCTGCTCATCTACTTACTTGCTTCGTCCTTTCTTCTCGCGCCGCCGGATGATCAATTTGTTCGAGGCCTTCTTCGGCTTCCTGGTTCGATAGCCGAGCGCGGGCTTGCCCCAGGGCGTCTTCGGGTTGCCGCCGGGGCCCGTCTTGCCCTCGCCGCCACCGTGCGGGTGGTCGACGGGGTTCATCGTCGAGCCTCTGACAGTGGGCCGGATTCCGAGCCACCGGCTGCGTCCCGCCTTACCGCCCGACTGGTTCTCGTGCTCGATGTTACCGACCTGGCCGACAGTGGCCTGGCAGCGGACGTGGATCCTGCGAAGCTCGCCCGAAGGCATCCTGATGACTGCGTAGTCGCCTTCCTTCGCGAGCAGCTGCGCTGACGTGCCGGCGCTTCTTGCGAGCTGGCCGCCTCGTCCGAGCGTCAGCTCGATGTTGTGCACGGTCGAGCCGACCGGGATCCTTGCCAGCGGGAGTGCGTTGCCGATTCTCACCGGCGCCTCTTCACCACTTTCGATGGGGTCGCCGACCTTCAGGCCCAGCGGCGCCAGGATGTAGCGCTTCTCGCCGTCCTTGTAGTGGATGAGGGCGATGCGGGCGCTGCGATTGGGGTCGTACTCGATGGTCGCGACCTTCCCGGCGACACCGAACTTGTCTCGTTTGAAGTCGATCTTCCTGTACAGCTTCCGGTAGCCACCGCCCTGGTGTCTTGTCGTGATGCGGCCCTGGTTGTTTCTTCCGGCGTGCGTCGGCAGCGACTCGGTGAGCGTTTTCTCGGGCTCGCTCGCGGTGACCTCGTCAAAGCCGGAGATGGTCATGAATCGTCGTCCGGGGCTGGTCGGCTTGAACTTTCTCAGTGGCATCTCTATACGCTCCCGAAAAGGCCTTCGATCTTCTGGCCTTCACCAAGCGTGACGATCGCCTTCTTCCAGCCGGAGGTGTGGCCGACCGCGCCGATGCGGCGCAGGCTGCGGCGGTTCTTGCCGCGCATCGATACGGTGTTGACGTCCCGAACTTTGATGCCCTGGGCTTCGTACTGGTCCTCGAGCGCCTTCTTGATCTCGGTCTTGCTGGCCGTCTTCGCGACCCTGAACGTGTACCGCCCCTGCGTGTAGAGCTGATACGTGCGCTCGGTGATGACCGGGCCGATCACGATCTCGGAGGCGGCGCGCGTTGTCATTCGGCCTCCTGCTGGTCGTGCTCGTGTTCGGTCGGGTCAGGGGCGATTCCCTTGGGCCGGGTGGGCTTGCCGAAATTCTCCTCGAGCAGCTCCAGGCAATCCTTCGCCAGCAATAGATAGGTATGTGTGAAGAGGTCGCGGATGTTGAGATTGCGGGCGAGGATGATCTTGGTGCCCGACAGGTTCTCGAACGAGCGGCTCACGACGAAGTTCGGGGCCGGGAGGACGACGAGCGTGGTGTCGTCGAACCCGATCGCGTCCATCAGCCCGATGGCGACGCTTGTCTTCGGCTCCTGGATGGCGAACCCGTCGATCACGCGGATTCGGCCTTCAGTCGCCTTCTGGCTCAGCGCGCTGCGCAAGGCCAGGCGGCGCATCTGCTTGGGCATGCGCTTCGCGTAGCTCCTGGGGTGCGGACCGAAAACGACGGCCCCGCCCTTCATGGACGGCTCCCGCGTGCTGCCGTGTCGCGCGCGGCCGGTTCCTTTCTGGCGGTAGGGCTTGGCGCCGCCGCCAGACACGGTCTCCCTTGTCTTCGTAGATGCGGTGCCCTGGCGCGCGTTCGCGAGCTGGCGGACGAAGGCCTGGTGCATGACCGGCGTGTTCACGCTCTCGGCGAAGATCAATTTCGGCAGCCTGACGTCGCCCTGGCGCGCGCCGGCGGAATCGAACAGGGGAGCGTCGAGGTGGTCGGCCTCCTTGCTCGCGGCGGCCTTCTTGGCAGTGCGCTTCCTCGTCGTCGTTTTAGCCTCTGCCATCAGACTTTCCTACCGGTCGGTTTGCCTGAGGGGCCCTTCACCTTCATCCGTTTGGTCGACTGGCGCACGAGAACGAGCGCGCCTTTCGCGCCCGGCACGCCGCCCTTGACCAAGATCAGGTTTCGCTCGGGGTCGACGCGGACGACCTTGTAAGCGCGGGCGGTTGTGCGCTCGTTGCCCATCTGTCCGGACATGCGCACGCCCTTGAACACGCGGGCGGCGTCGGTGGCGCCGATGGCGCCTGGTTGGCGGACGTTCATCGAACCATGAGACTCGGGGCCGCGGCTGAACTTGTGCCTCTTGATGAGCCCCTGGAAGCCTTTGCCCTTCGAGGTCGAGGTGACGTCGACGATCTCGCCGGCGGCGAAGATCTCCGCCTTGAGCTCCTGGCCCGCTTCGACTCCGTCGTAGTTCCTGATCTCGACGATGTGACGATGCGGCTCGACGCCTGCTTTCTTGAACACGCCCTGCTCGGGCTTGGTGAGCTTGCGCTCGGGGGTCGCCTCGAATGCGATTCGGGCGGCGGCGTAGCCGTCCTTCTCAGTCGTCCTGAGTCCAAGAACACGGCACGGGCCTGCTTCGAGGACGGTCACCGCCGAAACGGTGCCGTCCGTGTTGAAGAGCTGAGTCATGCCGAGCTTCCGCGCTAGCAAGCCCTTCATGTCAGCTCTTGATCTCGATGCTGACGCCGGCCGGGAGGCTGAGACGCTGGAGGGCGTCGACGACGCGCGGGTTGAAGTCGAGAATGTCGACGACGCGCTTGTGCGTGCGCATCTCGAACTGCTCGCGCGAGTCCTTGTCGATGAAAGGGCTGCGGATCACGGTCAGCTTGGCGATCTCGGTGGGAAGCGGGATGGGGCCGGCAGTGCGCGCGTTGGCACGGCGGGCGGTGTCGATGATCTTGTCCGCCGCCTGATCCAGCACACGATGGTCGTATGCCTTGAGCCGGATCCGAATCTTCTGCGCCACGCTGTTAGCCCTCTCCCCTCTTCCTTATTTACTTGATGACTTCCGTGGCGGCGCCGGCGCCTACGGTCTTGCCGCCTTCACGGATGGCGAACCGGAGGCCGGGCTCGATCGCGATGGGCTCACCGAGAGTGATCTCCATCTCGACGTTGTCGCCGGGCATGACCATCTCGACGCCGTCGGGGAGCTTGACCTCGCCCGTGACATCGGTGGTACGCATGTAGAACTGCGGGCGGTAGCCCGTTAGGAACGGCGTGTGGCGACCACCCTCTTCCTTGCTGAGGACGTAAACCTGGGCCTTGAACTGGGTGTGAGGCTTGATGGAGCCGGGCTTTGCAAGCACCTGGCCGCGGACGACGTCTTCACGCTTGATGCCGCGGAGCAGCACACCGACGTTGTCGCCGGCTTGGCTCTCCTCCATGTCCTTGTGGAACATCTCGATAGCGGTTGCGACCGTCTTAGTGCTGTTCGGGTGGATGCCGATGATCTCGACTTCCTCGTTCCTCTTCAGCTTTCCGCGCTCGACCCGCCCGGTCGTCACGGTGCCGCGACCTTCGATGGTGAACACGTCCTCGATCGGCATCAGGAATGGCTTGTCAACGGGACGCTCGGGCTCGGGAATGTACGTGTCGACGGCGTCCATCAGCTCGAGGATCTTCGGCGCCCACTCGGGGTCGCCCTCGAGCGCCTTGAGCGCGGAGATGCGGACGATGGGAATGTCGTCGCCCGGGTACTCGTACTTGCTGAGCAGCTCGCGGAGGTCGAGCTCAACGAGCTCGATGAACTCCTTGTCATCGACCATGTCGCACTTGTTGAGTGCAACAACCAGCGACGGTACATTGACCTGGCGCGCGAGGATGATGTGCTCGCGAGTCTGCGGCATGGCGCCGTCGTTGGCGGCCACGACGAGGATCGCGCCGTCCATCTGGGCGGCGCCTGTGATCATATTTTTTATGTAATCTTGGTGCCCCGGGCAGTCCACGTGCGCGTAGTGGCGCTTCTCGGTCTCGTACTCCACGTGCGTGATCGAGATCGTGATGCCGCGGGCCTTCTCCTCAGGCGCTTTGTCGATCCGGTCGAAGGGCGTGTACTGCGCCAGTCCCTTCTCGGAAAGCACCTTCGTGATCGCAGCCGTCAACGTCGTCTTGCCGTGGTCGATGTGACCGATCGTCCCAACGTTGAGGTGCGGCTTGGTCCGCACGAACTTCTTCTTCGCCACTGTTTCCTCCTAACTAACTCCGCGACGTTGTGCGGCGGCCCACGGCCTCCGCGAGATTCCCAGGCATTTCCGCGTAGTGACTGAACTCCATCGAATAGGTCGCCCGCCCCGAAGTCATTGACCGAAGTTCGGTAGCGTAACCGAACATCTCCGCGAGCGGCACACTGGCGCGCACGTTCTGCGACGTTCCACGTCCCTCCATGCCGAGGATGTGTCCGCGCCTCGAGGCCAGGTCGCCCATGACATCGCCGAGGTACTCCTCGGGCATGACGACGTCCACTTTCATGATCGGCTCGAGCAAGTAAGGGCTCGCTTTGCGCATACCGTCCTTGACCGCCATCGAACCAGCGAACTGAAACGCCAGCTCGCTCGAGTCGACAGCGTGGTACGAGCCGTCGACCAGCGTGACCGTGATGTCGATCACCGGGTAGCCGGCGACGACTCCAGTCTGCAGCGCTTCGCGCACGCCCTTCTCGACCGCGGGGATGAACTCACGCGGGATGCGTCCCTGCGTGATCTTGTCTTCGAAGATGAAACCGCTCCCGCGCTCGCCGGGCCGTACGTCGACCTCCGCGTGACCGAACTGGCCCTTGCCACCGGTCTGGCGGATGAAGCGACCCACGCCATGGGCCGTCTTCTTGATCGCCTCTTTGTAAGCGACCTGCGGCTTGCCCTGGTTGGCGTCCACGCGGAACTCGCGCATCAGGCGGTCGATGATTATCTCGAGGTGCAGCTCGCCCATTCCGGAGATGATCGTCTGGCCGGTCTCGTCGTCGGTATGGACCTTGAACGTCGGGTCTTCCTCAGTGAGCCGCTGCAGCCCGATGCCCAGCTTGTCCTGGTCGGCCTTGGTCTTCGGCTCGATGGCAACCGAGATAACCGGCTCGGGGAAAGTGATCGACTCGAGCAGGATCGGATGGCTTTCGTCTGCCAGCGTGTCGCCGGTGGTGGTCGACTTCAAGCCCACGGCGGCAGCGATGTCGCCGGTGAACACCTCGTCGACGTCTTCGCGCCGGATCGCGTGCATGCGCAGGATGCGGCCGATCCGCTCCTTACGCCCGTTGGTCGCATTCAAAACCGCTGAGCCCGCCTTCAGCCGGCCCGAGTAGACGCGGAAGAACGTGAGCTTGCCCACGCCCTGGGGGTCCATCTGGACTTTGAACGCCAGCGCCGCGAACGGCTCGGCATCGTCGTGCTCGCGGACGAGCAGCGCGCCGGTCTTGGGGTCCGTGCCCTCGACCGCAGGCACGTCGGCCGGCGACGGCAGGTAGTCGACGACCGCGTCGAGGATCGGCTGCACTCCCCGATTCCGCAGCGCGGCGCCACAGAGCACCGGAACCAGGTGTCCGGCTACGGTGCCCTTGCGGAGCGCGGCGTTGATCTCCTCTTCGGTGACGTCCTGCTCCTCAAGATACTTGTGCATCACCCGGTCGTCGAAATCGGCGGCCGCCTCGACGAGGTCGTGACGGTACTGGCTGACGAGGTCCTGCATGTCAGCCGGGATCTCCAGCGACTCGGTGCTCGTCGTGCCCAGGTCGTCGGTGTAGACGATGGCCTGCTTGGTCACCAGGTCGATGTAGCCCGTGAACGAGGCCTCGGAACCGATCGGGAGCTGGATCGGGATCGCGCGGGCGCCAAGCCTCGTACGGATCGAGTTCAGCGATCCGTAGAAATCCGCGCCGATGCGGTCCATCTTGTTGATGAAGGTGATCCGCGGCACGCCATAGCGGTCGGCCTGGCGCCACACCGTCTCGGACTGCGGCTCGACCCCCGCGACGGCATCGAAGACCGCCACGGCACCGTCGAGCACGCGCAAGCTGCGCTCGACCTCGACTGTAAAGTCCACGTGCCCGGGTGTGTCTATGATGTTGATCGAGTGGTCGCGCCAGTTGGCCGATGTGGCCGCCGACGTGATCGTGATCCCCCTCTCCTTCTCCTGGACCATCCAGTCCATCGTCGCCGCCCCTTCGTGGACCTCGCCCATCTTGTGGATGCGGCCCGCGTAGAAGAGGATCCGCTCGGTGGTCGTGGTCTTGCCGGCGTCGATATGCGCCATGATCCCGATGTTTCGGACCCTGTCGATCGCGACCGGACGTTCCTGCATCTTGAGTGCCAAGCTCATCTCTCTAAATCAGTAGCGGAAATGGGAGAAAGCCTTGTTGCTTTCCGCCATCCGATGGGTTTCTTCCTTGCGCTTGACGGCCCCGCCTGTGTTCTGGGCCGCGTCGAGGATCTCGAACGCAAGCTTCTCGGACATGCTCTTCCCGCCCCGCTGCCGTGCAAAGCGTACGATCCAGCGGCGGGCAAGCGCGAGCCGGCGCTCCGGCCTGATCTCGACGGGGACCTGGTACGTGGCGCCGCCCACCCGGCGAGGCTTGACCTCGAGCAGCGGGGTGGCGTTGCGCAGCGCCGACTCGAAGACCTCGAGCGGCTCCTTCTTGGCCTGCTTGCTGGCGCGCGAAAGCGCGTCGTAGACAACCCGCTCGGCGGTCGAACGCTTGCCACGGCTCATGACCACGTTCACGAACTTGGCGATCGACTCCGACTGGTACACGGGGTCGGGCGCGATTACACGCTTGACTGGGCGACTGCGGCGAGGCATCAGGCCGCCGCCTTGCTCTTTTCCCGCTTGGCGCCGTACTTGGAGCGAGCCTTCTTGCGGTTCTTGGTGCCGGCCGTGTCGAGCGTGCCGCGGATGATGTGGTAGCGGACGCCCGGCAGGTCCTTGACGCGGCCGCCGCGGATGAGCACAACGGAGTGCTCCTGGAGGTTGTGGCCGATGCCCGGGATGTAGGCCGTGACCTCGATCCCGGTGGTCAGCCGGACGCGGGCGACCTTCCGGAGGGCCGAGTTCGGCTTCTTGGGGGTCTGGGTATAAACGCGCACGCAGACTCCCCGCCTCTGCGGTGAACCCTTGAGCGCGGGCGCCTTAGACTTCGGCCTTGCTGCCTGGCGACCGAGGCGGACAAGCTGCTGGATGGTGGGCAAACGGATCTCCTGATGACGGTTCAAATCCCACGCGGCAATAGCCGATTGGGCGACAAACGATGAGTATACCCAAAAACCGACCCCCCTCTACCAAGCGGCGATCGAGCCACTACTTCGATCCGTCGCCGGCCGTCCAATCCAGGCCGCGGACGGTCTTCCTGCACCTCGGCGACCTCGCCCTCGAGCTGGAGGCCGATCGGGGGGTTTTTGGCTCCAGAGGGGTCGATCTGGGCACGGTTTCGCTGCTTCGCGAGGCGCCGGGACCCCCGCCGGCCGGGGATATCCTCGATCTCGGTTCGGGCTACGGCCCGATCGCCATCGCCCTGGCCCGGCAGGCGCCTGGAGCCCACATTTGGGCGGTCGACGTCAACCAGCGGGCTCTGGAGCTCACGCGCGCCAATGCATTGACGGCCAAAACGGCGAACGTGAGCGTCAGCTCGCCTGAGGAGGTGCCGGCCGGGCTTCGCTTCGCGGCGATCTACTCCAACCCACCCGTTCGGATCGGCAAAGGGCCGCTGCATGAGCTTCTGCTCCAATGGCTACCCCGGCTCCAGCCGGGGGCGAGCGCGTACCTGGTCGTGCAGCGAAACCTGGGGTCGGACTCGCTGGCGGCCTGGCTGGCGACGCAGGGTTACGACGTGCGACGTCTCAAATCGAAGAAGGGGTATCGGATCCTCGAGGTCCGGGGTTCGCAGTCTTCAGCCGCGGCGGCCTCTTAACAACCAGGGTTGGCGCCGTCCGGCTTCATTTATTAAGGTCGAGGCCGGCAGGTGCGGTGGGCTGGGGGAGGAGCCCAAAAGAAGAAGGGAGGGCCCGCCAAAGGTGCGCCCTACG
>VBFD01000174.1:0-1945 GCA_005883585.1 Chloroflexota bacterium
TCCATCCCCGCAGGCAGGTTGGCGGCCTTGGCCGCCGCCGCGTCCGGCACGCTGCCGCCGATCGACAGGTCGTTCTTCATGCTGCCGTCGGACGGCAGGAAGGCGTTCTGGTTGGGAAGGATGAGCCCACTCGATGAGGACGCGGGCTGCTCGTAGCCCGACTCGCCAAGGAGGCCCAGTGCGTTGCGGTCGACGCCATAGCTGACCGCCTTGCGAACTGCCGCTTCACCGATTCCGGTCGCGCCGCCGTTGCCAGGGTTCAGGTTGAACCAGAGCGTGACGGTGCTGCCGGCGGCAAACCACGCGTGGTTGTGGAGCGGGTCGAGGTTGACGAAGTTGGCGTAGACGTTCGGGATGTCGTTTCCTGCCCAGTCCAGCTGTCCGCTGACGAGCGCGTCGCTCGCCGCGGCGTTGGTGGCGATGGACGGAGTGTCGATCTCAGACTCTGGCGGAGTGCCGCCCCAGTAGTTCGGGTTCGGCTTCCACTTGATCAGCGAGCTCGTGTAGCTCGCGAGCATGAACGGCCCCGTGCCGAGGGGGACCTTGATGATCATCGTCGGGTCCTGGGCGATCTGGTTCGCGACCGAGGCCTTGACGATGGGGGTGTTGCTGAGGATGTTGAACAGTCCCGTGTACTGCGCCGATCCGAAGTGGAGGGTGACGTTGTTGCCGTTGACCGTGGGGTCCGACGCCTGCGTGGGAACACCACGGGTGTTGGCCTTCGGGTTCTCCAGCATCTTGAAGGTGGCAGCGACGTCGGCCGGGCCGAACGATGAGCCGTCGCTGAACTTCACGTTCTGACGAATCGTCACCTGCAGGTCCTTGCCGCTGTTCTGGAATGCATAGGCCGTCGCCAGCCACATGTGGGTGCCGGCTGCGGTAGCGTCGAGCTGGTCGAACTCGACGAGCGGCTCGTTGACGATCGTCCGCGTGCCCATGCTGGACGTGACCGAGTTGTTGTCAAACGGGTTGAAGTCTTCCGAGAAGGTGACCCCAGTGGTCGGCTCAGCGATGAGAGGCTTGCCTCCCGTCGAAGTCGATGTGGAGGTCGAGTTGCAGCCGACTGCGAGGAGCAGTACCGCAAGCCCGACCAAACCTGTCAATGCTCTCCGATTCATCTATCTGTCACCTCCGTGACACCGCATATTTGTGGACGGGAAACGCGTACGTCCGACGACGGCGGGGACCGAAACGCCCGGGCAACATCCAACCTTCCTCACCTCTTTTTCGAGTCTTTGTCTAATTGGCCGACGGGAGCCGAGAACAGGCCGTTTTCGCTTGCGCCTTGTTCGGCGGGCTTGGCGTGAAGCCAGCACGCTGCGATGTGGCCCGACGAGACGGCGAAGCTCGGCGGGACCTGTTGTTTGCAGATGTCCATCGCGTATGGGCAGCGCGGATGGAAGCGGCATCCGCTCGGGGGAGCGCTCAGGCTGGGCGGCGCTCCGCGGTCGGCGATCTTTGGTGTCTCCGCGCGATCCGGATCCGGAGCCGCGGAGAGCAGGAGTTGCGTGTACGGGTGGGCGGGGTGATCGGTCAGGGTGACGCTCGGCGCCGCCTCGACGAGCTGCCCGGCATACATGACGACGATCGTGTCGGCGAGGTAGCGCGCGGAGGCGATGTCGTGGGTGACGTAGAGGATCGCGAGGTGATCGCGGTCGCGCAGGTCGGCGAGCAGGTTGAGCACGCCGAGACGGATCGATACGTCGAGCATCGACACCGGTTCGTCGGCGAGCAGCACGCGTGGCCGGACCGCCAGGGCGCGGGCGATGGCCACTCGCTGCCGCTGCCCGCCGGAGAGCTCGTAGGGGAACTTCTTCGTGAAATTCTCGGCGGGTTTCAAAGCCACCCGATTGAGCAGTTCGGCGATCGCCTTGTCCACGTTGCCCTCGGTCATGTGGTGGATCTGCAGTGGCCGCATCAGGTGATGGCGGACCCGGTGCACGGG
>VBFD01000166.1:0-2605 GCA_005883585.1 Chloroflexota bacterium
TGACCTCGGCGTCAATGTCCTCATCCTCGAGCTGCTTGGCCGCCTCGTTCGCCAGTACGGCCATCCTCGAGACGCCGACGATCGTGATATCGGAGCCCTTGCGCCGGACCGCCGCCTTGCCGATGGGAGTCGTGTAGTCGCCATCAGGCACCATGCCGCGCACGTTGTAGAGGCTCATCGACTCGAGGAACATCACCGGGTTGTCGGTCCGGATGGCCGACTTGAGCATCCCCTTCGCATCTTCAGGTGTCGTCGGCGCGACGACCAGCAGGCCTGGGATGAGCCCGTAAAGCACCTCGAAGCTGTGCGAGTGCTGGGCCGAAAGCTGATGGCCGGCGCCGCCGGGCATTCTGATGACCAAAGGCACCTTCGCTTCGCCGCCGAACATGTACCGGATCTTCGCGGCGTTGTTGACGATCTGGTCGTATGCGATCAGCGAGAAGTTGATGGTCATCATCTCGACGACCGGTCGCAACCCGAGCATCGCCGAGCCGATGGCGCTGCCGACGATCACCTCTTCCGCGATCGGTGCGTCGACCACGCGCTTCTCGCCGAAGCGGTCCAGCAAGCCCTCGGTGACGCGATACGCGCCCCCGAACTTGCCGATGTCTTCGCCGATCAGGTAGACGGAGTCGTCCCGCTCCATCTCCTCCGCAAGCGCTTCGCGCAAAGCGACGCGGTAAAGCTTTTCCTCGGCCGCCATTACAACGGGTCTCCTCGCAGCGCGGGGCTCTCTTCCCACTCGGCGGCATAAACGTACTTGTAGAGGTCCTCGACCTTGGGGTCGGGGCTCTCATCGGACTCGGCGGCATAAACGTACTTGTAGAGGTCCTCGACCTTGGGGTCGCGGCTCTCATCGGCGAATTTGATGATGTCCTGGACCTCGGTCTCGACCTCCGCGCGAACGTTCTTGAAGTACTCCTCGTCGGCGAGGCCAGAGGTCTCGAGCTCGTGCTCGAAGAACACGATCGGGTCGGCCTTGCGGAACTTCTCCTTGTCCTCGGCCGATCGGTACTTGTCCGGGTCGACGACGGAGTGGCCCCTGAACCGGTAGCAGAGCGCCTCGATGAACCGGGGCTGCGAATCGGCTCGGATCTTCTCGAGGATCTCCGACGTCTTGATGAGGACCTCGCGCACGTTCATGCCGTCGACCTGGATCGATTCCATGTCGTACGCGCACGCCTTCTTGTAGATGTCCGCGACGGCGGATGCCTTGTCGACGGGAGTGCCCATTCCGTACCGGTTGTTGACGCAGAGCCACAGCACGGGCAGATCGAAGACTTTGGAGAAGTTCAGCGACTCGTGGAAGGCGCCGATGTTGGTGGCGCCGTCGCCGAACAGGCACTCGACGACATCCTTCTCCTGGCGGTACTTGATCGCGGCAGCGCCGCCCGCCGCCAGTGGCAGGTGACCGCCGACGATTCCGTATCCGCCCATGAACCGCAGCTTGGCGTCGAACATGTGCATCGACCCGCCGCGGCCGTGCGACGTGCCGGTCTCCTTTCCGAACAGCTCGGCCATGACAGCCTTGGGGTCGATGCCGCGCGCGATGGCGTGCCCATGCTCCCGATAGCTGGTGAAGATGTAGTCGGTCAACTTGAGGGGCAGGATCGCTCCCACGACCGTCGCCTCCTCGCCGATGTTGAGGTGGCAGTACCCGCCGATCTTGGCCTTGGTGTACTGCTCCTGGGCGCGCTCCTCGAAACGCCGGATCAGCTGCATCGTTCGGTGGATCCCGAGCAGGAAGTCGCGGTTCTCCTTCTTGAGCTCGAGCTTCTTCGCCGTGATCGCCGCGGCGGCTGGGGGTGCGGTGGGTTTGACTGGTGCGACCATCTGCCGCTCACGATTGTGCAACGGAAGGGTTGCTGCAGTGGGGGACGGGTTCGAAACCGCCGCTGTCGCAGTGGGCTGAACCCTTCTGTTGGCGATGTGTATCGCCCGGCCCTGGGCCGCAAGCGCAGCCTCCATGATCGCTTCGGGCAGCGTCGGATGCGCGTGCATCGTGAGGTCGAGCTGATTGAGCGTAAGCCCGTTCTGGACCGCCAGCGTCGCTTCGGCGATGAGGTCGGTGGCGCGGGGTCCCACGATGTGGACGCCGAGTACGCGCCCGGTCGGCGCGTCCGCCACAACTTTCACGAAGCCTTCGGTCTGCCCAAGCGTCAGCGCGCGGCCGGCGGCTGCGAACGGGAAGCGGCCGACCTTCACCTCGATGCCCCGCTCCGTCGCCTCCTTCTCACCCAGCCCGACGTGCGCGATCTCCGGGTCCGTGTACACGCAGTTCGGCGCCGCGTGGTAGTCGGGGATGCGCGCGTGGCCGGCGATGTTCTCGACGGCGCATATACCTTCATATGAGGCGACGTGGGCGAGCATGATGCCGCCGATCACGTCGCCGATGCCCCATACACCAAGCGCGCTCGTACGCAGGTGATCGTCGACGACTACACGACCTCGCTCGAGCTTTACTCCGGCCGCTTCGGCGCCGAGGCCTTCGGTGTACGGCGACCGGCCCACCGCGAGCAACACCTGGTCGGCATCCACCGCGCCGCCGCCCTCGCCGCCGGTAGAGAAGCGAACCTGCAGCGCGCGTCCGGCTTTCGCGACCTCA
>VBFD01000078.1:0-16848 GCA_005883585.1 Chloroflexota bacterium
TACAGGGGACGAAGATGAGAGCAGCCGTTTGCACGGCGTACGGGCCGCCCGAGGTGCTCCAGATCAGGACTGTACCCGACCCACGTCCCCGGAACAAGGAAGTGTGCATCCGGCTGGTCGCGACCGCGGTCACCGCCAGCGACTGCATCGTGAGAGGCCTAAAGATGCGCGGCGTCTACCGGCCCTTGATGCGAGTCGTATTCGGCATCAGGGCGCCGCGGAAGGGGATTATCGGCATGATCGCGGCCGGCGAGATCGAGTCGGCCGGCCGCGAGGTAACCACCTTCAAGCCGGGTGACCAGGTCTTCGGAATGGACGGTTTCCGCGCCGGCACATACGCAGAGAAGGTGTGCTGGCCGGCGACTTCGGCGCTCGCACTTCGACCTGACAACCTCACGTACGAGGAATCCGCCGCCCTGCCCTACGGCGGGCTGATCGCGTCGTTCTTCGTGCGCCGGCTGAAGGTTGGGAAGGGCCAGCGGCTGCTGGTCTATGGAGCCTCGGGGGCGATCGGGACGTCCGCCGTGCAGCTGGCCAGGCATCTCGGCGCCGAGGTGACCGGCGTCTGCAGCACCGCGAACCTCGAGCTTGTGCGGTCGTTGGGTGCGACCACGACGATCGACTACACGAAGGACGACTTCACACAGAGCGGCAGGCGCTACGACCTCATCTTCGACGCGGTTGGCAAACGGAAGAGCGCGAAGGCGATGCTCAACGCCGGCGCGGCACTCGCATCGGGCGGAGTGTCGATGTCGGTCGATGATGCGTTCCCGAGGACCAAGAAGTCAGACCTGATGGTGCTGAAGGAACTCGCCGAGAGCGGCGCGTTTCGGTCGGTGATCGACCGCCGCTACACGCTGGATGAAATTGTCGAGGCCCACCGCTATGTCGACCTGGGTCACAAGAAGGGCAACGTGATCGTCACAATCTCGCCAAGCTGATGCCGGCGGCACCGATCCGGCATGCCACCTGGCGTCAGAGCGGTACTGCGGCCGGCACGAGGTAAAGGACCGGGTCGATCACGCCGTCGTTGATCCGCACCTCGAAGTGCAGGTGTGGCCCGGTGGACAGGCCGCTCGACCCCTCGAGCCCGATTCTTTCGCCTCGCATCACCCTGTCACCGACGCTGGCGTCGGTCTCCATCAGGTGGGCGTACAGGGTGATGACCCCGGCTCCGTGGGCGATCATCACGTAGTTCCCATAGCCCACGACCGTGTGGGCGACGGCGACCACCACTCCATCGGCGGCGGCCAGCACCGGGGTGCCGAGCGGGGCAGCCAGGTCCACCCCGGTATGAAAGTGGGCAAACGGACCGAGTGGAGGTTCGAGCAACACGTCGGACGGCCCGAACGGCTGGGTGATGCGCGCGTGCACCATCGGCCACGAGAGCGTCAGGGGTGACAGGCTCGTTCCCGGCGGCAGCTCGCGTGTTACGAGCGCCAGCCCAGCGCCCACCTGGGCTTGACTCCATGCGGCCCGGTACGACTTCACGATCAAGTCCGCCTCCTGCTGCTCCAGCAGACCGGCGAGTGTGGTTGTGACGTCGGCCGGCTGCCCTTGCAGCTGGCTTTGCGCGGTCTGGATCTGAGAGATCAAATCGCCGAGCTGGGAGCTGATGTCGTCCTGGCGCGTCATGAGGCTGTCCAGCTCGCTCATGCTCGCTTGCAGCTGGTCCCGGAGCCCATTCGCGCGATCGAGGTCGGCAAGGCGAGCCTCTCGATCGGCCTGCAGCTTCAAGAGGTCCGCTTCGAGGCGTGCCTGCAGCGCATGCGCGCGGTCCCCGGCGACGACCAGGTCGATCGTCGAGACGAGCGCCTGGCGCAAGCTGCCCGCGCGGGCGATGATCTCGAGCAGCGACTTCGGCTGGCGGTAAGCGGCGCGCGCCATAGCGGTGACCTGTGCACGCTCGATGTCGATGCGGTCTTGCGTTTCCTGGATCTGTGTGTCGAGCTGCGCGACCTTGTCCTCGAGGTCCGAGATGACGGTCTCCTGCTGGGCGATCTGGTCGGTCAGCACCTGCTCGCTGGCCGCCGTCTGGTCGAGGGCGCTGCTCAGCTGCTGCTGCGTGGTGAGCGCCTTGGCGAGGTCGCCGCCGAGGCGCGCGCCCAGCTGGTCGTAAACGCTCTGCGGCGCGCCGGTCGCTGTGCATGGGGCTGAGGAGCTGGATGCGGTCGAGGTTCGGGCGTCGGAGGCGGTCGACGAGTCACAAGTAGAGTAGGCGACCCGGGCGTGAACGAGATGGAAGGACACCAGCATGGCGAGGACGACGACTCCCGCTGCAGCGCGTCTCACGCCCGGTACCGGCGAAAGCCCAACGTCGATGTCAGCGCGCCCAAGAGCAGGCCGGCCACGATGATCGCCGCGACGACATATCTCATCGATGTGAGACCGACTCCGGGCAAGACCTGGGCATACGTCGCGGCGGCGAAGCGAGTTGCGAGCAGCCAGATGCCCCCCGCGACGGCGCCGGCGAGAGCACCCGCCAGGGCACCGGTCATAACGCCCTCGACGACGAATGGTCCCCGCAGCATCCAGGCGCGCGCTCCGAGAAGCCTCGTGATCGTGACCTCGTCTTTGCGAGCCGCCGCAACTCCTCGTACGGAGTTCGCGCTCACGGCATACGCGACGACCACAAAGATCAGGAGCAGCGCCCCGCCGACCGCGCCGATGACGAGAGCGATGCGGCGCAGTCGCGAGTAGGTGTCAGGGTCGTAGGACGTTGGATAGGTGGGATCGACAGCGGGGTCGTCCTTGACCGAAGCGGCGACGGCTGCCACCTGGGTGACCATGCGCACTGTGACATCGAAGCTCGCTGGGAAGGGGTTGGACGAGCTCAAGCTGCCGAGCGAGTCCAGCCCTGGCCTGTTCTGCGCCTCCTTCAGTGCCTGTTCTGCGCTGACGTAGGTCACCGAGGCCACACGCGGATCGGCAACCAATCGCGTATTGAGTGCGGCCACGGCGTCCGGTGTCGCATCCGGCGCGAGGTAAACCCGCACGACTGACGCCTGCGACGCCTCATACGCGGCGACGTTGGCGATCGCGATTCCGACCATGGCAAGCATTCCGGCCAGGACCAGCACCAGCGCCATCGAACCAAGCGCCGGCGCCGTCAGACGAAAGTCTCGGCGCCAGCTGCGCAACCCGCCAAAGACGACGAGTCGAAAGCCGTTCGCGATCAGAGCCGCCAGACGCCGCCACAGCGGCAGCCTGTCGCGGCCCGGGCTCCCCACTCTGTGGGGAGCTCCCCCGCGCAGCGGGGGTGAGGCGGCATGGCCGTTGTGCCCGTTTTGCCCATTGTGCCCATTGGTCTGGGGCAGGAGGCGGCGCCAGATCGGTTGGGCTCCACCGTTTGCCTCCGCGAGGCGCGCCCGGTTGATGAGCACCTGGCCGGCCGGCAGGCGGAGCACCCGGCCCGCCTGGAACGTCGGCTTGTGGGTGGCGACAATCACAGCCGTCCCGGCCGCGGCCGCTTCTTCGAGCAGCCGCTTGACAACCTTCGCGTTCTGCTCGTCGATCGCCGCCAGCGGCTCGTCTGCAAGAAGGACGCGAGGATGGCCGGCCAGGGCGCGCGCGACGGCGACGCGCTGCCTCTCGCCGGCAGACAGCTGGCTCGGGTAGGCCTTCCGCCGGCTGCCGAGCCCGAAAGTCTCCAGCGCTTGGAGCGCCCGCCGGCGAATGCGGTCGTGCGGCACGGTCGGGTCGACGAGCATCAGTGCGAAAACCAGGTTCTCGAGGGCGTTCAGGCGCGGCAGCAGCCGCTGCTCCTGATAGATGAACGCGACCTCGCGACGGAGGCGCCCGAGGCCCCGCCGCCACCAGCTGTGCAGGCTTCGTCCCTCGACCCAAACTTCGCCTCGCGTCGGACGGACCTGGCCGTGGATGAGTCGAAGCAGCGTCGTCTTGCCCGCCCCGCTCGGACCCACGATCTCGACCAGCTCGCCGCGTGCCACTGAGAAGCTCACGTCGGCGAACAGCGCATGGCGTCCGAATGACTTGGTCAGGTGCGAGATTCGAACCGCGGGGACTGGAGCTCCGACTCCGTTTGGAGACGGGCGTGTCGCAACGGTCCCGCGTAGCGCGGGCTTCACCATCGGCGCCACCGGATCTCGGTCTGTGGCGCGCACGCCGTTAGAGGCCACCCCGGTGTCCCACCCTTTCCCTGCCCAGATTAGCCCAACCTGGGCGGAATTTAGGAAAGGCCGGCCCAATTCTGGGCGGCCCTGATTCGAGGCTATTTTTTGTGGCCGTCGGCGGCTTTCACGAGCAGCCTGTCAGGGACAGCGGCGCCGCCGATACGGCGACTGAAAACGTGCCGCCCGAGGGTGAGACGGTCACGAGCCGGCTTCCGTCGGCTCCGGGCACGACCGATTGGGACGCCGCTCCCGACGTGGTCACGTCTCCACCTACCGCGGGCGGGATGTAGACGATCGTCGACGGGTCACCAGGCCGTGCATGGGCTTGCAACGAGAACGCCCCGGTATTGGCGTCGTACTGATACGTCAAGGTCGGATCGGCGGAGGCGCGAGGGTAGACGCGCGAGAGCAGGCGTTCCCTCGCCGCCCGCAGGCAACCGCTCGACTTGGCTTGAGGCGAATGGTCGCTGCAGTCGATCGCCTCGAACATCCCCCACGAGCCACAGTTCTCCATCCACGTCCAGAACGCGAATCCGACGCGATGGCGTTCCTCCTCCTGGAGCTGGTTGGTGAGCATGAGCGCGTCCCACTCCGGCGAGTTGCCGAACTCGGCCACGAAGGGCGCCGCTCCGATCGCTTCCGCCTCGCGCTCGGCGAGCGAGTAGCTCTGCTCGTATCCGCCAAACGGATAGCCGGCCTGGTCAGGCCTTTGTTTGGCAAGCGAATCCAGCGTGTAGATGTGCGTGTACGCATGCATCGCGAGCACGAGGTTCGGGTACGAGCTCACAGGTAGGCCGAGGTGGGTCGGGAAGTCGGTCACCTCGCGCAGCAGGCCCGTGTCGAGAAAGAAGAGGTGCCTGAGGTCGTGCACGCCCAGGTCTCGATATCCGCACACGGCCGGCATGACCGCGCCGCTCCAGCATGGAAGCCCATCACCGACACCGGTCACCGCGTCGATGACTCGTCGATAGAACGGAAACAAGAGGAGATCTTCGAAACCGGGGGGTAGATTCCAGCCGGGCAAGGGCTCGTTGAAGATGCTGTACCCGGCGACGGTCGTGTCGCCCTTGAAGCGCTGGGCCAGGAATGCGACCGAGGCGATGTACTCGTCCTGGATGCCGCCGCGGTTGTACCAGAAGTTGGTGTTCGCCTCGAGCACGGCGGGGTTGACCTCGCGCTTGCTGATGTAGGCCTCTGAGTGGAATCCGTCTGTGATCGTGGCCCAGGCCGGCGCGCCAGTGTAGTAGCGAAGGTTCGCCGTCCCATCCGCGGGCGCGCCGACATAGCGTGAGTACGCGTTCTGGTGCATGTCGAGGATCACGTACATGCCCTGGTCGCGCGCCCAGCCCACGACCTGCGCGATTCGCCCCAGGTAGGCCTGGCTGAACTGTCCCCGTTGAGGTTCTATGAGGCTCCACGAAAGCGGCAACCGCAGCGAGTTGAATCCGAGCGCGGCCATCTTCGCGATGTCGTCTTTGCACAGCGGTGGCACGGGCATAAAGGCGGTGTTGGCCGGGCAAAACTCGCCGTCGTATGCCTGCCTGTCGATCGGGTAGTAGGGGGGAGGGTCCGGCCTCGTGGGGTTGCCGCCATACCAGAAGTCGATCAAGCCTCCCGGGATGGCGCCGTGCAGGAGCACCATGCGGCCCTGGTCGTCGGCGATGTAGGGCACGCCGCCGTTCGGGTGCGCGACGTGCAGCCAGGAAAGCGCGCCTTGCGGCACCCGGCCGGAGGCGGTCGGCGGCGGCGTGAGCCTGACGATCATCGAAACGAGCACCGCGCCCGGGTACGTCCAGGCGGCGAGCACCAACACGAGCAGCGCCGCCGGCACCCGCCAGCGGTTGCGCCGCCGGGTCACGAGGCCAAGACCCAGTACGCGATGCCGAGCAGCGCCGCCGCGAGCCCGATCGCGCCGGCAAACAGCCCGACCCCGGCCGACGTGGCTCCACCCAGGGTGCCGTCCGATGCCCGGATCCGCTGAAGGGAGCGTGCACCCGTCCAGATCGCGAACGGAGCGAAGATTCCAAACCAAAGACCGAGAAGGCCGAGGACCAACGCTCGCGTCGCGGCGCGATCTCGGGTCCTGCGGTCCTCGATCATCAGGTCACCAGAAAGAACCGTCCGCCAATAGCAGATAAAGGATCGGGCCCACGCCCCACAAGAACGTGACGATGATCCATAACAACTTCTTCACGCCGCCCATGTCAGTTCGCCCGACGATGTTGATGATGCAGAGGACCCAGGCCAGGGGATGGAGAAAGATCGCCAGCAGAATTTCGATTAGAAGCTTCATCGCCTATAGCATGCCCCAGAAATAAAGAGGCGCGGGACCCGCCCGCGCCTCCAACCGAACAATGAGTACCGACGCTGCTACGAAACGTCCGCCCAGGTCATCGTTCCCACCTCCACCTTGGGATCAATCCGCGGTTTCTGTTTCCGGCGCCTCGCACTGGTTCTTCTCTGTCTTGTCCTCCGCCTTGGCCGCGGCCTTCTCCGACTTGCCTTCTGTCTTGTCGGCAGCCTTGGTGGTGCTGGCGGTCTTCTCAGATGCGTCTTCCGCTGCGCTCGCCTTCGTCTCCGACGCGTCTTCGGTGGTGTCGGCGGCGTTACAGGTGCTTTCGGTGGTCGATTCCGATTCGCCCTTCGACTCGGACTTGCTCGAAGCGATGGCGCTCACGCATTGGCCGTGCACGCCATTGGGCCCGTGGGGGCAGCTTTTGGCAGCGGCCGCGACGGCGTCCCCATGAGAGTCCGAGCTCGTGGGAGTCACCGCGCCCACGCTGGCCAGGACGCCTCCCGTCCCGAGCGCCAACACGGCACCGGCTCCTACCAAGAGAAAGCGGACCTTAGACATTCTTCCCTCCACGAACAAGACTCCCTCCTCCGTGGCCAAGAAGAACCCGGCCGGCGCCCGAAGTACCCAAATTGAGTTGGGCGCCCCCGGCCCTGTATGAGTCACACTAACCAGGGAGCCTTTGATTGTGCCGTTGACACGAGCTTTGATCGCGTGAGCAGCCGTAAGTTGAGCCGCATGCGCGTGATGACCGGTGCCGCTCGCACGAACCCGATCGACCTCGAATCCGACGGCAGCCTGGCCGCGCGGGAGCTGAGCTTCTTGGTGAAGCTGGCCCAGGCGGCCGCCTCGACGCAGAAACCGGACGAGCTGCTCGCGCTCATCATCGGGGAGGCGACCTCGGCCATGGGCACGGACGTGTGCTCGCTCTACTTGCTGACCCCGCCGGGCCGCGAGATGCTCCTGACGGCCACCAACGGGCTCAACGAAAAGATGATCGGCAAGGTCGTCATGCGTGTGGGCGAGGGCATCACCGGCTGGGTGGCCGAGACCCGGCGTCCCGCGGTGGTCCCCGATGTGAGCAAGGAGCCTCATTGGAAATGGGTGCCGGGCCTCGACGAGGACCGCTTCCAATCGATGCTCTCGGTCCCGATCGAATCGGGTCCGCGTCTGGTCGGCGTGCTCAACGTGCAGACGGCCGAGCTGAAGGACTTCGATTCGGGCGACATCGACTTCTTGCGCGCGATCGCTGCGCAGGTTGCGGGCATCCTCGAGCGCAGCGAGCTTCAGCGGCGCATGGAGGTCCAGCTGGGCGAGATCCAGCTTTCGCACGATATCCACGAACGCTTCACGAAGCTCTCGCTCGAAGGCGCCGGCATCTCATCGATCCTCGAGGTCGTGGGCTCGCTCGCCGGCGGGCGGGCCGCGCTCTATTCGCCTGACGGCTACCGGGTCAGAGGAGTGGGTGAGGCGTCGGACGGCATGCCGCCGCGAATCCATGTGCCGCAACCGCTAGCGCAGGCCGGCGCACGCGAGGTGCGCATCAATGCCGGCAGGCCCGCGCGCCCGCTCGACGTCGTGCCTGTGCGGGCCGGCAGCGACCTGCTCGGCTTTCTCGCGGTCGCCGTCGATGAGCAGACCGTCGACTCGCACGGTCGGCGGCGAGCCCTCGAGCACGGTTCGACCGTGCTAGCGCTCGAGATGTCAAAGGAGCGCGCTGCGGCGGAGGTCGAGCGCCGGCTGCGGGGTGACCTGGTCGAGGAGGTGCTGGCCGGCGGGATGGAGGGCGATGAGGCCGAGAGGGTGGCCAGGCAGGCCGAGCGCCTTGGGCACCGGCTGCCCCACCGCGCCTGGGTGGTGGTGCTGGAGCCGGATGACGACGAGACTGAGGCTGCGCTCGCCGGTCGTGGTCAGCAGGATCGCCTCGACACCGCGCTGAGCGGACTCATCAGGTCCCGATTCCCGGGCGCTCTGACCCTGGTCCGGTCGGCGTCGGCGGTCTTTCTGATCCCGGACGAGATCGCGTCGGACCTGCCTGCGGTCGAGAAGCTGGCCGGCCTCGTCCTCGCCGGCGCCGCCCCGGTGATGAAGCCGGGGACAGCTTCGGTGGGCATCGGCAACATCGCCAACTCGGTCGGAGAGCTGGCGCGATCCCACGTCGAGGCGCGACAGGCGCTCCGGCTCACGCGCCGCGCCGGC
This sequence comes from Chloroflexota bacterium, assembly GCA_005883585.1. GTDB lineage: Bacteria > Chloroflexota > Dormibacteria > Dormibacterales > Dormibacteraceae > UBA10449. The sequence continues at coordinate 8,626 of VBFD01000078.1, forward strand.
GGGCGGAGTCGCGTCGCTTCGTACCGGTCGCTCGGCGCGTTCCGCCTGCTCCTCGAGGTGCAGAGTCCGGACGCGCTCCGCCGCTTCGTCGACGAGCTCCTGGGGACGCTGCTCACGTACGCGCAGTCGCGGGACACCCCACTGCTCGAAACTCTCGAAGCGCTATCAGCGGCGCGGTGGGTGCGCCGCGCGGCCGCGCGCCAGCTCGGCATCCACATCAACTCGATGAGCTACCGGGTCGATCGGATCCAGTCTTTGACCGGCCTGCAGCTCGACGACCCGGAAACGCGCGTCGCGATCTCGATCGCCCTCCGCGCGCGCGCCATGCTCGGCATGTAGGAGACGATTTCGCACGTTTCGATCAAACCGCGCCTATTTCATGCGCGGATTTCGCGCGTGTTGATCAAACGGTGCGAAATAGTGAAAAAGGGCCCCGGTTTCCCGAGGCCCTTTCTGGAGGGTGGCTAGCGAGGACTAGACGTCGGAATAGAGCATGAACTCCCACGGGTGCGGCCTCAGCGCCACCTGGTCGACCTCGCGCTTGCGCTTGTAGTCGATCCAGGTGTCGATCACGTCCTTGGTGAAGACGCCGCCTTCGATCAGGAACACATTGTCCTTCTCGAGCGCACCCGCCATGAGGCATGACGCGAAAGCGAGGTATGGGTTGGCGGCCGGGTCGGGTGAGCGGAACTCGATGCGCTTCGCCTTCGGGTTGGTCGTGTACATCGGGATGCGCACGCACGCCGAGCGGTTCCGCTTCGAGTAGACGAGGTTGATCGGCGCCTCATATCCCGGCACGAGCCGGCGGTAAGAGTTGGTGGTCGGCGCGCACAGCGCGAGCAGCGCCGGCGCGTGCTTCAGCAGCCCGCCGATGTAGTAGATCGCGGTCTGGCTGAGTCCCGCGTAGCCGCTCTTGTCGGCAAACAGGTTCTCGCCGTCCTTCCACAGGCTCTGGTGCACGTGCATCCCGGAGCCGTTGTCCATGAAAAGAGGCTTGGGCATGAACGTCGCGACGTAGCCGTGCTGCGCGGCGACGTTCTTGATGACGTACTTGTAGACCATCATCTTGTCGCCCATCTTGGTGAGCGTGTCGAAGCGCATATCGATCTCGGCCTGACCGGCGGTGCCGACCTCGTGATGCTGGACCTCGACCTGCACGCCGGCCTCGATGAGCTTGAGCATGATCTCCGACCGCAGGTCCTGAAGCTTGTCGGTCGGTGGCACCGGGAAGTAACCCTCTTTGTGCCGCGGCCGGAACGCCAGGTTCGGCTCGGAGTTCTTGCCTGAGTTCCAGATGCCTTCGTCGGAATCTATGTGGTAGTAGCCGCTGAAAGCGTTCTGGTCGAATCGCAAGGAGTTGAAGAGATAGAACTCCGCCTCCGGGCCCCAGTAGCTGACGTCGGCGATACCCGAGCGCCTCAGGTGCTCTTCCGCCTTCTTAGCGATGAACCGGGCGTCGCGGCTGTAGGGCTCGCGGGTGATCGGGTCGACGACATCGCAGATCAAGAACAGCGTCTTGTGCGAAAGGACCGGATCGATGGTCGCGGAGTCCGGGTCGGGGACGAGCATCATGTCGCTCTCGTCGATCGCCTGGAAGCCGCGGATGCTGGACCCGTCGAATCCGAGGCCGGTGACGAAGCTGTCTTCATCGAGCTCTCCAAGCGGCAGGCTGAAGTGCTGCCACGTACCGGGTAGGTCGATGAAACGCACGTCGACGACCTCAACGCCCTCGGCCTTCGCGCGCTCGATCACCTCGCGCGGGCTGGTCTTGCTGCCGCCCTTGGTCACAACTGCCATCAAACACCCTCCTGAACCCTGGATTTCGGTGACGGGCCCCGAATGCATCCTAGGAACAGACGGCGAGTGGGATCACGGTGGCCTCGAACGAATACGCCTGCCCGACTTATGTGTGGGTCACACGATAAGAGTTGTCCACAAGCGCAGTCCGGTCGTGCGAAACGCACGAGCCACAGCAGTCGTCTTCGTCAGGAGCACACGTTTCGAGCGCGGTCGTCGCACCCATAGCCTGACCACGAGCCGATGGCCAAACCACACGGAGGTGACGTTCTTGTCGATGCCGAGCTCTGATCTCAGGATCGCGCTGTCGAAGCGCAAACCGTTGTTCTTGATTGCCGCGGGTTTCGCATTCCTGGCGGGTGTGATTCCCCTTGCCGTGGCCGCCGACGACAACACCGCGACGCAGGCGGCCGGCGTCGCCGCCGACACGGTCTGGGTGATCGTCACCGGCTGTCTCGTGATGTTCATGCAGGCGGGCTTCGCGATGCTCGAAGTCGGTTTCAGCCGCATGAAGAACGTCGGCACGGTGGTCGCCAAGGTTGTGACCAACCTGAGTGTGAGCTCGATTGCTTATTGGGCGGTCGGCTTCGGCTTCGCCTTCGGCGCCGGCGGCATCTTCGCCGTGATCGGCGGCAGCGGCTTCTTCCCGACCTTCAGCCCAGGCTCCCAGATGAATCTGCCGGCGATAGCCGGGAGCACGGCGCCCGCGGCGGCCAAGTGGTTCTTCGAGTTCGTGTTCTGCGCGGTCTCTTTGGCCATCGTCTGGGGCACGATGATCGAGCGCACCAAGTTCATCGTCTACATCCTTTTCGGCGTTCCATTTGCCGCCCTTATCTATCCGCTCATCAGCCACCAGCTCTTCGGCGGCGGCTTTCTGATGGCGACACTCGGCAGTCAGGACTTCGCGGGCTCAACAGTCGTGCACCTCACGGGCGCTACCGCCGGCCTGGCCGGCCTCTTGCTCCTTGGGCCGCGCATCGGCAAATACGAGAAGGGCAGGTCGAATGCGATCCCGGGCCACAACATGCCTCTGGCTCAGCTCGGAGTGCTGATCCTGTGGTTCGGCTGGTTCGGCTTCAACCCAGGATCGACCCTGAACGCGACGAACCTTCACTTCGCGGACATCGTCGTCGTCACGAACCTCGCGGCGGCCGCGGGAGCGGTGGCGGCGCTGGCCACGATCTACTTCATCACCAAGACGATGGACGTGGGCATGATCGGCAACGGAGCGATTGCGGCGCTCGTCGCCATCACGGCGCCATCGGGCTACGTCGAGCCGTGGGCGGCGATCGTCATCGGAGCGGTCGCCGGCGTGATCGTGGTTGTGGGCGTGCTCGTCCTCGACAAGGTCCTCGACGACCCGGTCGGGGCGCTACCCGCGCACGGCCTGGCCGGCATCTGGGGCACGCTCAGCTGCGGCCTCTTCACCGTCCCGGCGCTGGCCAAGTTCAACGGCGTCGGCCAGGGTGGATTCTTCTACACCGGCAGCCTGCACCAGCTCGGTGCCCAGGCGATCGCGGTGACCGCGTCGTTCCTCACCGTGTTCGTCCTGAGCTATTCGCTCTTCTGGATCATCAAGAAGACCGTCGGCCTCCGCGTCTCAGCTCGCGAGGAGATGGAAGGCCTGGACATCAGCGAGCACGGCATGTGGGGCTACCCGGAATCGTTCATGCCTGTGCCCGGCGGCGTTTACCGGCAAGCGGATACACCGACGGTCAACCCACTCCGATCGCCCGAACCAGTGGGCAGTCCGGCCCGGAGTGAGGGATCAGCAGCATGAAAATGGTCATGGCGATCATCCGGCACGAGCGTCTGCAGGAAGTGCAGGACGTGCTCGACGAGTGCGGCGTTTCCGGAGTGACTGTGACAGAGGTCAAGGGCTGTGGCGCGCAGCGCGGCTACACGGAAAAATACCGCGGCGCCTCCGTCCACATCTCGCTGAGGCCGCGGCTCAAGGTCGAGGCGGTGATGCAGGCTGAAATCGTGAAGACGGTAGTCGACAAGCTGGCGGAGGCAGCGCGCACGGGCGACCACGGCGAAGTCGGCGATGGCAAGATCTTCGTCATCGACGTCGAAGATGCGGTTCGCATCCGAACCGGCGAACACGGCCCTGCGACTGTCAAGCACGCAGAACGCGCTATGTGGGGCCACTAAAGAAACGATATGAGGGAAAACCCAGATGGTTTTCCCTCATCGCCGGGCGCTTTCGCGCGCGGCTGCGCCCATTCCGGTATAAGGATCGGCTTGTTCTAAGAGTTTCTTTAAGGCGGCGCTTGGGAGTGAGAAAGACAAAGTCTCGGCCGGGGTTAACCCGGCCGACAAAGCTACGCTGGCGAAAGAAAGTGCGGTCGGGGATTTCCCCGGCCGCACTTTTTCTTGACCGAAGAAGGTCGGTTTTAGGCTGCTCCTGCTTCGTCGGCAGTCGCCTGCTCGGAAGCCGGAACGTTCTTTTCGATCCAGGCCTTGATGGGCGCCTTACCGCCTGGGTAGCCGATCAGCCGGTCCACCAGCTTCCCGCCGCTGAAGATGCCCAGCGTGGGGATGCCCATGATCCCGTAGCGGATCGCGATCTCCTGGTTGACGTCGACGTCCAGCTTGCCGATCGTCACCTTTCCGGCGTACTCGTCGGCCAGCTGCTCCACCACGGGCGACATCATCCGGCACGGGCCGCACCAGTCGGCGTAGAAGTCCACCACCACGGGATTGCTTGCCTGGAGCACGTCGGCCTCGAAAGTCGGGCCGTCAAAGTGCTTCATGTTTTCCATGTCAAATACAAGCCCAAGGCACCCCTTGCTATTCCCCAGCCATAATCGGTGACCATGGCAGCCGCCTCAGGCATCCGGACCCCGTCTGCCTTCGACCAGGCCCTCCACCAGTTCGGAGCCCGCCTTTTCGAGGCGGCTCCCGGCCTGGTGACGTGGGTGCTTCTGCTGGCGCCGGCCTGGATCCCGATCATCTTTCCCTGGCCTGGAGCCTTCGTCGTGGCGGGCGGTGTCCTGCTGTTCGACGTCTACTGGCTGGGGCGGTCGATGACGGTGGTCACGGGGGTGTACAGCACGCTATCGAAGATGCGCCGGGACATGAAGAAGGACTGGCTTGCCCTGTGCTACCAGGACCAGGCGAACTCCCTCCATGACCCTCTCCAGTACATCCACTTATGTGTGATCCCGACTTACACCGAGCCCTACCACGTGCTCGAGCAGACGGTCCAGGCGATCGTCGACGCCAACTATCCGGCTGACAAGAAGATGATCGGGATCATCACCCGAGAGACGGACAAGCCGGGCTGGGAGAACGTGGCCAGGCTGAAGGAGAAGTTCGGGGACAGGCTGCGCGGCTTCTATCACATCAAGGATCCGCTCGAACCGGGGATCGTCATCGGCAAGTCGGCGGCGATGAACTGGGGCGGGCGGTGGATGGTCCGTGTCCTGACGGAGGAGGGTTACGACCTCAACCAGATATTGATTACCGACCTCGATTCCGACTATCGCGTCCACCCGCAGTACTTCGCGTGGATCAGCCAGCACCACGCCCGCACACCACTGCGCGACTTCGTCATCTGGCAGCCGGTGCCTCTGTTCCACAACAACATCTGGCAGGTGCCGATGGCGGTTCGTGTGATGTCCGCGGCCACGTCGCAGTGGCAGATGTTCCTGCACTCGCGGCCGCACCGGCTGGTCTGCTTCAGCAGCTACACGTGCAGCCTGGAATTCGTGCACAGGGCAGGCTACTGGGACAAGGACGTCATCCCCGAGGACTCGCGGTTCTACTGGAAGGCGTTCTTCACGTTTGGCGAGCGATTCTCGGTGAAGTCGGTGTTCCTGCCCCTATATGGCGACTCGCCCAACTCGCGCGACTACGCGTCGACGCACATGAGCCAGTACAACCAGATCAAGCGCTGGGCCTGGGGCATCACCGACGTCCCATACGTGCTGGCGCGCTTGTTCAAGCATCCGGAGATTCCGCTCGTGCTGCGCATCCGGCGCTTTCTCAACCTCTTCCTCAACCACCTCAACTGGATCTTCCTGCCGCTGCTGTTGATGTTCGGGGCGTCGGTGCCGATCTGGGTCAGCCAGGACTTCGCGCTCACCGACCTGGGCCAGGCGCTGTGGTCGTGGTCCGGCATCCTGCTCACGATCACGCTGTCGACGGTGGTGTTCTTCCTGTTTTTCGAGCTGTCGATACTGCCGCCAAAGCCGAAAGAATGGCCGTTCTGGAGGAAGGTTCTGGTACACGTCCAGTACATGGCCTACCCGGTCGTCGGCCTGGTGATGAGCGTGGCGCCGGCGCTGGAGGCGCACACGCGCTTGCTGCTGGGCCGTTACCTCGAGTACCGAGTCACCGAGAAGGTTTGACCACGATGGATGCCGTCGGCGCGAAAACCATCGCTGAGACCATTGGCAGCCTGTTTACTGAGATGCATCGCGAGATTCGCCAGCAGGTCGAGGGGCTGGACCGGAAAGCGCTCAACTGGAAGCCGCATCCAGATGCGAACTCCATCGCCGCCCTCGTCTTCCATGCGTTGGGTTCGGAGCGCGAGATGATCAATGCGGTTCGGGGAATCAAGACAGAACGCGATCGCGCAGCCGAGTTCGAGGTGGAAGCCGACGCTGCCGATCTGATCGCGCTGCTCGAAATTGCCGACGCCGACATGGATCGGCACGTCGACGCCCTTACTGCTCACGATCTGGTCGCCCCGCGTCCGCGCGGTGACCGTCCTCCGCGCCCCGGGCTGGAGTGGCTGGTGCGGAACTACGGACACGAACGTGAGCATCTCGCGCAGATCGAGCTCACCAAGCAGCTTTATGGTGCCGGGCGGTAGGTTCGCCCCTTCTTACGCCCCGCAGACGGGGCTGTTGATGAACCACGGCAGGCAGAACTGCGGGCCTGCCAGTGCCCAGACCGTGAGCAGGGCGATGATCGCCAGCCCAGCCACGAACACCGTGCCGGTCAGCACGTTGCGGCCGGGAACCGGCCACGACTTCATGCCCCTGCGCTTGGCAATTCTCGGGCCGAAGTAGGCGTCGATGAACGGGAACAGGAGCAGCGCGCCGAGCACAACCGGCGGAACTATAAGGGCCATGAACAGCTCTGGCCCTAGCTTCAGGAACTGGAACAGGAACAGGAAGTACCAGTCCGGTCGCGGGATGGTGACCGTGCGCGGATCGGCTGATGCCTCGAGCTGAAGGTTCTTCTGCACGAAGAAGGCGAGCAGGCCGACCGCGACCAACATCACCACGGCGATGATCGGATAGGGCCAGAAATGGTCGGGGAAGAACGGGTGAGTGTCGTCCTCCGGCATGTCGTCCGCCAGGTGGTGTCCCGCATCGCCCATGAGGATGGGGAAGAGCGCCAGCCCGACCACCACCGGGTAGAGGATGTGGTCGGGCCCGATCGGCAGCCGTTTGTAATCGGGTTCCAGCGTATGGCCGTGCGACTCGGACTCGATCACGGGCACCTCTGTTTCGGCGACTGCAGCGCCCGGCCCTTCCGTCATCACCTTCTCGTCTTTCTTATTTGCCATCACATCGGCTCCGAGATTCCATGCGCGCGGATGAAGCGGAAGTGGATGTACATCAGTAGGACGATGAGAGCCGGCAGCAGGAACACGTGAATATCGAAGAAGCGCTGCAGGGTCGGGGGTCCGACAGCCGGGCCGCCCTGGAGCAGGTCTTTTATGAAGATGCCGAGCTGTGCCGGTGGCGCGAGCCCAGCGATTTTGATCGTGACCTCAGTCGCGAAGTACGCCTTGGTGTCCCACGGCAGCAAGTAGCCTGTCAGTGAGAACGCAAGAATGATCAGCAGCATCGTCACGCCGACGATCCAGTTGAGCTCGCGCGGCGCGCGGTACGAGCCGGTCCAGTACACCCGCGCCATATGCAGCAGCACCATGATGATCAATAGGTTGGCGCCCCAGAAATGGGTGCCCCGGATCAACCAGCCCAGGAACACGCTGTTCTGGATGAAGTTGACGCTGGTGTACGCGGGCGCGGGGTTGCCGCTGGCGTCGGGCACGTAGTACAGCGCGAGCAGGATGCCGGTCAGCAGCTGCAGCACGACGAGGATGAAGACCATCCCGCCGAAGCAGTAGTAGAAGGCGTTGGCGTAGTTCGGCACGCGCTGGTAGAGCGCCTCGTCGACAGCCTTCGTGAACGGGTAGCGTTCATCGAGCCACTCCACCACCGCCATCTGGATCTCGCGCGGGTGAGGTATGGCCATCTCTAAAAACCGAGGATCAGGCCGTCGACTTCGATGGTGTTGGGGTCATTGCCATGCGCCCACGTAAGGTGCGAAAGGGGGTCGGCGGCTGGGCCGTGCAGCACAGTGCCGTCGAGGTGGAAGCGCGAGCCGTGGCAAGGGCAATCGAACGTCTTGGCGTCGGCGTTCAGCGCGATCGAGCATCCCAGGTGGGAGCAATTGATCGCG
>VBFD01000160.1:0-2337 GCA_005883585.1 Chloroflexota bacterium
GAAGATCAGGCCGGCTTCCTGGCCGGCGCGCTGGCCGGGCTGATGACCAAGTCGGGGACGATCGCTGGCGTCTACGGCCTGAAGATCCCGCCGGTTGAGAAGTACCGGGTGGGTTACGAGAACGGCGCCAAGTACACCAATCCCAGCGTCAAGACGCTGGGCATCTACCAGCCGCCCAGCGGCGCCAAGAGCTTCAACGACCCCGACTGGGGCAAGGCCCGGGCGCTCGACTTCTTCGGCCAGGGTGCCGACATCGTCTTCGGCGCGGGCGGCAACACCGGCAACGGCGCCCTGCTGGCGGCGGTGCAACAGAACAAGCAGTGCGTGGGCGTGGACGTGGACCAGTTCGTCTCCTATCCCGACGCCGACCCGTGCCTGATCACCAGCACCGAGAAGCACATCGCGGTGGCGGTTAAGACGGCGATCGCGGACGCGGTCAAGGCTCAGTGGCCGTCCAGCGGCCTGCTCGTCTTCGAGGCCAAGAATGGCGGAGTCGGGATCTCGGCGTACCACAATTTCGATGGCAAGATCTCGGCCGACATCAAGGCCAAGATCCAGGACATCTTGAAGAAGCTGGCGGACGGCAGCCTCCAGACGGGATATACCGCCTCGTAAGGAAACACAACTGAAGCCGACTCGAGCGGCGGCGCTCGAGCTCCGTGGGATTGTCAAGACCTACGGGGCCCTGCGCGCCAACGACGGCGTGGACCTGGCCATCGAGTGGGGCCAGGTCCACGCGTTACTGGGGGAAAACGGGGCCGGCAAGACCACCCTGATGAACGTGGCCTATGGGCTGGTCCGTCCGGACAGCGGCACCATCCTGGTCGATGGCAACCCGGTGGTGATCCATGGGCCGCAGGACGCCATCCGCCTGGGGATCGGCATGGTCCACCAGCACTTCATGTTGATCCCGCCATTGACCGTGGCCGAGAACGTCATCCTCGGCCATGAGACGGTGCGGGCCGGCGGGTTCGTCGACCAGCGGGCCGCCGAGCGGGAGGTCCGAGACCTGTCCCAGCGCTATGGACTGGAAGTGGACCCGCGCGCTCGGATCGAGGGGCTGCCGGTCGGGATCCAGCAACGCGTGGAAATCTTGAAGTCGCTCTATCGCGGGGCCCGCATCCTCATCCTGGACGAGCCGACCGCGGTGCTGACGCCGCAGGAGGTGATCGGCCTGTTCGGGATCCTCCGCAACCTGGCCGGCGAGGGCTCGGCCATTGTCTTCATCACCCACAAGCTGGGCGAAGTCATGGAGGTGGCGGACACCATCACCGTCATGCGCCGCGGCAAGGTGGAAGCCACCACCCGGCCGAGCGAGACCAATCCGGCCGGGCTGGCCCGCCTGATGGTGGGCCGGCCGGTCCTGCTCCGGGTCGACAAGGCGCCGGCCCGGCCGCAGCGGCCGGTGCTCGAGCTCGACCACCTGGTCGTGCACGACGACCGCCGTCGGGTCGCCGTGGACGGCGTGGCGCTCAGCGTGCACGCGGGAGAGATCGTAGGCATCGCCGGGGTCGAAGGCAACGGACAGAACGAGCTGGCGGAGGCCATCGCGGGCCTCCGCCCGGACCGCGGCGGTCGCGTCCTGCTCGACGGCCAGGACGTGACCCGGGCCACCACGCGCCACGTCCTGCACGGCGGATTGGGCTTCATCCCGGCGGACCGCCACCGGATGGGGCTGGTGCTCGAGCATTCGGTCTCGGACAACCTGGTGCTGTCGACCTTCGACCGGGCGCCCTTCGCCCGGTGGATTATCCGCCGATTCGAGGCGGTGCTGGAGTACGCGCAGCGGCTGATCAAGCAGTTCGACATCCGGGCCGAGAGCCCCAGCCAGCCAGCCGGTTCGCTTTCCGGCGGCAACCAGCAGAAAGTGGTCGCCGCCCGCGAGCTCGGGCGCCAGCCCAGGGCCCTGCTGGCCAGCCAGCCCACCCGCGGCCTGGACGTGGGGTCGATCGAATTCATCCACCGCCAGATCGTGGACCAGCGCGACGCCGGCCTGGCCGTGCTGCTGATCTCGTCGGAGCTCGACGAAATCCTCTCCCTCGCCGATCGGGTGGCGGTGATGTACCGGGGCCGGATCGTGGCCATCCTGGAGGGGGACGCCATCGACCGCGAGCGCATCGGCCTGCTGATGGCGGGCGCGGCATGACCTGGCGCCGGCTGTTCCGGCCGGCGGCCGTCGCCCTGGCGGCCCAACCCATCCTCTCCATCGTGTGCGGCTTTGCGGTCGCCGGCCTGGCGGTGCTCGCCTCCGGCGCCGATCCTGTCCAGGCATTCAGTGCCCTCTTCCAGGGCGCCTTCACCAACCCGCGCGCGTTTACCGAGACGATGATCGCCACC
>VBFD01000161.1:0-2706 GCA_005883585.1 Chloroflexota bacterium
GAAGACGACGCGGGCGGTGGCATAGAAGGGGGAACTATGCCACTTGTCAACCCAGTGTGCGCCGTCTACGCGCTGATCGCGCAGGAACCGAACGACCTTTTGCTCCATGCTGGCGCGGGTGGGGAACGGTTGGCAGGCGGCGAGCGCCTCCAGCACGTGTGCGTTCACGGTTGGCGATGGCTCGCGCTCCAGGGGGAAGGTGTGGAAATACTCGATGCCTTCGAACGACCGCAGCGGCCCGGCCACCGGGGACTGACCGTAGCGCTGGAGCACGGTGAGCGTCATGGCCGTGTCGTCGGCGTCCGGACGCAGTCCTGTCCGGGAGCACCCCACCCCGTCGTCGGTCAGGGTGGAGGCCAGGTAGCGGATGTGCCGGTCGGCGTCGGGAACGACGATCCCGGCACGAGCCAGGTTGTAGAGCACCCAGGCCCGCTCGAACACCTCAAATGGCGCCACGTCGGGGACGCCGCCCTCGGCGTCGACGACGCTATCCAAGTAAGCCCAGGCGGCCGGGGCGGCGCCCCCCCGCTCCAGGAAGTACGCGGTCGCGGACGGGGAGTTCCCGAATGATCCGTTCTCGGAGAGCTGGGCGGCGGCCGCGCCGACGTCCAGCCGGCTCCCCAGGTACTCCAGCGAATGGAGCAGGAGGGTGGGCATCTTGTAGATCAGGGTGGGCGGGATGTGGCCGAGCTTGGCTTCCCGCTGGGCTGTCACCCCGGCGAACCGGTCGAAGGGCAGCGGCAGTTGGCGGACGCGGCCATCGTCCATCAGGGTGGGGAGGATTTGCTCAAACCCGACCGGGGTCAGCCCCGTCTGCCAGTCGGCCGTTTTCTCCCAGAGATAGGTAAGCGCCGCCAGCCGAGCGCGGTGCGCGATCTCCTCGTGCTCGCCGGGCGGCAGCGCGGCCAGGGCCAGCACCGCACTGACCGTGGAGAGCACGCGCTCTTTGGGGATTGGGAGGGTGGTGCCAAAGCTGCCGTCGGCGTTTTGCGCCCGCAGCAGCCAGCGGAGCGTTGCGGGATAGGCCAGGGCGTCCGGGGCGCCAGGCTTGCGCAGCCGGGCCAGGAAGGCCGTGTCGTAGGCCACCGCGGACATGGTCCCGGTGCCCAGCACGCGGAGGAGATTGGCGGCCTCCGCCTGAGGCGACGGCGCCGTCTCGGGCGCCGCCGAAGGGTAGCCAGTCTGCCGAATCGCGTTCAGGTCCGTGTGTGACCCCCTTGTGGCGGGCACATTCCGGGTGCCCAAGCGGAGCCTAGTGGCGGGCCATTGCGACGGACGTTGCGGGATCCGGCGTCGGGTGACGGAACCTTACGCGAGGTCACGCTTCCGTCACAACCTGCGGGCCCGTCCGGTGCGCGGCAAGGGGCCCATGGTACCGGCCGTTTGCTCTTGTGCGACGTCTGCGCGTTTTCATTGGGGGACCAGTCCAAACTTGGTGCTGCGACCGCCGGCGCTGATCCGATTTCACTACCAGCTCGAGCGGCAGGCGTGGCGCATGCTGTCGGTCCATTCCGCCTACACCGCCGCCAACCTGTTCGCCGCCACCTTCCTGTCCATCTTCATCTGGCGAGCGCACCACGACCTGGGCCAGGTCTGCCTGTTCAATGCCGTGTACGCGCTCGGCGTCCCGATCGCGTTCCTGGCCAACGGCTGGCTATTCCGGCGCGGCGACGCCGGAACCTCGATCCGCCGCGGTCTCCTGACGCTGAGCTTCCTCTATGTGCTGGTGCTCTTCCTGGGCAACGCCAGCGCCGGCGCGCTGCTCCTGTTGGGATTGATGCGCGGCCTGGGTGAGGGCTGGTACTGGGCCGGCTATCACCTGGTCACCTACGACGCCATCGCCCGCGGAAACCGAGACCGGTACTTCGGTGCCACGGGCGCCTCAGGCGCCTTCCTGGGTGTGGCCGTGCCGCCGCTGGCCGGGACCATCATCGTCCTGGGTACCCATGGGGGCGGCAGCTACGGCGGCTACCAGGTCACGTTTGGGGTGGCGGCCGCCACGCTGCTGGCTGCCGCCCTGCTGGCCGGCGGCCTCCAGGCGGGCCGGCGCCAGGGCTTCTCCCTCCGCGGGATGCTACAGTTGCCGCACCGAAATCCGGCCTGGTCCTACGTCACCTGGGCCCGGCTGGCCGATGGCTCGACGGGATTCGTGCTGGGGATGGTGGTCAGCATCCTGACCTTCGTGACCCTGCGCAACGAGCAGAACGTGGGCGGCTTCAACGCCCTGGTGGGCCTGCTGACCATGGGGCTCAGCCTCGGGTTGGGCATGTGGCTTCCCGCCCGACACCGAATGCGGTGCGCCCTGCTGGGCGGGAGCCTGCTGGTGGCCTCGACGCTCGTGTATCCCCTCTATCTCTCGGTCGGCGCGCTGGTGCTGTTCGGGCTGCTCCGGGCGCTGGGTGGTCCGCTGCACGGCAATGCGCTGGCCCCTCTGTGGCTGCAGGTGATCGACCGGGATCCCCAGGCGCAGGAGCTACGCTACGAGTACATCGTGTCCCAGGAGCTGACGTTAGGGATCGGCCGGGTGCTCAGTGTGCTGGCCGTTATGGCGCTGGCGGCCCCCATCGACCAGCTCACCCTGGCCCGAGTGGCCCTGGTGGTGGCCGGCGCGGCGCCCATTCTGATCTGGGCGGCTTTTGCTAGGATCGGGGCGCCGGTGGCGGTTGCGTCACGCTCCCTCCAGGTGGCCGCCTGATGCTGACCGCT
>VBFD01000170.1:0-2684 GCA_005883585.1 Chloroflexota bacterium
CTATGGAACGACGGGGCTGTCGGTGGGGCAGCGGGTGTTCGGCCTCACGGACTGGACTCGCGACGGCACGCTGGCAGAGTATGTAGCCGTCGAGGCACGCAACCTCGCACCGCTGCCGGGCGATGTTGACTTCACGGTGGGCGCGGCCCTTGTGATGTCGGGCCTGACCGCGTGGCAAGGGCTGTTCGAGCACGGCCGCCTTCGTGCGGGTCAGACCGTCCTTGTACATGGTGCGGCCGGCGTAGTCGGTTCGATGGCGACCCAGCTCGCACGTGAGGCCGGCGCGTACGTCATCGGCACCGGGCGCGCTGCCGGCCGTCAGACGGCTCTCGACTTCGGCGCGCAGGAGTTCGTCGACCTCGATAACGACGCCCTGGAAAATGTCGGCGGGGCCGATCTGGTTTTCGATGTCCTCGGCGGCGACATCGCGAAGCGGTCTGCGGGCATGATTCGCGCCGGAGGAACGCTGGTGACCATTACCGGCCCGACCGAGGCGCGGCCCACTGACGGCCTGACTATCGACTTCGTCGTCGTACCCGATCGCGCCCAATTGAGTGAGCTCGTCCAGCGGGTCCGGGATGGTCGGCTGCGGACAAACATCGGCAACGTGGCTGCCTTTGACAATGCGGTTGCCGCCTTCAACCCGACCGAGCGGATCAAGGGAAAGACGATCATCCGCGTTCATCCGTGAGGACTCGGGGATTGACTCCACCACGAACGGCGTACGCGCGACTAGCGATCTGAGGTCCGGCGACATACCCAGGTGCGTCCAGCTTGACCACTCGCGATAGCGTCGGCCCCGGGTCTGGCTACCCATCGCAATGATGCCGAATCAATTGATTGGTCGCCGGGGATTTCGGCCCCGGGATCCAGAGTTCTACTTGGTAGAGCGACCGGTACTATAGGGACTGGGGGGAGGTTAACAATGTTGCCGGATCCTGAAGCAAAGAAAACCGGAGCGGCAACTCCCTACGGCGACCTTCAACCAGTCGAGCGAATGGCGCGGCGACGGCCGCAGGTCTTGATCGTTGGGGCGGGCTGGGGCGGTCTGACCTTGGCGCGGCGACTGCGGTCGGTCCCTGTGGATGTGGAGCTGATCGACCGCAACAACTATCGAGTGTTCAGTCCGTTCGTCTATCAAGTCGCGGCGGGCATGCTTTCTCCGGGCGACGTTGCCCCTTCGGTACGCAAGCTGATTCGGTCGGTCAGCAACGCAAGCTTCCTCAAGGCGGAGGTAATCGGCATCGACGCCCAAAACTCTCGAGTCCTCACCGACCACGGCTCGATTCCTTACGACTATCTGGTCTTGGCGCCCGGCAGCGTGACCAACGATTTCGGCAACGTCACCGTTAGGGACCGCGCGTATAGCCTCAAGACGCTGCCGGACGCGCTCGGTATTCGCAACGCCGTGATGGATGCCCTCGAGCGCGCGCGCTGGGCGGAAGATCCGCACCAGAGGTCGGTCCTGAGCACATTTGTGATCGTGGGCGGAGGGCCCGTGGGCGTCGAGTATGCAGGCGCTGTGATTGATTTACTGCGCGCGTTGCTGCCCAAGGATTTTCGCCAAGCAGGGCACGACGCGAAGGTCGTGCTGTTGGAGGCCGGTCCCCGGATCTTGCCGCTGTTCGATGAGCAACTGGCTGCTTCGGCAGCGCGATCGCTGCAGAAGCTGGGTGTGGATGTCCGAACCGGAACCGCACTGAAGGCCATCGACCAGGACATGGTCGAGCTCGCGGACGGCAGCAGGATCGACGCGGGGACAGTGATCTGGGCGGCGGGAGTCAAGGCTTCGCCGTTGGGCGGCACGCTTGGCGTCCCGTTGACGAGTCAGGGACGGGTGCCGGTCACGTCCACCCTCCGGGTCGAATCACTCCCGAATGTATTCGTCATCGGCGACCTGGCCGCGCATGCAGATCTGCCGATGCTGGCCCGGCCGGCGATTGAGGAAGGCGAGTACGTTGCGAAAGCCATCCACAGCATGATGTTGGATCGGGAGCCTGAACCATTTGTCTACAAGGACCCTGGCATCATGGCGATCGTCGGGCGCGGCTCGGGGATCGCTCAAATCGGACCGTTTCGATTGCGCGGGTTCATCGGCTGGCTGTTCTGGCTGACATATCACATCCTGATTCTCGACACGATTCGGGCCCGTTTCACCGTGCTGATCAACTGGGCGGCGTTGTTCCTGTTTCGGGAGCCGCCGCTGAGGCTCGACGTCAGCGCAAAGCGCCACCAGGCGCCGGATTAGCGCGATGGGATTGCAAACCGGCATTGTCGATTGGCTCGACGAGCGCTTCGAGCTCGTGGATGCGGTCGATGCGGAGCTGTACCGCCGGGTTCCCAACTATGCGGCCAGCGCCTACCGATACCTTGGCGGTGTGGCGGCGATTCTCGTCGCGGTCGAGTTCATAACCGGTTTCCTGCTTGGCCTCTACTACGTTCCGGACGGTGCGGGCAACCCTGCCCCGGCCTACACCAGCGTCGTATTCATCCAGCACGCTGCGTATCTCGGATGGCTCATACGGGGAATGCATTTCTGGGGCGCCAACCTGTTGATCGCGGTTGCGCTCCTGCACATGACGCTTGTCTTTTGGAACGGAGGTTATCGACCCCCACGCGAGCTGAACTGGATGGTCGGAGTGCTTGTCTTCCTGGTCATCGTCCTCTTCAGCTTCACGGGTTCG
>VBFD01000178.1:0-2230 GCA_005883585.1 Chloroflexota bacterium
CGAGGACGTGCTGGCGCGGCGGCGCATCCCTTATCGGCTCGTGGGCGGGGTCCGGTTCTGGGAGCGGCGCGAGGTCAAGGACGTGGTCGCGTACCTCCGCTTCTGCTTCAACCCGAAAGATTCGATCAGCTTCGGACGCATCGTCTCGGTGCCGTCGAGGAAGATCGGCAGTGTCACCGTCGACGCGCTGAGCGCGTTCTCGCGCGAAAGTGACTCTGACCTGCTGACGCTGCTGGCCGATCCTGCGCGGGTGCCCGGACTGCCGCGGCCGGCCATCGAGCCGCTGAAGAAGTTCCGAGTCCAGCTCGAGTCCCTGCGTTCGGTGATGGGCGTGCTCCGGCCGAGCGAGCTGCTCGACCACGTGGTCGAGGTCATGGGCCTGCGCCAGCATTACATCGACGGGACGCCGCAGGGCGAAGCGCGCATCGAGAACATCAACGAGCTCCGCGGTCTTGCCGAGAGCTTCGACGACCGCGAGCCGGCGCAAGGCCTGGAGGATTTCCTGGCCGAGGTGGCGCTGGTGTCCGACGTCGACGCTTACGACGAGAACGGCGAGGGCGTGACGTTGATCACGCTGCACATGGTCAAGGGCCTGGAGTTTCCGGTTGTGTTCATGGTCGGGATGGAAGAGGGTCTGCTTCCGCACCAGCGCGCGCTCGACGAGCATGCCGAGAACCCGTCGCTCGCCGGGGCGGCGACGGAGATGGCGGAGGAACGGCGGCTGTGCTACGTAGGAATGACGCGCGCAAAGGACCGGCTGTACTTGAGCTGCGCCTTCCGCCGCCATCTCTACGGCCGCTCCCAGCCCGCGTTCCCGAGCCGCTTCCTGACCGAGATCCCGCAGTCGATGCTCGCGGCTCCGCGCGGAAGCGCGCCCGTGGCTCCGCCGCGGCAGGGCTACAAGGAGCGCTACCAGGAACGCCAGGTCCAGGCAGCCCCCGCGGCCCCGCCGGTGCAGCGCTTCGCGAGCGGCGACCGCGTCTCGCACCCCGCCTTCGGTGCCGGCACGGTCGTCAAGAGCACCCTGACCCGGACCGACGAGGAGCTGGTGATCAAGTTCGACAAGGTCGGTTTGAAAATCCTGTCGGGCATGCTGGCGCCGCTGACGAAGTGACCAAGAAAAAGAAGAAGCCAGACGAGCCGGCTGCGCGTGCAGAAGAACTTCGTGAGCAGATCCGCCATCAGGAACATGCCTATTACGTGCTCGACCTACCTGAGATCTCAGACGCCGAGTTCGATGCCCTCTTCCTGGAGTTGCGGCGCCTCGAAGAGGAACACCCGAAGCTCGTCACCGCCGACTCGCCGACGCAGCGCGTGGGCGGCGAGGCCTCGGAGCAGTTCGCAAAGGTTCGCCATCGCTCGCCGATGCTCAGCCTCCAGAACGCCTTCGATGAGGATGAGATCCGGGCGTTCGACCGCCGCGTGCGCGGCGCCATCGGCGGCGACGTCCACTACTGCGCCGAGCTGAAGATCGACGGCCTCGCCATCAGCCTCACGTATGAACACGGCCGCCTGGTACGTGCGGCCACCCGTGGTGACGGCACCGTGGGTGAGGACGTGACCGCCAACATCCGCACCATTCGCAGCGTCCCGCTCAGCGTCGAGGCGCTCGCGGGCTTGCCCGATGTGTTCGAGGTGCGCGGCGAGGTGTATTTCCCGATCGCCGCCTTCGAGAAGCTGAATGCCGAGATGGAGGCTCAGGGCAAGGCCCGGTACGTGAACCCGCGCAACACCGCCGCCGGCAGCGTGCGCCAGATCGATCCGAGCATCACCGGGAGCCGGGACCTACAGACGTTCATGTATACGCTCGATCCGGGCGGCCCCTGCCGTTCGCAATGGGACGTGCTCAGCGGCCTCGAGAGGATGGGCTTTCGCGTCAACAAGCACCGGCGCCGGCTGACCGGGATCGACGACGTTATCGAGTACCACGCCGAATGGCAGCGCAAGCGCCACGAGCTCGACCACGAGATCGACGGGGTGGTGATCAAGGTCGACCGCTTCGATCAGCAGCTGGAGCTCGGATTCGTTTCCCGCTCGCCGCGCTGGGCGATCGCGTTCAAGTACGCGCCCGAGGAAGCGGAGACGACCGTCGAGGAGATCGCCTGCTATGTCGGCCGCACGGGCGTGCTCACCCCGGTGGCGCACGTGAACCCGGTGGTGGTCGGCGGTGTAACGGTTCGCAACGTGACCATGCACAACGAGGCGCAGGTCAACGAGAAGGGCGTCTATG
>VBFD01000079.1:0-28106 GCA_005883585.1 Chloroflexota bacterium
GGGGTGCATCGGCAGGTGCGAAAAGGATCGCCCAGCCACCCGCACGGGCAGGGGTTCGTAGCCGCCACCAGCGTGAAGAGCGCCGGGTAGGTGACCGAGCCGCCCGACCTTGTGATCGTCACCCTCCCGGTCTCGAGCGGCTGCCTCAACGCCTGTAGCACGTTGGCCTGAAACTCGGCAAGCTCGTCCAGGAAGAGCACGCCGTGGTTGGCGCGGCTAATCTCTCCCGGCAGCGCGTACCCGGACCCGCCGCCGATGAGGCCCGCCATCGAGATGCCGTGATGCGGGGCGCGGAAGGGCCGGGTCCAGTCGATGGGGCGCCCGGGCAGAAGGTCGCCTAGCAGGCTTCTCACCTGCGCCACGTCGAAGGCCTCGCTCAGCTCGAGGGGCGGCAGGATGCCGGGCAGGCAGCGCGCCAACATTGTCTTGCCGGCTCCGGGTGGGCCGCTGAGTAAGAGGTGATGCCCGCCCGCGGCCGCGACCTCGATCGCACGTCGCGCTTCCTCCTGTCCGTGGACCTCGGCAAGATCGTGCTCGACATCTGACCCAGTCGATTCGAGCGTGGCGTCGGTGAACGGCTGCGGGGCGATCTGAGGGCCGCCACGCAGGTGGGCAACGACTTCAGCGAGATGCCCGCACGGGATGACCTCCAGGCCGTTGACGAGCGCCGCCTCGTCCGCATCGATGGCGGGCACGAACAACCGCTGGTAGCCGATCTTCTTCAGGCATCGGGCCGCGACCAGCACGCCGTCGACATGCCTGATGGCGCCGTCGAGCGCGAGCTCGCCCAGGAACGCGCTGCGTTCGAGCACGCGCCCGCCCGATTCCGCGAGCGAGATGGCGACCGCCATCGCGAGGTCGAGCCCGCTGCCGGTCTTTCGCATCTCCGCCGGCGCGAGGTTCACCGTCAGTCGCTTTCCAGGAAATGCGAAGCCGCTGTTCTTGATCGCCGACCGAACGCGCTCGCGCGCCTCTTTGACCGAAGTCGCCGCGAGCCCGACGAGGAAGAATTTCGTCTCGCCGTTGGCGCTGTCAGCCTGGACCTCAACGCGACGCGCTTCGAGGCCGGCGAGCACGCAAGAATCGACGGTGGCGAGCACGCACCGACGTTATCGGGATAGGTGTGCGATGACAGCCCAGGCTGTTAAGACTCCTTTTCCGCACGTTTTGATCCAAACGCGCGGCTGCGAGGCGCGCGATACGCACGTTTGGCTCAAGACGAGCCTTAAGGGATCAGGCCAGGCGGGGTTCGGGGCGCCAGCGGCCGCCTTCTTCCAGGTAACCAGCCGGCATGTCCGGCTCGTGGCTCAACAACAGCAGCCACCGATGCTTCTCGGCTTCGTCAAAGAGGCGCGCCTTCTCCTGGAGCACCCTCAGCGGCTCGATGTCGGCCGCCATCGTCCACGGCACTCGCAGGTGCGGTGTCTGGCAAACGAGGTCTCCGGTCACCGCGCACGCAAGCTCGCCCGAGCGCAACACGATGACCTGGCTGCCCGGCGTGTGCCCGCCGACGTGGCGCACGTGGACGCCCGGAAGAACTTCCGCATCACCGTCCAGGAACTCCACCAGGTTGTTGCCGTCGGCCAGAGGCGTGAAGTCATCGGTCACGTAAGTCGCCTGGGTGCGCACGTTGGGAGTAAGCGCAAAGTCCCACTCGCTCCTCTGGATGAAGTGCCGAGCCTTCGGAAACGTGAGCTCGAGGCAGCCGCCATCCAACCGCGTCAGCCCGCCGGCATGATCCCAATGCAAGTGCGTCGTGATGACGGCATCCACCTCATCCGGACGGATGCCCACGCGCCGCAGTGAATGCAGCAGGCCCTCCGGCTCGCGCAGCGCGACCTGGAGTGCACGCTTCTCGCTCAACTTCGTGCCGATGCCTGTCTCGCAAACGATCACCTTTCCGTTCACACGAGCTATGAGGCCGACGCAGGCCATATCGATCATGTTGTTGCCGTCGGCAGGCTTCTGCTTCTCCCACAGGACCTTGGGAACGACGCCGAACATGAGCCCGCCGTCGGCCTTCCATCTCCCCGCGATGAGGATGTAAAGCTCTAAGTCTCCCAGCCTCACGGTGACTAATATGCAGCGGCAATGGCCGTCGCGGCGATCAGTACCGGAAACCTGTCCAAGGATTACGGCTTGGGTCGCGGCCTTTTCGACCTCGACCTGCAGATCCCGCAGCAGGAGGTCTTCGGCTTCCTGGGCCCGAACGGCGCCGGCAAATCGACCACGATCCGCTGCTTGATGGGGCTGATCCGCCCAACCGCCGGCTCCGCCCACGTCTTCGGACTCGACTGCCTGCGCGACTACGTCGCGGTCAAGCGCAAGGTGGGGTACATCCCGGGAGACATGCCGCAGTTCGGAAGTCTCCGAGGCTCGGAGGTGGTGGCGTACCTGGGCGCGCTGCGCGGTGGCGCCGACCTCAAAGTCGTGCGCAGCCTGGCCGAGAGGTTCAGCCTCGACCTCAGCCGCCGGTATCGCGAATACTCCAGCGGCAACAAGCGGAAGCTGGGAATCGTTCTCGCGTTCATGCACCAGCCCCCCCTCCTGATACTCGACGAACCGACCGGGGGCCTCGACCCTCTGAACCAGCAGGAGTTCTTCGACCTTGTCGCGGACGCTCGCGAAGATGGAGCGACGATCTTTCTCTCGTCGCACATCCTTTCTGAGGTCGAGCACATATGCGACCGCGTCGGCATCATCCGCTCGGGACGCCTCGTGAAGATCGCAGACCTCGACGAGCTGCATCGCATTCGCTTCCACCGCGTCGAGATGGAGTTCGGTCCAGACGCGAATGTGCCCGTCGACGCGATCCGTTCGGCGACGGGAGTAGAAGACGTCGTTGCCGACGATCGGACGGTCACCTGCACGGTGAGAGGCAGTTTCGAGCCGCTCCTGGATGCGATCCGCGGCGCGAACGTGACCAATCTCGTCAGCCATGAGCCGAGCCTCGAGGAGACGTTCCTGGAGTACTACAGGGAGGCTCCTCCAGCCAAAGCCCTGCCGGCATGACGGTCGTCACCCTGCTCGCGCTCCGCCTCGGTCGGTGGGGAATCACGGGCTTCGGCTTGATCGCATTCGCAATCTCGCTTCTGCAGACCGCGGGCTTCTACCAGGTTGCCGGCCGGACCGAAGCCGAGAGGCGGGCTTTCGGCCGCTCGATGTCGATCCTCGCGGAGCAGTTCGCCGTGATCGTCGCCGTACCGACGCGTCCAGATACAGTCGGCGGCTACGTCCAGTGGCGCGCCTTTGGATTCCTCGCCATCTTGTTTGCGATCTGGGGCCTGGCGGCGGCGAGCGGCGCGGCGCGTGGCGACGAGGAGCGGGGCCTGGTGGAGGCGGTCCTTGCAACCGGCCTATCGAAGCCGCGGCTGATCGCGGCAAGGATGACGGCCTACACGCTTGGCAGCCTGGTTGCCGCCTTCGCGGCGAGCGCGGGCTTTCTCGTCGGCGTGGCCACTGGTGGCGAAACGTTCACCGTCGCGCCGGCGCTGCAAGCGGCACTCCCGCTGGCGGCCCTGGGAATCTGCTGCTTCTCGCTGACGATGCTCTTGGCGCAGCTCGGGAGCGCCCGAAGCGCCACCGCGATCGCGGGTGTCGTCCTGCTCGGCCTGTTCCTCGTCAACAGGCTCAGCCAGACGTTCGACTTCCTGGTGCCCTGGCGGCCGGTGTCGCCATTTCACTACTACGAACAGAGCTCGCCACTGGCGCCCTATGGGATTCTTGACGTGAGAGCGACGCTCATCCTGGTGGCGGTCGCAATCGCGGCCGCGGTGTTCGCGACCCTGGCTTTCAGATATCGCGACCTCGGCTCGCCACTCATCAGCCTTCCTGCCTCGAGCAGGCCCGCCAGCTACGAGATGTCGATGTCGGTGGCCTGGCGTATCCCGGTGATGCGCGACCTCTACGACCGCCGCGTCAGCCTGCTCATCTGGGCGGCGGGTCTTTCGGCGCTGGGCGCGCTCTTCGTCGTCCTGACCAAGGAGATCGTGCAGCCCCTGCTGTCCATACCGGCCCTGTCGCGCTATTTCTCCAATTACCTGACCGGCGACGTGTATGCGTCGTTCCTCGGCTATATCTGGTTCGGTTTCGCGCAGCTGCTGATGGCCGGTTTCGCGATCACCCAGGTCGCGCGCTGGAGCGCGGAAGATTCGGATGGACGCCTCGAGCTCATCCTCAGCAATCCAATCTCCAGGGTTCGCATCGTCGTCGAGCGCGCGATCGTGCTTGCCGTTGGAGCATTGATCATCGCCGCGGTGAGTGGTGTCGCCGTCGGCATCGAAGCCCACTACCAATCCATCGAGCTCGATCGCGGGCGGCTCGTCGAAGCTTCTCTGCTGCTGGTGCCGTTCACCCTAGTCTTCGGAGCCGTCGGCGCACTGCTCGCGTCGCGCCTGCCGCGCGCCACGGTCGGGCTGCTCGGAGCCTTTGCGTTCGCGAGCTACGTCGGGGTCCAGCTCGGACCGATCTTCAAGCTCCCGGAATGGGTGCAGGACCTTTCGGCGTTCAAGCTCTATGGGCAGCCGCTCACCGGTGGCGTGGACCAGACCGGATTTTTGATCATGATTGGAATCGTGGTCGTCGCCCTGACGGCTTCGGCAATCGTGATGAAGCGTCGAGACATTGGCGCCTGAGGCTCGGCTGCACTGGCTCCAAGCGACCTACGAAAAGTAGCCAGCGTCTGGATTTAGGAGGTACACTTCGACGCCATGCCGAGATCGATGTGGAAAGGAGTCGTCTCGTTCGGGATGGTGTCGATACCCATCCGCCTCTACAACGCCACCGAATCAAGCGCCAAGGTCTCTTTCCGGCAGCTCTGTCCGGACCATCACTCTCCCATCAGCTACAAGCGCTGGTGCGCGGAGGGTGAGCATGAGGTCCAGTACGGGGAGATCCTGAAGGGGTTCGAGGTCGGCAAGGACCGCTACGTCATCATCAACGACAAGGACCTGGACAACATCCCGCTGGCGACCGCCCACAGCATCGACATCACCGAGTTCGTTCCCAGCGACGACATCGAGCCCGGTCTCTATTACAACAGCGCCTACTACGTCGAGCCGGAGGAGCTGGGCAAGAAGCCGTATCACCTCCTGCGCAAGGCGCTCGAGGCGACGGGACGGATGGCCGTGGCGAAGATCGCGCTCCGCGATCGTGAGCACCTTGCCGCGCTCCATCCGATGAACGGCGCGCTGTTGATGAACACACTTCACTGGCCGGACGAGATCCGCTCGATTGAAGGTCTGAAGGGTCTCGAGGGCGAGGTCAAGATCAACCCCAAGGAGCTCGAGATGGCGAAGGCCCTCATCGAGAGCCTCGCGGACTCATTCGACGCGAGCCGCTACAAGGACGAGTACCGCGAGGCGGTCATGAAGGTCGTCCAGGCGAAGATCGACGGCGAGGTCATCGAAGCGCCGGCCCCTCCGCAGACAGCGAAGGTCATGGACCTCATGGAAGCCTTGAGGGCCTCGGTCGACGCCGCCAAGAAGTCTCGAGCCGCGCGCGACAAAGCCGCGCCTGCCGAAGCCAAGAGGGCCCGCCGAAAAGCCTCCTGATCCTCGCCCTATAAGCTGGAAGCCTGGAAGAATCCAACCAGCTCCAGATCGAGCTCGAGAGCTTCCCGAACGAGCTGCGCCCGATGCAGGCCGCTTCAGCCGAGGCTCCGTTCAGCTCGCCGGAGTACCTCTTCGAGGTCAAGTGGGATGGGTTGCGCTGCATGCTGTTTCGCGACCCCGACGGCAAGGTTCACCTGCAGGACCGAGGCCTCAACGACCTGACGGCCGACCTTCCCGAGGTCATAGCGGCTGCGGCTCGGGTCCCGCCTGGCAGCGTCATCGATGGCGAGCTCGTGGCCACCGACCCGGACGGGCGGCCCGATTACACACGCCTTCGCGAGCGGCTCACCTCCGGCGCCGCGCGCAAAGACGAGATTCCGGTCGCCTACCTCGCATTCGATGCGTTGTATCTGGACGAGAAGCCCTTGCTGCGCCAGCCGCTGGCGCGACGGCGTGCGCGCCTGCACAAGGCCGTGGAAGCGGGCGGCCATATCTTCGTGCCCGACCACATCGAGGAGGATGGCGTCGAGCTGTATGAGGCGTGCCTCGAGCGCGGCCTCGAGGGGGTGGTCGCGAAACACAGCCAGAGCCCATACGTCCCCGGCCAGCGCAGCCCCTTCTGGCTGAAGGTCAAGGCGGTGAAATCAGATGACTTCGTCGTCATCGGATGGACCGGGACCGCGCCATTCGAAGCCCTGCTTGTCGGCTACCACGAGGACGGACGGCTCCTGCCGTGCGGGACGGTAGGCGGTGGCTATGACAAGACCATGATGGAGACGATCAGGACGACGCTGGCCGACCTGGCAACCGACGCCTCCCCACTCGACCCGGAGCCGATCATGACCAAACCGGTGCGGTGGGTACGGCCGGAGCTGGTGGTCAGCGTCCGCTACTCGGAATGGTCGCCCGACGGCACGCTCCGATTTCCGATCTTCAACGGCCTGCGGCCGGAGGTGCATCCCGCCGAGGCCGTGAGGCATCGGCCCCGCGTCGTCATCGAGGGACACGTCAAGCCGGGTTCGCCCGCCCACTCCTTGACGCGCTTCCCGTTCTGATGGCGTCGGACCTCGATGCCGTCACCGCGGCCTTCAGCTTCACGGGAGGGTTCATCGCGCGCCGCCTGCTCGCCGCAGGGCGGCGTGTGCGGACGCTCACCAACCACCCGCACCGGCCGGGCGCTGAGGGAATGGATGTGGAAGTCGCGCCCCTTCAGTTCGCCGACCGCGAGGCGCTGGTCGAGAGCCTTCGCGGCGTCGACGTGCTCTACAACACGTACTGGATTCGATTCCCACACGAGAAGCTCGGGTTCGGCGACGCGATCGCGAACACTCGAAAACTCATGGGGGCGGCCGCCGATGCCGGTGTGCGCAAGGTGGTCCACATCAGCGTGAGCAACCCGTCGCGCGACTCGCCCCTTGACTATTACGCGGGAAAGGCGCGCACGGAAGAGGTGGTGCGCGAATCCGGCCTGTCCTGGGCGGTGGTCAGACCGACGCTGATCTTCGGCCAGGGCGACGTCCTGCTGAACAACATCGCCTGGATGCTGCGACGTTTCCCTGTGTTCTTCGTGCCCGGCAACGGCCACTACAGGGTGCAGCCGGTGGCGGGAGAGGACGTAGCCGACATCGCCATTTGGGCCGCCAGCGTGTCGGAGCACGTCACCGTGGATGCGGCAGGTCCCGAGATCATCGCGTATGCCGAGCTGGTGGAGAGCATCGCGATCGCCATCCATCACACCCGCGCGCTTCTGTTCTCCCCACCCGGCCTCACCCTTTTCGCGAGTCGCTTTTTGGGGCGTTACGTGAAGGATGTCATCCTCACGCCCGAGGAGCTCAGCGGCCTGATGGAGGAGCTTCTCGTCTCGAAGGAGCTACCCCGCGGCCGCACTCGCCTGGACGACTGGCTGCTTCGCTCCCACGACACCCTGGGCCAGAAATATGCGTCGGAGCTCGACCGGCACTTCCGACCGGCCTTGTAACCTGCCTCTACCGATGTCGCCTAGTCCCAGCGCCACAACCGCGGCAGTGGAGGCGCGCCAGCTCGTGAAGAGATACGGCGCTCTGGCCGCTGTCGACGGCGTGAGCTTTCAGGCGATGCGTGGTGAGGTGTTCGGTTTCCTGGGCGCGAACGGTGCCGGCAAGACGACCACCCTGCGCATGCTGTGCGGCCTGCTGCGCCCTACTTCCGGGACGGCGCTCATCGACGGTATCGACATCCAGGCCCAACCGCTCGCGGCCAAGGCAAGGCTTGGTTACCTCGACGAGGAGCCGTTCGTGCACCCACACCTCACCGGTCGCGAATTCCTCGACTTCGTCGCCGACCTGTATCGCATGCCGCGCGGCGTGCAACGCGAGGAACGGATGTCGCGACTGCTCAACCTGTTCGACCTGGCCAAGAAGGACGGCGACCTCATCGGCAGCTACAGCCACGGCATGCGGCAGAAGATCGGGCTCGCGTCGCTGCTCATCCGGGAGCCTTCGGTGCTGCTCCTGGACGAGCCCACCAACGGCCTCGACCCGCGATCCGCACGCCTGGTCAAAGACCTTCTCGAGGAGCTTGCAGCGCGAGGCACGACGGTGCTCCTCTCGACCCACATCCTCGAGGTCGCCCAGGCGCTTTGCCGGCGGGTGGCGATCATCGACCGCGGCCGGATCGTCGCCATCGGCAGCATGGACGAGCTCCGCGTCCAGGCCGGGAGTGAGGGCGCAAACCTCGAGGACCTGTTCCTGAAGCTCACGGCCGGCCCGGAATCGCGCGAGATGATCGAGCGGCTGCTCGACGCAGGTTCGTGAACGGGATCAGCGCGCTTCGGGTGATCGTCGGCGCCGAGCTACGCGCCATGCGAAATCGCCTGTTGAAGGGGAACCGCACGCGTCTGGTGGCCCTGGTGATCGTCCTCCTCCTTGCCATCCCATTCCTCGGCGGCGGGACGTTCACCGTCGGGGCGACTGCGGGCCACTTCCTGCCGTTCTCAGTCGACCCGCTGCTCTCTGCAGCGTTCACGGGCCTTTCATTGCTCATGCTGCTCATTGGCTTTCCGACGGTGATCGCGTCGTTGTTCGTGGGGCGTGACCTGCTCCAGCTGGTCGTGGCCCCGGTTCGGACACGCGACATCTTCGTGGCCCGGCTCGTGACCGCCATGTCCGCGAACATCCTGATCAGCGGTGTTCTGCTCGCGGCAGTTCTCGGACTCGGGGCAGGGGCCGGTGCGCCGCTCATCTACTTTCCCGTGGCGCTTCTCCTGATCGCGGTGCAGGTCCTCGTAGTCACTTCCCTTCAGGCGATCTTGATGACGGTGATCGTGCGCTGGGTCCCGGCCAGGTTGGCTCGCGATGTAGCAGCTGCGGTCGCCGGTTTGACCGGCGCGGCCCTCTACCTGACATGGAACCTGAGCCTCCGGCAAACCTTCCGGCGTACAGCGCGCCCGGACGTTTCGGGCCTTACCTCGCTGGTTCAGCGCATCGACTGGCTGCCGACCACATGGCCCGGGCATGCTCTCACCGCGATTGCGAGCGGGTCGGTCGCTGTCGCGCTTGTGTGGGTGCTGGCCACGGTGCTGCTGGCGGCGATCCTCGTAGCGATGGCGGAGCTCCTGTACGAGCGGACGCTGCTGGTAGGGCTTGGAGTTTTCGGTGACGCTCCGGCGATCTGGCGCCGCCGATCCACAGTCCGCCCCTCTCCCCAGCCCTATCCGCTGCGGGGCGAGGGATCTCCTTACTTCGCGATCGCGCGCAAGGATTGGCTGGGATTCCGGCGCGACGTGCGCCGTTTGACCCGGCTCTTGCCGGCGCTCCTGCTGCCGGTTGGCTACGCCGCGGCGCTGAGCCAGCCCGCCCGCAGCTTGAGCGGGTTCTGGTCGAACGCCGCCCTGATCACGTTTCTCTCGATGTTCATGGCGTCCGCGCTCTCGCTCCCTTCGATCCCCAGCGAGCGGCGTGGCTTTCAGCTCCTTCGCATGGCCCCGCTATCGATGTGGCTGCTGCTGCGCGCGAAAGTCTTCATCGCGTTCCCGGTGGTGGTGGCGACGATGCTGGTGTTCAGCGTCGCCGTCGCAGTGATCAGCAAGAGCGGCGTGGCCCAGCTGCTGGAGCTGGTCGTTCTCGGCTTGTGGCTGGCGGCGGGCTTCGTGTCGATCTCAGTCTCCGGGGGAGCCATCGACCCGCGCTTCGACGCCACCGATGACCGCAGGTCGGTCGGCCTGGTCGGAAGCCTGGCCGCGATCGGCGGCTCCCTTGGCTTCGCCGTCTTGAGCCTGGGCGCCCTGGCGCTGTTCTTGTTCGGCGGTCAGGCCGCAAGCGGAGCCGGCAACCTCGGCCCGATTCCATCGACGCCCGCGGTGGGCTTCGCGATGATCTTTGGAGGGGTGGCGCTCCTGGCCTTCTGCGCATCGCTCGTCGGCGCGCTGCTGTGGATCGCCAACTCCCGCCTTCGATCCTTCGAAGCGAGCATCGCCTCGACCTAGGCCTTAATCAAACGGATCTTCGATCAGCTCGCCGTCGAAGCCTCCATCCGGTCTGGTGAGGAGGCCGACGATCGCGTAGCGGATCGGCCCTTTCCATCCCGCCAGCAAGCGATACTCGGACGCGGCCGCTGCGAGCGCGCGCCTCTTGCGTGTGCCGACTGCTTCCGCCGGCGTCCCGAAGGCGGTGCTCGTGCGCGTCTTCACCTCGACGATGACCAGGTCGCGGCCGCGACGGCAGACGAGGTCGATCTCGCCCCTCCGAGCCGTGAAGCCGGCACCGACAACCTCGTAGCCTCGCCGCTTCAGGAGTTCCGCCGCCGCCTTCTCGCCGGCCTGCCCCAGCGCTAGTTGGCGGCGAACTCTCGAAACGGAGCCCACGACGTCCGGTGGATGGGGCTAGGGCCCAGGCGCCGGATCGCCGCCCGGTGCTCAGGGGTTGCGTAGCCCTTGTGAAACGCGAACCCATAGCCGGGGTAGATCCGGTCGTATTCGACCATCGTCGCGTCGCGCGCGACCTTGGCGACGATGCTCGCTGCCATGATCGACGCGCAGGTGCGGTCGCCTCTAACGACCGCCATCTGCGGCAGCGGCGCCTCGGGGACGTCCCAAGCGTCGACGAGCAGATACTCGGCTGGGATCTTCAGTCCGGCCACGGCGCCTGCGGTCGCGAGATGGCGGGCCTTGATGAGGCCGAGTGAGTCGACCTGCGCGTGGTCGACGGCGCAGACAGAGAAGGCGAGGGCCCGGCGGCGGATGATCCGATCCAGGCGTTCACGCTCAGCCGCTGTGAGCAGCTTGGAATCGTCGAGCCCCGGAATCCTCACCCCTACCTCGAGCACGACCGCACCGCCCACCACCGGTCCGGCGAGCGGGCCCATCCCGACCTCGTCGACCCCGGCGATCACCGTGTAGCCCATCGACACGGCCATGCGCTCGTAGCGCCACAGTTTCGGACGACTCATGAGCGGAGATTACCGACGATGGACGTCAGGCACCAGCGCCGTTAACAAGGGGTTACTCCTCGGACTCCTCCTCACCGTTCTCTGGCGACTCGGCCTCGGCCGCGGCGGCGCCGCGAGCAAGCTGCCTCCGCTCGCGAATACGGGCCTCCTTGCCGACTTTGCCCCGCAGGTAATAGAGCCGGCCCTGGCGGACGTCGCCATGGCGCAGCACATCGATCTTGTCGATGCGCGGCGAGTGGATGAGAAACGTGCGCTCGACGCCGACGCCGTGGGTGACGCGCCGCACGGTGAAGTTCTGGCGCAGGCCGCCGCCGGTCACGCGGATGACGGTGCCTTCGAACACCTGGATGCGCTCGCGAGTCCCCTCGACGACTTTGGCGTGCACCTTGACCGTGTCGCCCGCCCGCAGCGCGGGCACTTTCTCCTTTTGCTGCTCCTTCTCGAGCTGCTGGATGACGTTCATGTCTTTTTCAACTCCTTGGTATGAACAGAAGATCTTTCGGCCGCCTGGTGGCGGCGCCATTGTTTGATGCGGGCGTGGTCGCCCGAGAGGAGCACGTCGGGTACCGTCAATCCCCGATAGTCAGCCGGACGGGTGAACTGGGGCCATCCAGACGGCTCTGCCGAGAAGCTGTCTTGCGTCAGTGACTCCGGGTCTCCAACGATGCTCGGCACGAGCCGGGCGACAGCGTCGATGAGGACCATCGCCGGGATCTCGCCGCCGCTCAACACATAGTCGCCGATCGAGATCTCGCGCGCGGCCAGCCCGGTGCGGACCCGATCGTCGATGCCTTCATATCGCCCGCAGACGATGATCAAGCCAGGCTCTGCAGCCAGCTCGGTGGCGAGCCGCTGGTCGAGGCGCTCGCCCCAGGGCTCCATCAGCACGACCGGGCCAGGGTTGTGCGGGCGGATCGACTCCACGGCCTCGAACACCGGCTCGGGCTTGATGACCATGCCTGGGCCCCCACCAAAGGGCATGTCGTCGACCTGCCGGTGCCGATCGTGCGTGAAGTCGCGGAGGTCGTGTGTATGAAGCTGGACTACGCCGCGCTCGATGCCACGACCGACCACCCCATGCTCGAACACGGGGCCGAACATGGATGGGAAGATCGTGACGACGTCAAATCTCATGCGATTGCCTACCGGGCGTCCTCGACCTCGACGAGCCAGTCGGCGACGACGACCCGGCGCGCCTCGAGGTTCACTTCGATGACCGCATCGCGCGTCGCCGGAATGAGGTGCTCGACGGTGCCGTCGCGACTGACCCAGACGTCATTGGCGGGGCGTTCGAGGACTTCAGCTATCGTGCCCAGAGGCTGACCAGAACCCGTAAGCACAGGCAATCCCACCACCTGGTGGTGGTAGTAGCGACCCTTGCCGAGTGCGCGGCGGGCGTCGTCCGGAACCTCGAGGTACCGGCCACGGAAAAGCTCAGCCATGGTGCGGTTGTCGATCCCACCGAGCTTTACGACGAGACCCGGCTGGCCAGGCCGGCTCCATTCGACCTTGCGCTCGCAACCATCGAGGAGCACGGCGGCTCCTGTGCTGAACCGGTCATCGAAGTCTGTCAAGGGAATGACCTTGACAGCACCTTCGGTGCCGTAGGCGCCGGTTACCTGGCCGACGCGGATCAAGACGGCGCACCTCCACTGTGATCCCTACGTTCTCGTGGTCCGGAGTGGCCGCCCAGCGTTGGATTGGCCAGGTCGACGAACACCCGCTTGCGGTCGCGCAGCGACGCGACGCGGACGAGGGTGCGTACCGCCTCGATGTTGCGCCCGGCCTTGCCGATGAAGCGGCCGACGTCAGCGTCGGCGAGCTTGACCTTGATCGCCACGGTCCCCCCTCCACGCTCGAATGCCTCCACCTGCACCTCTTCCGGCTTTTCCGCCAGCGAGCGCGCTACGTATTCGACCAGGGCACGGTAGTCGACGCCGATGCCCGCCGGGCCTGGAGGACCTTCACGCCGGAAGCCTCGGTTGAATCCGCCGCCGCCCCGCCGCGGGTCACGCCGTATCGGTCGACTTCTCTGTACGTCGCTCAAGAATCCCCTCCCGCTTCAACAGGCTCCTCGCGGCTTCGCTCGGCTGAGCGCCCTGCTGGAGCCAGCGCACCACTTTGTCGACGTCGATTTTCACTTTTACCGGGTCGGTCATCGGATCGTAGTACCCGAGGTGCTCGATGAACCGGCCGTCTCGCGGCGACCGCGAGTCCGCCACCACAAGGCGGTAAAAGGGGTGCTTCTTGGCCCCCATCCGCCTCAACCTTATCTTGACCAACCCGAACCTCCTTGTCCAAACAGCCGGCCCAAGCCGGCCTTGCTGCCGCGATCTCCTAAACTCAGCTGCTTCGCGACCTTCTGCATCGTGTCTCGCGCCTTCAAAACGCGGTTGACATCGACAGGCTGAAGGCCGCTGCCGCGAGCGATGCGGCGCCGCCGGGCGCCGTCGATGATCTCGGGGTGGGCCCGTTCGCGAGGGGTCATCGAGAGGATCACCGCCTCCATCCGACGGACCTCACGCTCGGTATCGGTGGCTGCAACCTGGCCCTTGAGAGCCGCTCCCCCGGGAACCATGTCGAGGATTCCATCTAGCGAACCCATCTTGCGCGGCTGGCGCACCTGGACCAGGAAGTCATCGAACGTCAGGTGGCCGGAGCGCATGTGGCTCTCGACCTCCTGCGCCGCCTCCTGGTCGATGGAGCGCTCGGCGCGTTCGACGAGGCTGAGGACGTCGCCCATGCCCAGGATCCGGGAGGCCATCCGTTCCGCGTGAAAGACCTCGAGGTCCTGGGGTCGCTCGCCGGTGCCGGCGAAACGGATCTGCTGCCCGGTCGCGAGCCGGAGCGACAGCGCTGCGCCGCCCCGGGCGTCGCCGTCGAGCTTGGTGAGGATCACGCCGTCGAGCCCTATTTGTGCGGCGAACTCCTCTCCCACCTTGACCGCCTCCTGACCGGTCATGGCGTCGGCGACGAGCAGCGTTTCCGTGACGGGGACGGCAGCTTTCAGGCGTTTCAGCTCTTGCATGAGCTCCGCATCGATATGCAGGCGGCCCGCCGTGTCCAGGCGGCCGGGCGGCGGAGGTCGAGCGCGACGACCATCGGCTTGTGGGCCTCGCGACGCGCCAGCAGGGCGAGCTTGACCGCCGTGGTCGTCTTGCCAGATCCCTGGAGGCCGATGAGCATGAGCACGGTCGGAGGAGCGGGCGCGTAGCGAAGCCCTTCGGAATTGCCTCCCAGGACCTCGACGAGCTCGGTGTCGACGGCTTTGACCACTTGCTGCGGAGCGGTCAGTCCGGGCGCCACCTCGACGCCATTGAGCCGGTTGCGAACTCGATCGACGAACTCTTTGACGACCTTGAAATTGACGTCGGCCTCGAGCAGTGCCAGCCGCACCTCGCGCAGGCCGGCATCCACGTCTTCTGGGCGGAGCACGCCGCGCCCGGAGATCTTCTTGAGCGCAGCCGACAGGCGGTCGCTCAGAGCTTCGAACATCTAACCCTCGAGCTCCGCCAGGCGACCCTTCAGGCCCGCGAGCTCGCGCTCGAGCGAAGCCACCTTGCGGCGCCTTCGTCCGGCCTCGGCGAGCAGGCCCAAGCGGCGCTCAAATTCCTCGAGGGCGTCGGTCGAGCGTTTCACGATGTCGTGCACGGCCGCCCGCGAGGTGCCCTGATGACCGGCGATCTCCGCCAGCGACCAATCGCTGCGCAGGGAGAGGTCGAGGACCTCCTGCTGGTGCTGGGTGAGAAGCGCTCCATATCGCTCGAAAAGGGCGAGGTGACGGCTCCTCGTCGCCAAGGTGTCAAGGGCCATACCTTGACAGCTTACCAGCCTTACAATCGAGGAGTCATGCAGCCTTTACTGGTCGAAGCGTTCCGGTACAACAAATGGGCGAACCTTCATCTGCTCGACGTGTGCGCCGAATTCACGGGTGAGCAGCTGCAGATGAGTGCTCCCGGCACGTACGGCACGATCGCTTCGACCTTCCTTCATCTGCTGGCCGCCGAACAGCGCTATCTCAAGCGCCTTGGTGCAGGCGAGCCGCAGATCAACGAACGCGATGAGCCGTTCCCAGGGATCGCGGTATTGAGGGAACATGCGGTGCGTAGCGGCGACATGCTGATCGAGATCGCCCCGTACGTCTCACCGGATGAGGCTCACGAGACCGATCGCGATCGGGGGCGGGTCAAGCTGTACTCCGGAGTCGTGGTCGTACAGGCGCTTCATCACGGCAACGACCACCGCACCCATATCTGCACGATCCTGGGCCACAACGGGCTGACTTACGGTGACATGGACGTGTGGGCATACGGAGATGCCACCGGCGGGATCGTGCATGTCGAGGCGACCTAGGCAATGCTCACCGCGGTGATCCTGGTCAAGTCGGCGCGCGACGCGCTGACGGATCTCGGACCCAGGCTGGCCGACGTTCCCGGTGTGGCGGAGGTCTACACGGTGACCGGCGAGTGGGACTTCGTCGCCATCGTGCGCGTGCGGGAGCACGACGAGCTGGCTGACGTGGTGACCCGACGGCTCACGAAGCTCGAGGGCATCGAGCGCACCCAGACGATGGTCGCCTTTCAGCAATTCTCCGCTCACGACCTGGAGTCGATGTTCGGCCTCGGCCTCGAGGACACCGGTCTCAACCGCTAGCCGCTAGACCTGGCCTCGGAACCGTCTGATCGGTAGGTCGACCAGCGCGCGCCACTGCTGGCGCAGCGCCAGCTCCATAGGCACCGTTCCCCTCTGCCGGCCGCGTCGCGGTACAGTGGTGCGCTCCGTCACCGCCGTCCGGAAGTCGCCCTCGTACGTGGTAATGACCTGTGCGATGTCGTGGCGACCGAGGTGACAATCGCTGGCGCCGATGAGGGCACCAAGGCGCTCGCGGTGCGCACCGATGAAGTCATCCAGAATCCGCTTGCGGCGCGCGCCTGTTGGAGCTGTGAACAGGACCTCGATTCCATCGACCGGTTCTTTGTCGATGAGCCTGAGCAGCATGTCCGGCTGCATCGACGCGAAGTAAAACGGCATGAACGGGTGAGGGATGATCACCAGCCCGCCCTGGTCGTGAATCGCCTTGACGGTATCCAGCACCGACATCGACCGCGGGATCGGTTTCTCGAGAAACCAGCCTAGGACGTGCGTCTGGGCGGGCCACTTGGTGGTCACCTCCTGGCCCGGCACCACGGAGATGCCGGCGGCCTGACCGCGCTCCACGACCTCATCCGCATTGGCCATCGTGTCGTGATCGGTGATGGCGATGAGGTTGACACCCGTCGCCACCGCTGCGTCCACGAGCTCCGCCGGCGTCACCATGCCGTCGGACGCGAGCGTGTGGCAGTGAGGATCAGCGATGGGCACGGCTCATGCCTCGAACAATGAGCGCACGAAGCCTTCGGCGTCGAATGGCTCTAGGTCGTCGATGCCCTCCCCCACGCCCGCCAGCTTGACCGGGACGTCCAGCTCAGATTCGATCGCGATCACGGCGCCGCCCTTGGCGCTGCCATCGAGCTTGGCGAGCACGAGGCCCGTCATCGGGATCGCCTTGTGGAAGGCCCGCGCCTGGGAAAGGCTCGACAACCCGAGCACGGCGTCCAGCACCAGCAACGATTCATAACCGCCGCCGTCGAGCGCCTTTGTGGCGACGCGCCCTACCTTCGCGAGCTCCTGGAGGAGGTTGTGCTGAGTCTGCAAGCGGCCCGCGGTGTCCACCAGCACGACGTCGAGGCCTCGGCTGCGCGCATTCCGTACTCCATCGAAGACCACCGCTGCCGGATCTGCCCCAGGCTTTCCGGCGAAGCTCGCGACGCCTGCTCGCTCCGCCCACTCGACCATTTGCGCGATCCCGGCGGCACGATACGTGTCCGCCGCGACCACGAGCGGGCGGCGGTCCTGGACACGCAGCCGGTACGCCAGCTTGCCGATCGTCGTCGTCTTGCCGGCGCCGTTGATGCCATAGAAGAGAACGCACGCGGGCGATCCAACGAGACCCAGATCGCGCGGGCGCGTCGACATCACCGCTATCGCCGCCTGCCAGCGGCGGGCTGAGGGCGCGCAGACCGGCGGCAAAGACCTTCCTGGTTCGGCCGCTGACGCGGCTCCAGACGCTCACCGCTGAAAGATCAGCCGGCCTGGGCAGTGCTGCTCGCGGCTCGGGCTGCCGGCTTGCGAATGTCCTCCAGGCGAACCGACACAATGTGGGAGGCGCCGCTTTCGTCGAGGTGGATGCCGTACAGCGTCGACGCGTGCGCCATCGTCACGTGGTTGTGCGTGATGACGAGAAACTGCCGCTGCGTGCCCAGCCGAGCCAGCATCTCTCCAAACCGGCCAACGTTGGCGTCGTCGAGGGCCGCATCAACCTCGTCGAGGACGGTGAACGGGCTCGGGTTGACTTCATCCAGCGCCAGCACGAGCGCGAGCGCGGCGAGCGATCTCTCTCCAGACGACAGCAGCGTCACGTTTTGCAGGCGCTTGCGCGCAGGCTGAACCAGAATCTCGACGCCAGAGCGCGGACCGTCATCACCGTCTGCATGCCGCAGCGTGGCCCGGCCGCCGGGCGCTAGCTGCGAAAAGTATTCGTGGAAGTTGGCTGCCACCGCTCCGAACACCGCCTCGTAACGCAGCTCTTCCTCTTCGCGCAGCTTGGCAATCAGCTGCCCCAGGTCGGCGCGGGCGGCGGTGATGTCGTCGAGCTGCGTGCGCAGGGTTTCGAACCTCTCCTCCAGCTCACGGCACTCTGCTTCCGCCAGCGCGTTGGTCGGCCCGATCTCCTGCAAGCGCCGCTCCAGCGCCCGCATCTCCTTCTCGCGCGCCTTACCACCGGGGATCTCCTCCGGCGCCACACCGTCCGGCATGCGCATGCGGATCTCTTCCATGCGCGCCGCGAGCAGCTCGGTCTCTCGCGCGATGAGCTCGAGGTTGCCCTCCAGTGTGCCCGCCTTGAGCCGGGCATCGATCCGTGCCTCTTCGAGTGCCACCAGGCGCCGCGCGCCTTCGGCCATCTCAGCCTCTTCGCCGGGGGATTCGCGCTCGGCCGCGGCGAGACGCTCCTTCGCCGAGTCGACCTCGGAGCTGAGGCGTGGCAGCCCTTCGGCGGCCGCTGCCGCGCTGCTCTCCGCATCGGCCACGCGGCGTGCTCGCTCTTCGGCCGCATGCCGATGGCGGGCAAGGTCTTCGTCGATGGAGGCCAGCTGTCTTTCGACGTCTTCACGCCGTTCGCGCCAACGGGCGCGTTCGAACTCCGCCTGCAGCGACACGGCCCTTTGTGTGGCCAGCGCCTCGCGTTCGCGCATGCCGGCAACGGCGGCGTCCTCTGCATCCCCGGACGCCCGCTCGAGCTCAGGCAGCTTCGCGGCTTCAACCCTCTCGGTTTCGCGAACAGTTTCGAGCAGGCGTTTCGACTCGTCCAGGCTCGTCGCGCCGGCGGCTCGGGTCCGCATCTCGTCTAAAGCCGCCTCAGCTTCTTTGACCTGCTTTGCAGCCGAGTCCACGCGAGCGGCCGCGGACGCGAGGCTGTCGATCTGCTCCGCCAGGAGGCTGCGGCGGGCATCGATCGCCACCCGTGGGTCGGCTCCGGCCCGGATCAGGCCCGGCTCCCGATAAACGCCGGCGACCGTGACGTCGACACCGACGACGACCTGGCCGAGCAGCCGGCGCGCGACCAACTCGTAACCATTCCGGACGCGAACGTGATGAAACATGGACCCGGCTCTCGGCTCGGGCGCAGCTCCGAACGGATAGAAGATGGTGCGCTGAGACTCGCCGTCTCCTGATTCGCGTGCCGCTACGTCCTCGTCCGCGGCCACCAGCGCATCGACCAGTGGCCCGAGCGTGCCGGAGAGCGCCCGCTCATACCCGGGTTCGGCCGTGATCACATCGCCGAGCCGCATCAGACCAGGTGCAGGCGCGGGACGCAGCGATTCCAGGCCCTCCAGCTCGGAGCGAAGCCGCGCGATCGAGACGCCCGCGGATTCCGCGTCACGAGCGGCGACTCTCGCTGCGGCCAGCGCCGCTTCCGCGTCCGGAATCCGCCCCGCGGCCTCCGCACCCTCGTGTTGCCTCGCAACCTGATGTTCGAGGAACTCGCGCCTGGTGCGCACCGCCGCGAGAGACGACGAAGCGATCGCGACCGCCCGTCGCGCCTGCTCGGCCGAGCGTCGAGCTCGCTGGACATCCAGCGCATCTGGTTCGGCTGGAGCCGGGGCCGGCGGCGGCACGGCTTCGAGTGCCTCGAGAGCCGTGGCGAGCTCCACCTGTAGCTGGCGGCGGAGCGCATCCGCCGCGTCTGCCTGGCGCCTGTTTTCCACATCGTCGCGCCTCAGCGCGACCGCGATCGCCTTGTGGCTTTCGGTCCGCGCAGCGGCGAGCTCGAGCGAGTGCTCGGCAGCCGCCAGCTCCAGGCGAAGCCGACCCAGCGTGTTCTGACGAGCCAGCCTGCGGTCCTGCGCGGACTGCATCTGCAAGCGCCAATCGGTGAACTCGGATTCGGCCGTCCTCGCCAGCTCGCGTGCTTCGATCAGGCGGCGTTCGAGCGACTGAGCCTGTGAGGATGCGCGGCGGTGGGCGTCGCGCGCCTCGCGCCACTCCTCCCAGACCATGCTGCCGCGCAGCAGCTCGAGCCTCGCCAGCGCTTCGTTGGCCTCTTTTGCCGCAGTCGCCTGTGCGCGAACCACTTCAAGCCGGGGTTCGATCTCCGAACGAAGGTCCTCGAGCCGCAGGAGGTTCTGCGCCAGCTCGGTCAGTCGCTGGGCCGCTTCCTGGCGCCGCGCCTTGACGCCGCGAACCTGCGCCGCCTCTTCCAGCAAGGCCCGTCGCTCCGCGGGTGTGCACACGACGATCGTCTCGATGTCGCGCTGGTCGATGATCGCGTACGAGTCGACGGTGAGTCCCGTCGAGGCGAGGAGGTGGATGAGGTCGCGCCGCCGGACTCGGCTGCCGTTGAGGAAGTAATCGCTCTCACCGTCCCGTTCGATCCGGCGCTTGATCGCGACCTCGTGGTAGTCGACAGGCAGGCGGCCCGCGGTGTTGTCGAACACCATCGTGACCTCGGCGTACGCCGCTCGCGAGCGCCGCTCGCCGCCGGCATAGATGACCTCCTCCATCTTCTTGCCGCGCAGGTCGCGCGCCTGGCCGGAGCCCAGGACCCATTTGATGGAATCGACGATGTTGGTCTTGCCGGAGCCGTTCGGCCCGACGATCGCCGTGACGCCGCCTTCGAATCGAATCTCGGTCTGCCGGGCGAAAGTCTTGAAGCCCAGCAGGCTCAGTGAACGCAGAAACAAATTCGCCTCAAGGTAGCAGATGTGGGGCCCATCTGAGTCCTGGGCACAACATGTGCCCTACTCGATCGGTTCCCCGAATTGGTGGCTGCGGCCAGGCTCACCCGAAGACTCGGGCTCACGGGCAGGCTCAGTCTGCGGCTCGGGCTCCGGGACGATCGATACGATTTCGGCCGGCGGAGTGGAGCGCGGGCCCGGCGCGCGGCGTTTGCGTGGCCTCGGCGTCCTAGCCGCCTTTGGGGTGGCGGGCGCAACAGCGCCATCGCCCAGGCTCTGCAGCGCTGCCCTGGCAGCCTCCTGCTCGGCTTCTTGCTTCGTGGCCCCATGCCCGGTACCGAGAGGCTCGGCGCCGGCGAACACCACCGACGTGTACTCGCGCTGGTTGCCGACCCGCGCGCCCTCGCTGTCGTAGAACGGTGTCTGGCCGAATCGCTCCTGCGCCACCTGCTGGAGCCGGCCCTTGAAGTTCTCGTCCTGGGCCGGGGTGGGCAGCGACCGGTATCGGTTGAGGTAGTAGTGGTAGGCGGCGTCGTAGCCGGCGTCCAGGAACACGGCTCCCAGCACTGCCTCGAATGCATTCGCGAGCAGCGACTTCAGATTGCGCCCGCCGCCTTTGGCGATGCCCTTGCCGAGATACAGGTAGCTGCCGAGGTCGAGCTGCTCGGCCATCTGAGCGAGCGTGTTGGTGTTGACCATCGCGGAGCGCGTCTGTGTCAGCTCCCCTTCCGTTGCGCCGGGGTGATGCTTGTACAGGTACTCGGCGGTGATCAGCTGGAGCACGGCATCGCCGAGATATTCGAGGCGTTCGTTGTCGCGAGGCGATTGATGCGGGCTTTCGTTGGCGAAGGAGCTGTGGGTGACCGCCTCGAGTAAAAGGCCCGGGTCGCGAAAATGAATCCCGATCTTCTGCTGGAGCTGTTCTAACGACTGCGCGAAGGGAGCAGCGCTCTGTGCTATGAGGCGGCCTTCTCCTGTATGTATTCCCAGGCTTGGCCGACGGTCGTGATCTTCTCGGCGTCCTCGTCGGGAATCTCGAGACCCGTGTTCTCTTCGAACGCGTAGATCAGCTCGACGAGGTCGAGCGAATCGGCGTTCAGGTCCTCCTGGAAGGAGGCGTCCATCGTCACCTGCTCGGGCTCGCAGCCAAGGCGCTCCACCACGATGTTCTTGAAGTCTTCGAAGCTAAGTTTCTGGGTTTCCAATCTCGCCTCCAGTGCGAAAGCACATAGGGGGTGTTCCGGCCAACTACTCTAGCAGCCCAGCTAAACGGGGATTTCGAGGCCCTGCACGCCCGCCGGAGTCCCGACGGCCACTGCCAGCTTTCCGGGGACGAGCTCACGCATCATGCCCGTCAAGGCGCGTTTGGGCCCGACCTCGATGAAGGTATGGCAGCCCATTTCCACCAGCGCGGCCACGCACGCTGCCCAGCGGACCGGAGAGCGCAGCTGCATCTCCATCACATGTGGGATTCGATCACCGCCTTGGTGCGGGCGTCCAGTGAGGTTGGCCATTACCGGCACGCGCGGTGATCGCCACTCGATGCGGTCGAGCGCCGTTCGCAGTCGCTCCGCCGCCGGCGCCATCAACGGCGTGTGAAAAGCAGCACTGACGTTGAGCGGGATCACTCGCTTGGCGCCGGCCTCCTGCAGTCTTTTTGCCGCCGCTTCGAGCCCGGCCGTGGTGCCCGCGATCACCGTCTGCGTCGGGGTGTTGTAGTTGGCCGGCCAGGCGTCGTTCATCCCTGCGAGGGCGACCTCGACCGCTTGCGAGTCCAGGCCGAGGACCGCGGACATCGAGCTGGTCCCCGCGGGGATCGCTTCCGCCATCGCCTTGCCACGGTCGACCACGGCCCTGATCACCTGAGGAGCACCCACCGCGCCGCCGGCGGCCAGCGCGGCGTACTCGCCGACCGAATGGCCCGCGGCGGCCGCGGGCTCGACCCCGCGACGCTTCAGGAGCAACGTCAGCGCGATGCCCATGAAGGTCAGGGCAGGCTGTGCGTTCTGCGTGAGCCGCAGCTCATCGTCGTCGGCCGCGGTGAGCAGGTGGCGGAGGTCGACGTCTGCTGCGCTCGAGCAGCGGTCGCACAGATCAGAGACCTCTGGATCGGTGAGCAGCTCGGCGCCCATGCCCGCGTGCTGGGAGCCCTGGCCTGGGAAGAGGAAGGCAACTTTCGGCATTGGTTAGCGTTTCCCCCACTCGGCTTCGCTCCGCGAAGCCGACCTCCCCACATGATGGGGAGGCGACTGACCTCTACTCTTTGGCTTTGATCACCTCGCGGCCGGCGTAGTGGCCGCAGTTCGGACAGATGGCGTGTGGGCGCATCAGCTTCTTGCAGTTCGGGCACGGCTGAAGCTGCACGTGAACCAGCGCGAGATGCGAGCGCCGGCGACCCTTCTTGGACTTGGAGAGCTTGACCTTCGGCAGAGCCATGGCTGCCGAATTCTACCGGACTCCCTTATTTGGACGCCGCTTCGCCGCCCTCGTCCGACTCCGGCGCACTAGATTGCAGCGCCTCGACGCCACGCCGAACGGTTGCCAGCGTGCGCCCGAGATGCGCCTCGAGCTGCTTCAGCTGCTCCATCGCATATGCCTCGGCCTGCCTGACGATCTCGTCGGACTTGGCCTGGGCGTCTTTGACGACCTGAGTTCCGTGCCTCTCCGCTCGCCTCAAGATCTCGTGCTCGGACGACGTCTCTTCCGCTCGTTCGTTGGCGCGGGACATGATCCGGGCGGCCTCGGCGTGCGCCTCGCTGATGATGCGCTGCTGCTCAGATACGGTCCAGTTCGCCTGCTTGATCTCGTCAGGCAGATTGAACCGGAGCTGGTCGATTAGCTCCATGATCTCGTCTTCGTTGACCATCACCTGCGTCGACAGCGGAACGTGACGCGCGTTCTGGACCAGGTACTCGAAGCGGTCTAGCAGCTCGTCGACCTTTATCTGAACTTCTCCTTCAGCGCCTTGGCCACTCCGGCCGGAACCAGGTCTGACACGTTCCCGCCATAGCTCGCGATGTCCTTCAAGATACTTGACGAAACGTAGATGTGCGCGAAGCTCGACATCAGGAACACGGTGTGGATGTCGGGGGCAAGCTTGCGGTTCATCAGCGCCTGCTGCAGCTCCGCATCGAAATCGGAGTACGCGCGCAGTCCTTTGACCAGGGTGGTCGCACCGCGCGAGCGCGCGTATTCGACCGTCAACCCGGTATAGCTCGCGACCTCGACCCGGTCGTGCCCCTCGAGAGCATCTTTGATGAGGCTGACCCGCTGGTCGACGGTGAACAGCGGCTGGCGTTTGTCGGGGTTCGCAGCGACCGCGACGATGAGGTGGTCGAAGATGCCCAGCGCACGCTCGACCACATCGAGATGCCCGTTGGTTAGAGGATCGAAGCTGCCTGGGTAGACGGCGATTTTGTCGGTCATTCTGTATGCGCCGTGCGCGCGCCCGGCGCAACTCTCAACACCGTGACCATCGTGTCGCCGTAACGCCGCTCCCTGTCCACCTTCAGTCGCGTCAAAGCCGGCAGCGTTTGCCGTCGAGAGTGCTCGGCCACGACGACCGCATCGGTCAGCATCCGGTCGAGCACCCGCAGCGCCCGATCCAGCACGACGTCCTCATACGGCGGATCGAGAAACACGAGGCCGGCGCGAGTGAGGGGCTCGGGCGAGCTTTCGAGCCAGCGCACGACGTCGCCACGGACGACGCGCGCTCTCTCTTTCAGCTCGAGGGCGTCCAAGTTCTGGCGCAGGATAGCAAGACCACGCGGCTCCCTGTCCACGAACGTGACCTCGGCGGCGCCTCGGGACAGGGCCTCGATGCCGATCGCCCCGGAGCCGGCAAAGAGGTCGAGTACGTGGGCGCCTTCGATTCCGGGGCCCACGATGTTGAAGATCGCGGCCTTGACCATGCTTTGCGTGGGACGGATGCCCTTCGGCGCCTTGAGGCGGCGCCCCCGCGACTCTCCGCCGCCGACCCGAAGCCGGGCCAATCAGTTCAGTCTGGGGCGGCGGCCGCTCCACGGCCTCGCCTGCTCAAGCTGCGCGGCCAACCCCAGGATGAGCGCCTCGCCGCGCGGCGGCCCCACGAGCTGGACCCCGATCGGCAGTCCCGCGGAATCGACGCCCAGGGGAAGTGAGATCGCGGGCTGACCGGTGCAGTTGTACGGAAACGTGAAGCTCACGAAATCCATGTACTCGTCGCCGGCGGATGCGAGGTCGGCGCCAAGGGTGTTGAGCAGGGGCACGGTTCGAGGCAGGGTCGGCGTCACTAGCACGTCGTGCGTATCCCAGAAGCCCACAACGACGCGGCTGTGCATGCGAATCGCATCGACCGAGCGGACGTAGTCGACCGCCGACAGCTGTTTGGCGAGCGCCAGGCCCAAAGCGTTGAAGGGTTCCAGCTTGCCTTCGTCGGCGATCGGCAGGGAGCCGAGTCCGGCGACCACGATCAGCTGCATCGGTGTTCGAAACGGTTCGGTATCGGGGCCGCCTTCGGTCACACGGTGGCCGAGACCCTCCAGCAGTCGCGCCACATCTCGCACGCATTTCGCAATGTCGTCTTCGACTTTGACCCCGGCGCGGACCGTGAAGCCGATCCGCAGCTTGCGGTCGGTGGGGGTGGCGGCGTCGGCAAACCTGCCGTCCACGTCGGACCAGTACGCATCGCCAGGCAGATGTCCCGCCATCGCGTCGAGGCCGGCAGCCGCGTCGGCGACGGTGCGCGCGATCGCTCCGTCGGTCGAGAGTCCCGCCCAGTGCTCACCCAGCAGCGGACCGGCCGAGATTCGCCCTCGAGACGGCTTGAGGCCGACGGTGCCGCAGCAGCTCGAAGGAATCCGCACCGATCCTCCGCCGTCGGTTCCGTGCGCA
Source organism: Chloroflexota bacterium (assembly GCA_005883585.1). Taxonomy (GTDB): domain Bacteria; phylum Chloroflexota; class Dormibacteria; order Dormibacterales; family Dormibacteraceae; genus UBA10449. Next base: position 25,124 of record VBFD01000079.1, read on the forward strand.
AAGGCGCACAACCCCGCCGCCACGGCGGCGGCAGCGCCACCGCTCGACCCGCCCGGAGAGTGGTCGAGGCTCCACGGGTTGTGCGTGGCGCCGAAGAGGCCGTGCTCGGTCGTCGGTCGGGTGCCGAACTCGGAGAGATTGGTCTTGCCCAGGATCGGGCAACCCTCTTCCTTGAGTCGCGCCACCGGAAAGAAATCGATAGGCAGCGTGTAGTCCTCGAACGCCTTCGAGCCAAACGTCAGTGGATAGCCCGCAAGAGAGACGAGGTCTTTGACTGATGTCGGCACTCCTCGCAGCGGGTAGCCGATGTTCGCCTCGTCCGCAGCCTTCGCCTGCTCGAGCGCAAGCTCGGGCGTCCTCAAGACGAAAGCGTTCAGCTTCGGGTTGAAGCGTTCGATGCGCTCGAGATACGCGCGCGTGAGCTCGGTCGACGAGACCTCGCGGCGGCGCACTGCCGCTGCCTGGTCAAGGGCGGACGCGAATAGATCCATGGCCGTTAATGGTGCCAATTCTCGTGCCCGGGAATCCGGACGAGCTCTCAGGCGGAATCGCGACCAGGAGGCCGCCGCTCGTCTGCGCATCGCAGAGCATGAGCTGGTCGATCTCCGCTAGCTCACCCCAGTCGACCTGGTCTCGATACGCGGCGTAATTCCGCCGGCTTCCGTCTGGAAACAGATCGCGTTCGGCGAGGTCGCGCACGCCGTCCATGAACGGAACTGCATGCAGCTCGACGTCCGCGCCGCCGGCCAGGTTGGCGAGATGCCCGATGAGCCCATAACCGGTGACGTCTGTGGCCGCCGTCGCGCCGGCCGCGATCATCGCTTCAGACGCGAGACGGTTGAGGGTGGACATGACCTGGACGGCATATCGCTCCAGTGCGGGCGGGCAGAGCCCGCGCTTGATCGCGGTGGTCACTAGCCCCGACCCGAGAGGCTTGGTGAGGAACAGAACATCGCCTGCCCGCGCGCCCCCATGGCCGATGAGGCGGTCCGGATGGACCTCGCCGATCACCGTGTACCCGAATTTCGGCTCCGGGTCGTCGACCGAGTGGCCGCCGACGACCGCGATCCCGGCCTCGCCCATCTTGGCCGCGCCGCCGGCGACGATCTTCTCGAGGAGGCCCGTGCTCAGCTTGTCGCGTGGAAAGGCGGTGATACCAAGCGCGAACAGCGGCCGCGCCCCCACCGCGTAGACATCGCTGATGGAGTTGGCGGCGGCGATGGCGCCGAAATCCGATGGGTCGTCGACGATGGGCGTGAAGAAATCCAGCGTCGCGACCAGGGCGCGATCGGGCGCGATGCGATAGACCGCAGCGTCATCGCGTGACGACGACGCGGACAGCACGTTGGGATCGACGATCGGGGGCAGAGCCCCGAGAACCTGCCCTAGCTCCACCGGGCTGAGCTTGCAGGCTCAACCGGCCCCGTGGCTGTACTCCGTCAACCGAAGCGGCGAAAGGTGCTCCATTGGTGCTAAGTATCACAACCGTGGGTTTGGTGTTCGGGGCCATCGCGCCGCACGGCGGCCTTGCCGTCGCCGAAGCGTGCACGCGGGAAGAGATGCAGCTTGCACGTGCGACCCGATCCGGGATGGAGGAGCTGGGTCGCGCATTCACGGCGGCGAAACCGGATGTGGTCGTCGTCGCCACTCCGCACAACGTGCACATCTCGGGCGCTTTTGCGGTGCTCGTCGCAGCGCGGATGTCCGGCAATCTGGACGGCACGCCGCAACCGGTGGAGCTCGAAGTACCGAGCGAGACGGGCCTCGCCTGGCTGCTCCTCGAGACACTGATAGGTGACGGCTTGCCAGCGGTCGGCGTGAGCTTCGGCTCCAACGATCCGTCGACCGCGGTGGCGCCGATGGATTGGGGAGTGCTCATCCCACTGTGGTTCATGGGCGGCCGCCACGATCCGCCGCTGCCCGTGGTCGTGATCTCGCCTGCTCGCGATCTTCCGGCCGAGGCCCACGTCCGAGCGGGCGCGGCCGTCGCGTCAGCCGCGGGTGCCTCGGGCCGCCGCGTGGCCTTCATCGCCAGCGCCGACCACGGACACGCCCATCGCGCCGACGGCCCGTACGGATTTCACTCCAACGCCAGGGTCTACGACGACCTCGTCACGGACCTGGTTCGAACAGACTCACTGCGCGGGCTGCTGGACATCCCCGCAACGCTGGTCGAGGAGGCCAAAGCCGACAGCTGGTGGCAGATGTTGATGCTGTTGGGCGCGACCGGCGATGGCTGGCGCGGCCGGCTCATCAGCTACGAAGCGCCGACCTATTTCGGGATGCTCACCGCTCTGTACACACCTACCCTCGGTACCTCATCACCGCCTCGTAAACGCAATCCGCGCCGAACTCGAGCGCGTTGACCGGCACGCGCTCATCGGCGGCGTGGATGGTCGACGACGAGTTGAAGTCGGCCGGCACGTTGAGAGGTAGAAACCCATAGGTCCGGATGCCGAGACGCGCGAAGTGGCGCGCATCCGTGCCACCCGTCACGAGCGACGGCAACGGCACGCATCCCGCGTCTGCGTCCTTGAGCACAGAGGCGAAGAGATCGAACTGAGAAAGGTCGACCTCCGGCTGCGCGGGTCCGACCAGTGTCACCTCGATCTCAGGCTCCGGCCCAATCACGTCCCGCAGCTCGCGAACCATGTCTTCCGGGCCGAAGCCGGGGAGCAGGCGGCCGTCGAGCTGTACGCGCACCTCGCTCGGGATGACGTTGACCTTCAAGCCTCCGCTGACGATCGTCGCGTTCACGGTGTTGTGGAGGGCAGCGTCCAGGCCGCGGTTCATCGGACCGAGTTCGGCGAGCGCCGTGTCGGCCCGCGCCGGGTCGAGAAGCGCACCGAAATTTCCCTTCAAGGGCTCATCGAGGGCGTCGCGCATCCGCTCGAGCTGCTGCCGGACCGGGGTCGTGATGTGGACGGGTAGCCGGCTGCCGTCAAGCTTTGTAAGCAGAGCGCCCAGCTTGGCCATCGCGCCG
>VBFD01000080.1:0-10351 GCA_005883585.1 Chloroflexota bacterium
GGCCCGCGTCAGTGGAGTCTCGATGATGCCGGGCCCGACGGCGTTGACGGTCACTCCCCGCGGCCCCCATTCGATCGCGAGGCTTCGCACCAGGCCTGACAGGCCGGCCTTGGTGGCCGTGTACGCGGCGCGCAGGTCCATTCCGTGAATAGCGCTGACAGAGCTGGTGATCACGACCCGGCCCCCTGGTTTTGCAAAGAGCAGCGGCGCGAAGACCTGACAGGTCACGAAAACGCCATAGAGATTTGTCTCCAGCATCTCCCGGAGCGATTCATCCGGCAGCTCGAGGGCCTTGACCCGCGTGTTGACGCCGGCGTTCGGGATCAGGATGTCGAGGTCCGTCATATGTTGTCGGACTGCTTCCAGAGCGCCACGGTCACGTACATCAGCCAACTCGACGCTGGCCAGGGGATCTTCGGCAAATTCACTCCGAAACGCGGCGACCTGTTCTTTGGACTTGCCGATCGCAATCACCCGCGCACCCTCGCGGCGCAGGGCCCGGACGATGGCGAGACCGATACCACGAGTGCCACCGGTGACCAAAGCGGTTCGGCCGTCGAAGCTCACCGGATAGCTTTCGCGTCAACGCGGGTGAACGGCTCCAGGATGTGTTTCGCCATCAGGTCGAGCTGATGTGGATCCGCCGTCATGGTGTGCAGGAAGATCTCTTCGACACCCGCGTCGATTCGTTGCTGGATGCGGCGCTGAATGTCCTCGATCGTGCCGGTCAGGTACACGGCTTCGATGTAGTCCCACGGTCGCTCGTCCGACACGACGCCAAGCATGTATCGCTTCTGCTCGTCGACGGCTGCCTCACGCGATGCCTTCTCGCTGAGCCAGCAGAAATTCTCATGCGCGACCGTGAACCGCTTCTCCCTCCGGCTGGTGCCAAGACGCTTCAGCTCGGTGTCGATCTTGCCGAGATCATCGGCAATCTGCGCCGGCGCAGCGGTGGGCCGTGCGATCCAGCCGTCCCACCGGCAGATCCGGTCGAGCACGTTGGGCGACATCTCGGCCTTGTCGGGCGAGGCTTCGTGCGCGTACTGCTGCCCGCCCGCCACCCACACCGGCGGCACATGGCCCAAAGGCTCGACCGTGATGTCGTCCATTCGGTAGTACTTGCCCTCGAAGCTGACGTGGGCGCCCTTGAGCAGCTTCATCGAGGCCTCGAGCACCTCATCGGTGCGTGCTCCTCGCTGCTGGCGTGTGCTGCCGGTCGACTCGAACTCGGGCGGATACCAGCCGGTGCCGATCCCGTAAACGAAGCGGCCGCCGCTGAGGTGCTGCAGGGTCGCGATCTCCTTGGCGAGCACGACCGGCTGCCGGGTCGGCAGGACGAGGACCGACGTGCCGAGCTTCACGCGGCTCGTCACGGCGGCCACATGCGCGAGGGTCAACATCGGCTCCGTCCAGCTCACCCGGTAGAACCTCGCCGCGGTCAGCAGGTGGTCGGTGATGAAAAGCGAGTCGAAGCCCAGCTCCTCGGCCTTCACTGCAAATCGGCGGATCTGGTCGCCGTGTTTGGCATCCTGGCCTGGGAGGAGGTAGGACGGGACGAAAACCCCTAGCTTCATGCTGACGCTTGAGCTGCGTCGCCGTTTTGGCCCAGCTCGCCGGCGTAGACCATTGCCGCACGTATGCGTTTCCTCTCGGCATCCGAGATGGGCAAGAGCGGTGGACGCACCGTCTCGCGGTCGAGTATGCCTTGCATCACGAGCGCAGCCTTGGCACGCGCCCGGTAGTTCCTGACGGGAGGAGCGAAGATGGCGTCGACGAGCGGGGTCAACCGCTCCATGATGCTGCGCGCCTGCTCATGCCGGCCCGCCAGTGCATGGGTCACCAGCTCGACCTGCTGGTGCGTCGCGACCGCTCCAAAGCCGATCAGGGCCCCTTGCGCACCGAGCACGAACGACTCGTGGATGAAATTGTCGTTTCCAGTCAGGTAGACGCACTCGGGCCGTGCGGCCTTGACCGCGTCGCGGACCTCGACAAACCGTTCGCGATCAAACGACGCCTCCTTGATCGCGACGACCTGTGCCACGCGGCACAGTCGCTCGAGCGTTTCGGGCTCGAAGTTGACGCCACCCAGGGCAGGCTGAAGCTGAAAGAGGACCAGAGGCAGACCGGTCGCGTCGCCGATCGCGGCGTGGTATCTGACCGGCAGCTCCGGGTCAAGGGGCAGCCCTTGATATGCACCGATTGGAAAGACGAGCAGGCCGGCGGCTCCGACCTCTTTCGTCTCGCGCGCCATGTCCACGGCCTGAGCGGTGAACTGGGCGCCCAGGCCGGCGATCACCGGGATGCGGTCGCCGACCTCAGCCAGCACCAGCTCGAGCACCCGGAGCCGCTCTTTCTGCCAGAGGTGCGGGCCTTCACCTGTGTCGACATTGATGGCGAGCGCTTTCGGTTTGGCGCCGGCGACATGGCGGATGTACCTGCGCAGGCCCGCCTCGTCGATCTCCGCATCCTCCCTCATGGGCAGGACCGTCGCCGGGATCAGACCCTCAAGGTCGAGCTTCATCCAAACCTCCTTCAGCCGCCGGCATCAGCTTTCCTGTACGAATTGGATGAGGACGCCGTCGGCCCGCCTGGGATCGACAAAAGCGATCAGGGTCTGGCGGGCGCCAGGCTTCGGCCCGGTGTCCAGCAGCCTGAATCCGCGTGCGTTCGCATCGTCAAGGGCGGCTGCCACATCGTCCACTTTGAGGGCGAGGTGATGCAGGCCTTCGCCATGCTTGGCGAGGAAGGCGCTGATGTCGGAACTCTCGTCGAGCGGCTCCAGCAGCTCGATGGTTGCCGGCCCTTCTCCGAAAAAGGCGACGCGCAGGTCCGGAAACCCCTCTTCGCCGCGAAATGCGAGTCCGAGCGCTCTCTCAAAGTGCACTCGGGACTCGTCAATAGATCGCACGGCCCAGCCGAGATGGTGGACCACCGCCACCTCAGCCGCGCGACCCCGCGACCGCTCCGCGGGTCATGATTGACATCCCGAGATGGCCACGGCGATAGTATGCCCCATGGTCGAGGAAATCCATTTCCTTTTTTGGGTGGTGATGCATTGAGTCGCGTCGTTTCCAGAGTGCCCCGCAAGCGGCGTCCGGCGACGACCCGGAGCAAGCTTCCCATTCTCTCGGACGTTGCCCGGCAGGCCGCTGTTTCGCTCACCACAGCATCGCGTGCCCTGGATCCCGACAACAGCCACCCGGTCAGTGACCGCACTCGCGCCCGCGTCCAGGCCGCGGCCACACGCCTTGCTTACAGGCCGAATCCGATGGCGCGAGCTCTCAGAACGAGGCGCGTCCCAACCATCGCCATCGTCGTCCATGACGTCACCGACCCATACTTTGCCGAGATCGTTCGAGGCGCGACCGCGGCCGCTTCTGCACGGGGCTTCCTCACCGTGGTCTGCAGCAGCGACCGCGACCCGATGACCGAGTTGCGTTACGTCGAGATGCTCAGCCTGAGCCGCGTGTCCGGCGTGATCTTCGCCGGTGGAGGCCTGGACGAGGAGCACTACCGACGTCGCATGGGTGGCTACGCACGCAGCATCGCGCACTATGGAGGCGCGATTGTCGCTCTCGCACCTCGGTCTGAACGATGGCCGGCCGAGATGCCCGACAACCGCGCCGGCGCTCGGCTCGTCACCCAGCACCTGCTGGCGCTTGGGCATGTTCGAATCGCCATGATCAGCGGGCCGGAGACCCTTCGAACGAGCCGCGAACGAGAGCACGGATATCTCGAGGCTATGCAAGCAGCCGGTGCGAAGCCGGTTCTGATGCGGGCCGACTTCACCACTGCCGGAGGGGCTGCGGCCACGGCTCGACTGCTCGCCAACGGTTCGCCCACCGCGGTGTTCGTGGCCAGCGACACGATGGCCCTCGGCGCTCTCGCCGAGCTGCGGCGCCAGGGCCTCGGCGTCCCGGACGATGTGTCGGTGGCCGGATTTGACGACATCCCTGGACTGGAGTTCATCCATCCGAAGCTGACCACAGTCCACGTTCCCATGGCCGAGCTCGGCGCGGCGGGAGTGCAGCGTTTGATGCGCCACCTGGACGGCGACGATAAAAGCACGACCACACGGCTGCATCCCGTCGAGCTGATGGTGAGAGAGAGCACGGGAAAGCCACGCGACCTCGGAGGCAGGGACTCGTAGCCGACCGTTCGGTTCGGACCAGGAGGGTGACATGGCGTACGACAGAAAACAGGGTCGGCATCAGGTGGCACAGTCGAGCCAGCCTGATTACCGCCTCGAGGTCGGGCGAGCGGAGGTGCCGGTGGGCACGCCGCGCGGTTTTGTGGTCCTCGACCCCGCGCGGGCCGCCACGCTCAAGGCCTGGACGTCGACGTTGATTCCCGCCTCCGGGCGACGGCCTGACGCCGGAAGTGTCGGCGCGGCGGAGTACATCGACGCCACGGTGCATCTGGTGCCGTCGATACGACCGGCGCTCCTTCACGCCATCGACGAGGTGGAAAGGCTCGCGCTCGCAGCCGCCGGAAAAACATTTGCCGAATGTGGTGTGGAGCAGCGCGAGGGCATGCTTCGCCAGTTTCAGTCGGCGGGCGACCGAGACGCGTTCAGCATGGTCAGCGACTTCACTTACGAGGCTTACTACGGCCATCCCGAGGTGCTCGCGGCCATCGAAGCCGACACCGGGTGGCGCGGCAGCGGACCGATGAAAGGCAGCTCCATGACCGCGTTCGACGCCTCGCGACTGGAGCGCGTGCGCAAGCTGCCGCCGCGCTACCGTGCGGTCGCCGGCCGGGAGCTCAAGGGATGAACCGACAGCCGGACGCTGACGTGCTGGTCATCGGGTCTGGGGCCGCGGGGGCCGCCATTTGCAGCCGGCTGGCTGGTCGGGGCGCCAAAGTGGTGTGCCTCGAGCAGGGTGATTGGGTGGATCGCGCACGGCTGCCCAAGTCGCATCCCGATTGGGAGGTGCGCGGCCGGCGATACTGGGCCGCCAACCCGAATGTGCGGAGATGGCCTGCCGACTACCCGGTCAGCAGCGAGGGCCAGGATCCCATCGACGTTTACATGTACAACGCAGTCGGCGGGAGCCAGATCGGCTTCGCCGGCAACTACTGGCGGATGGCGCCTTCTGACTTCAGGGTGCAGTCGCTCGATGACGTCGGGGCCGACTGGCCGTTTGACTATGAGGAGCTGGCGCCGTACTACACCCTCAATGAGGCTGAGGTCGGCGTCGCCGGCCTGGCGGGCGATCCGTGCGGCCCGCCGCGCGAGCCCCTCCCCAATCCGCCCGCGCCGATTGGGCGGCCCGGCCAGCTGCTGGTGGACGCCTACGAGAAGCTCGGTTGGTACTGGTGGCCAACCGAGCAGGCGATCACAACCCACGCATACCGTGGGCGACCGGCTTGCGACAACCGAGGCTGGTGCACGTTTGGATGTCCGCAAGGATCCTTGTCCACCGCCGACCTGACGTATTGGCCCGGGGCGCTCAAGAACGGAGTCGAGCTGCGGACCCAGGCACGCGTCCGCGAAGTTGTGATCGGCGGGGATGGTAAGGCCATCGGTGCGCGCTACTACGACCAGGACGGCGTGGTCCGAGAGGTGCGCGCGGCGGTGACAGTCGTCGCCTGCGGCGGCCTCGGCACACCGCGTCTGCTGCTGATGTCCAGCTCGCCCTCCCATCCCGACGGGCTCGCGAACTCGAGCGGGCTCGTCGGCAAGAACCTGATGGTTCACGTGCAGAGCTTTGCGACCGGCCTTTTCGAAGAGCCGGTCGACGGCTGGAACGGCACGTGGGGCGGGACGGTCTCGACCCGCCAGTTCTATGAAACCGATCCCGCTCGGGACTACGTGCGCGGGTTCATCATGAGCGGCTGCCGGGGCTGGTCGCCGCTCAACCTGGCGCTGCAGATCGCGCCGTGGGGCTCAGGGCACCACCAGGCGTTCGATGAGCGCATCAACCACGAGATCTCGCTCTACCTGTGCGGTGAGGACCTGCCCGAGGAGTCGAACCACGTCGAGCTCGACTGGGGTCACCTCGACGGTTTCGGAATGCCCGGCGTGGTCACGCATCACGAGCTGAACGAGAACAGCCGCCGGCTTGGGCGCGACATGATCGCCCACGCCCACCAGGTGCTCGAAGCCGCCGGGGCCAAGAGCGTTCGCGACTTCGGCCTCGCGCCGATCTGGGGATGGCACCTGCTGGGAACCGCGAAGATGGGCGAGGATCCTCGCACCTCGGTCGCGGACCGCTTCAATCGCGCCCATGACGTGCCCAACCTGTTCATCGCCGATGGCAGCAGCATGCCCACTAGCGCGGGTGTGAACCCGAGCGCCACGATCCAGGCGCTCGCGCTCAGATGTGCCGATCACATCTGGGAGAGCCGGCGCGACTACGACAGCGGCCTCTCCTCGCAGATGCGGTAGGCATCCGACCAGGGGCGGACGCGCTCGAATGCGGCGCTGGCGGCGAGGACATCGACGTCCTGTTCGCGGCGGCCCACTATGTGCATCCCCACCGGCAGCCCGCCTGCCAGCCCGGCCGGAATCGACGCGGATGGGTGACCGGAGAAGTTGGTGAGGTATGTGAGGCACCAGCCGATCAGCGGGTCGACCTCCTCCCCGTTGATCCGGGTCGGCCCCAGCGTGTTGCCGTCGCTCGTGTTCTTGACCGGCAGACAGGCCAGGGTCGGCGAGACTAGTAGGTCGTAGTTCTGCAGCACCGACTCGATGGCGTCGTAGACCTCGGTACGCATGACCATGTCGTTCCACACGTCCATGGCCGACAGGCCATAGCCGATCTCGATCCAGTGCCGGTACTCCGGCGGCAGGTCCTCGGGGTGGTCGCGCATGAGATCGATCCCGGCGGCTTTCAGTCCCTCGAGGCCGGAGATGTTCAGCGGCATGATCATCCTGTTCCAGAGGTCGCTCAGCTCATGCTGCGAACGCTTGATGCCGACCTTGACCGTCTCGACGGTGGCACCGGCATCGACAAAGCCTCGCACGGCCTCCGCCACCACGTCCGCCACCGCCGACTCGATCGGGAAAACGTCAAAGTCCGGGGTGTAGGCGATGCGCCACCCGCTGACCTGACGGGATAGCGCCGCGTGGAAGTCCGGCGTGCTGGTCAGTGAGAACGGGTCGCGCGAATCTGGGCCCGCCAGGATTTGCAGGCCCACTGCCGCATCTTCGACCGTCCGCGTGAGCGTGCCTTCGAACACGAACGGGTTCAGGCCCGCGAAGGCATTGGGCCTGCCCGTGAAGGCCACGCGGCCATATGAGGCGCGGTAGCCATACACGTTGCACCAGGCGGCCGGGATGCGGATCGAGCCGCCGGCGTCCGTCCCCTCGGCGATGGACACGAGCCCGTCGGCCACGGCTGCCGCGCTCCCTCCCGAGGATCCACCGGGGTTGCGGGTCAGGTCGAATGGGTTGTGTGTTGGACCGAACAGGTAGTTGTCGGCGATTCCACGCAGGCCCATGATCGGCGCGTTGGTCTTGCCGACGATGATCGCCCCGGCCCGCTCCATCCGCTCCGCGTAAGGGCAGTACGCGTCGATGACCTGGTTGCGGAGCGTTCGGATTCCGCCGAAGGTGGACGGCCAGCCCGGCTTGAAATCGAACAGATCCTTCATCGCCGTCGGCACGCCGTGCAGCGGACCAAGGTTGGCGCCGGACGTCACGGCGGCCTCGGCGGCTCGCGCCCGCTCCATCGCCTGGTCGAAGTCGGTGAATATGAAGGCGTTGAGGCTGCGATTGCGTCGCTCGATGCGCTCGATGGTCGAGCTCATCAGCTCGACCGGTGACAGCTCCTTCCGGCGAATGCGCCCGGCCAGCTCGGCCGCCGAGGCCCAGGAGGTCTGATCGCGGTCGGCCATCGGTCTCAATTTTGACGGAACACAGTTCGCACCGCCGCCAGCGCCTCGGCGACCAGCGGCGTCACCACACCCGGCCCATCGGACCTGATGCGACCGGCCGGAAACAGAGACGAGCCCATCGCCACCGCAACTGCACCTGCCTTCAGGTAGGCAGCCGAGTTGGCGGCGGAGACTCCTCCCGTCGGCACAAAGCGTGCCGAGGGGAACGGCTGCAGGAGCGAGGCCATGTACGCGGGGCCGAGCGGCTCCGCGGGAAATAGCTTCAGGACCTCGACACCGCAGCGGAGCGCAGCGTCGACCTCCGAGGCGGTGAACACTCCGGGCAGCATCGGCAGGCCGCGCCTGCGAGCCGCTTCCACCAGCTCGGGATTCAGCCCGGGTGCGACCAGGAACTGGGCGCCGGCAGCGGCGGCGTCCTCCAGCTCGGACCCAGAGCGAACCGTCCCCGCGCCGATCAGCGCCGACGGGTGATCGCGGCGAAGCCTCTCGATGGCACGTGCCGCGCCTGGCATCGTAAACGTCACCTCGATCACCTCGAGGCCGGCTTCGATCGCGCACCGCGCGCAGGCCAGCGCAACCTCGAGATCGTCCAGGCGGACGATCCCGATCAGCTGCGAATTCAGCAGCCGGTCGACCGGGCTCAACGACCGACCTCTCGGCCTTCGCTGGCGAGAAGCGCGATCACGTCGGCGGCGTCGAGCCGGAAGAGGTCGCCGTGCAGGGTCATCTTCAGCGCGCTCATCGCCAGGCCTCGCTCGAGGCCGAGCTCCAGCGATCCATCCAGCAGACCCCATATCAGACCGGCCACGAATGCATCGCCTGCGCCCACGCGGTCGACGGTTTCCACGGGGTGGCCGCGGCGCTCGATCGAAACGCCCGCGCGCGTTGCAACCGCGCCCGACGCGCCACGCGTGAGCACGACGGTTTCCACGCCGAGGTCCTGGGCTCCCTTCACACCAAACAAGTCGCGGGCGTCCTCTTGCGTGCAGATCAGAACGTCGATCAGCGGTGCGACTTCGCGAACCGCGGCGGCTGCGGCCTTGCGGTCCCAAAGCTTCTGGCGGTAATTGACGTCGAACGTCACGGTGGCGCCGGCGCGACGCGCCTCCTGCATCGCATGCTTTGCCAGCTCGCGACACGAAGCGGACAGTCCCAGCGTGATCCCGGACACGTGCAACACCTGCGCATCGACCACGGCGGGCCAATCGAAATCGGATGTGGAGGCGAGGGCCATGGTCGATGCCGCTCGGTCATAAGTGACGCTGATCGGCCGCGGTGCGGCTCCCAGCTCGACGAAGTAGAGGCCCAGCCGGCCGCCGGCCTTCCAGCGCACAAGCGAGGTGTCGACGCCTCCGGCCCCAAGCGTGGTGGCGACCCGATGGCCGAGCGGATTGTCGGGAAGGACCGACGTCCACGCAGCGCGCACGCCCACTCGAGCGGCGGCGTAAGCGACGTTGGCCTCGGAGCCGCCCACATGAACATCGAAGGCCGGCGCGTCCTCGATGCGGTCGCCCGGTCTTACCGACAGGCGGAGCATGACCTCGCCGAGCGTGACCAGCTGCCGTTTTGGCAAGACTCAGAAGTAGGTGAGGACGGCATCGATCACGCGGTAGGCGTCGTCGACCACCGGGATCAGCCGCCATTTGTCGAACGCGGTGCAGGGATGCGAGATGCCGCATCCGACCAGGTCCCCCACCCGAAGCTGCTCGCCCGGTCCAACCCTCAGATACGCATGCTGGTCGTTGAGGGCGAAGATCGACGCGCCTTCCCGGACTCGGCGCAGCTCTTCAGCGCCTGATTTGACGAATCGCGGTACCGGAAGCTCGAGGTCATGGGGTACGTCGCGCTTGCCGAAGCCGATCAGCGCAAGGCCCGGCTCAGGCAAAGAGAGAACGACGCCCCACACCTCCAGCGCCTCGTGAAGCGGCCCCGTCTCCGGAATCCGGCCGCCGAAGGGCGATAGCTGCCGGTAGTGGACGGCGTCGTGGGTCAGGTAGCAGCCGCTGCGCAAAACAAGGGCGACCGGCCGGCTGAGGTCCCACGGATGGCCCAGCTCGGCAACGACGCGGTCGGGGAAGGCGCTGCCGCCTGCGGTGACGATCACTCGTTGCCCTTTCGCGAAATGGCCCGCCTGGTCCAGCTTCACCACCAGCGCGCGCATGTCCTTCAGGAACGCGTCAGTCGCATCAATCGTGCCGCTCAGAGTTTTGGAGCTGATGACGCCCTCGAAAGCTTCCACGCCGGCGAGCGCCAGCCGGCGGGAGGAATCGACGGCTCGCGCCACCTCGAGCGCCTGCTCCGGCGTCCGGCACCCGGTCCGGCCGCCCATCGGACCGACCTCGAGCAGGACGTGAAGGGGCCGCTCGAGGGCCGTGTCGCCAAGCGCACTTTCGAGCAGCCGCACCTCCGCGACTGAATCGAGCAGGCAGTAGAACTCGAATTCGGGGTCGTCGCGGAGCTCGCTTGCAACCCAGCGCACCGAGGCCGGTTCCACCAGCTCGTTGGCAAG
>VBFD01000117.1:0-31363 GCA_005883585.1 Chloroflexota bacterium
GGGCGGGGGAGATGGAGATGGGGATGCGATCACCGGCGTGGGGCTTGGCGACGACGACACCGAGGGCGAGGGCGTTGCAGCATGCTGCGGCCCTGCGCATGACGCGACCAGAAACGCCAGGAGGATCGCGCCCTTCACCACGCCACAATGATCGAATGAGCCAGTTCAGCGCCGAGGTGCTTCAGGCTGCGGCGCGCGAGCGGGAGGTCCAGCTGACGACGCTCGGCCGGAAGACTGGCAAGCCCCGTCGCGTGACGATCTGGATCGGCACCGACGGCAAGCGCCTCTATATCCGATCTGGAGAGGGTATGCGCCGCCATTGGCCACAGAACCTGCTGGCGAAGGGCGAAGGCGCCGTACAGCTCGGCAAAGCCGAAGTCAAGGTCAAGCCGCGGCTCGTCACCGATCCGGCCGAAGCCCGCGCGGTGTCCGAGCTGTACAGAAGCAAGTACGGCCCGTTTGTGCGCGCGTCCAAACCCGATCAGCCGCTGACGCTGGGCGAGAAGACGACATTCGAGCTCCTGCCCGGCTGAAACCAAACCCACTTCTGTCGCGTCCTATTTGTATGGAGGTGGCGGTGGAAGGTGAGCGGGAAGCAGTCAAGGCCCGCGACTTCGACGCGATCGTCGGTCCATGGATCGAGCCTGGCTACCGGCTCGCGGTCGCGATGCTGCGCGACCCCGATGAAGCCCAGGACGCGGTGCAAGAAGCGGCTGTGAAGGCATGGCGTTCACTCGAGCGGCTGCGCGACTCCGACCAGGCGCGTGCGTGGTTTCTCTCCATCGTCGCCAACCAATGCCGGTCGACCATGCGCAGAAGGTGGTGGAGCGTGGTTCGCCTGCCCTCGCGAGATGCGGCCGCCGGCAGCCCAGAGGAGCCGGCCGTCCAGTACGTCGACCTGGACAGGGCGATGCGGCGCCTCAGCCATGACGATCGCGCCATCCTCCACCTCTTTTACTTTCTCGACCTGCCCATAGATGAGGTCGCGCGCGTGATCGGCATCAGCGCTGGAGCAGCGAAGACCCGCATCTACCGCGCCGTGCATCGGCTCCGGCCAGAGCTGGAGCTGATGGAGGAGGACCTCCGGTGACGATCCGCGAAGACGTTCGCAACCATTTCGAGCGCGAGGCGGCGCATCATCCGGCCCCACAGGGCCTGCGTGCAGCCACCCTCTCGCACGCTCGTGGCCGCGGCATCGAAAAGCGCAGCGCTCAATGGGTCGCCGGCGTCGTCGCGGCGGTGCTTGCCGTCGCGATCGTCGCCGGCCTCGTCGCGGTGGGCGGCTACAGGCGCGCGCACAACGTCCCCGCGGTCCGGCCGAGCCCGTCGGCCTCTCCACTACATCCCACCGTAAAGGGACCCATCCCCACAGGCGTACCGGTAGTCCTGTACTGGCGCACCGTCGCGGCAGATGGCCTTTATGCGGCTTCATGGGGCGGCGCGGTGTACAAAGTTGCGACCCTGCCCGTCTATCAGGGTCTGGTTACACAGTCACCTGATGGGTCGAGAGTTGCTGTGGGTTTCATCGCATACGACACGACAACTGCCGCCCCAGAGCCGCTGCCATTCGGACCCAATCCGTCAGTGACGGTTACCTGGGCGGACGACAGCCGGCACCTCTGCCAAGTAAGAGTGGTTGGCGGTGATGGATCTCCGAGCGACATTTCGGTCGGTCTTCCGGGGTCACCGGAGGTAAAGCTGGCGCGCCTAGGCGTAAACGTCCAGCAAAGCCCAGGTCCGACAGTGCTTGCTTGCAGCTACCTCAACCGCAAGGTCGTTGTCGCGCAGGTAGGCTTCGGTCGCGACACGCATGACCTGTGGGTCCTCAACTGGGATACAGGGGCGGTGGAGTACCACCGCACGTATCGCGTCCCGACCAAGTACGGCGTTATCGATGGCACTTTCACGGTCGCCTCGCCTGACGCCCAGTACGTGGCGGAAACCGACGCGGTGACAGGCTCGGCGACAATCCGCCGTCTTGCCGACGACACACTGGTCGCTCATCTCGACGGGGAAGAGGTGCAT
The DNA here is from genome assembly GCA_005883585.1 of Chloroflexota bacterium. Lineage (GTDB taxonomy): Bacteria > Chloroflexota > Dormibacteria > Dormibacterales > Dormibacteraceae > UBA10449. Next base: position 2,026 of record VBFD01000117.1, read on the forward strand.
GGATTCTCCTGGCACGGAGATCGGGTGGTGGCAGCGCCAAGGCTGCCGAACGTGGACCTCGTCAACAGCGCCACCAGCGATCCCGCGGTCGTCGATTGGCGCACCGGGAAAACCGAGTGGAAAGCCCCTGTCGGCGCGGTCTTTGGAGGGCGTCTCGCGGCGCAGCCAGACGGCTCCGGTATAGCCCTGGACCTACGCACGGGAACACACGGGGCGATCTGGATGATCGGGTCGGACGGCGCAGGCCGCCAGGTCGATTCAGACATCCAGTTTCTGGTCACCGGCCTGATCGGCCTCGTTTGACCGACCGGGGGAGGGAGGCCCGTTGCGGGGGCCTGCCCTCCAGGGTCGGGGAGGATGTCGGAGCTAGGGTGTGGCGCTCAGTGGCTCAAGCGGACACAAGCCGTGTCGTATTGAGACACCGCGGCCGCACTGTTCGCATTAGCGAGCGAAGCCGTGCTCGGGTTGCCGGCGTAGACGATGCCCGCCTGGCCGGACGGATTGAAAGGTGAGCCGGGCGCTGAGGCCGCGGCCCCTGGCATCACGGGGTTGGCGGCCCCGCATGTGTTCGTCGGTGCGCCTGGCTGGCCGGTGGTCGGGGTCTCCAACGCGAAGGCCGTCGCTCCGGTAAACGTCATCGCCGCGACGCAAAATGCCGCGGCCATCACACCCTTCACCAATCTCTGCATTTCAGCCTCCCTGAAATTTGATGCGGGCCCCCGCAGGCCCTCCCAAATTCAGATACAGGTGGGAGTTACTGAAAGTTCAGCTACTCGCCCAGCTTGCAGATGAACCGGATGATGGCCTCGATGCCTCGATGGTACTGATCGACTGACAAGCGCTCGTTCGGCGAATGCGCCGCGGCGTCGGCCTCACCGATCCCGCTGATCACCAGCGGCGCGCCAACCGCCTCCTGGAAGTCGATGGAGACCGGGATCGAGCCGCCGACACGAATCAGAGCCGTGTCCCGCCCGAACGCTTCCGAGTAGGCAGCCCGAAGCGCCTTCGCCACCGGATTGTCGACCCCGCACGTCACAGGTGGCGCCGAGCCCAGCACTTCGACAGTGACCTTGACGCCCGGTGTCGTCAGCGACTGGATCTGCTTCTTGATCGCGGCCGTGATCACAGCAGGATCCTGGTTGGGCACCAGCCTCAAGCTCACCTTGGCCGACGCGCGAGCGGGGATCACAGTCTTCTTGCCATCGCCGGTGAAGCCGCCGATGAACCCGTTGGCGTCGAGCGCCGGCCGGCTGCCCGTCCGCTCGAGTGCCAAAAACTCAGGCTCTCCTTCGAGTGCCAGTGCTCCGGAGAATTTCAATATCGCTGCCTGGTACCGAGGGTCGTGCTCCTTCCAGTCCGCCAGCTCCTCGGCGCTGGGCGGAACGACTCGGTCGTAAAAGCCGGGCACGGTGATGTGACCGTTGCGGTCCTTGAGCTCCCCGATGATCCGGGCGAGGGTGTTGATGGGGTTCGGCGCAACACCTCCAAACCCGCCCGAGTGCAGGTCGACTGCGGCGCCGATGGCGTGCAGCTCGAGGTAGAGGAGTCCGCGGAGGGCAGTCGCGAGCGTGGGATTGCCGTCCTCGTCGAACCCGCTGTCCCAAACGAGTACCGCGTCGGTCTTCAGCTTCGACCCGTTCGCCCGCAGATATTTGGGTAGCGATTCGCCGGTGATCTCCTCCTCGCCTTCGAAGAGGAAGCGGAGGTTGATTGGAGGCCCACCTGCCGCGAAGAGGTGCTCGACCGCCTTCACAGTGGCCATGTGGTTGCCCTTGTTGTCCGCGCAGCCGCGCGCGTAGATGCGGCTGTCGCGGATCGCGGGCTCGAATGGCGGCGACTCCCATTCGTCGATCGGATCCGCGGGCTGCACGTCGTAGTGGCCGTAAATCGTGAGATGCGGCTTACCCGGGCGGCCATCCCATTCGGCGGTCACCACCGGCAGGCCGCCCTCGATGACGTCGACGATCTCAGTCTTGAAACCGAGCCGGTCGAGGCGCGCCCGCAGCCATTCCGCGTTGCGGAGGCAGTCCGGTCGGCGCTCGGGCAGGGTGCTGATCGACGGTATGCGGAGCTCCTCGAGCAAGTCAGCCAGGTCGGCGTCTTTAGCCGCGGCCGCCCTCGTCAGCGCCGCGTCCATGAGCACTTGCGTGGTGGCCACGGCTACGCGAGGCCACGGGAGCGCTGGATCTGGGCGGCATGGTCGTGGCCGTGGGCCGCGTAGATGCTGAGCCACTTCTCAACCGAGTAAGGCCCGCTCTCGCTGTGCGACCCGGTGCGTTGCCAGTCGGCTTCCGACAGGCGGTCGAGGATCTGCGCGGAAGACTCGCGCGCGTACCGCATCGCCTCGAGCGAGGGCGCGATGGGCCGGTCGTAAGTCAGCTTTTTCGCGAAATCGGCCTCGTCATACCCGTGAATGACCGGAGTCTCTTCGGTGATGAGGCGACGAAGCCTGATCGCGGACATCATCTCGCTGTCGGCAAGATGGTGTGCGATCTGCCGAGGCGTCCATTCTCCGCTGGCCGACCGATCGAGCTCGGCCTCGCTGACTCCCCGGAGGGCGTCCATAACCGCGCGGTGTCCGTCTTTGTAGCGCCTGACGAGGGACGCTCTTTCTATGGGGTCCATCTCACCTCCATCGGGCTAGAGTAGCGTGAAAAAAATCGGCACCTGGAGCCGGCGACAGGAATCGAACCCGTAACCTGCTGTTTACAAAACAGCTGCTCTGCCAATTGAGCTACGCCGGCATCCTTTCGGAAGGTTAGCGCAGGCCTTTCTCGGGAAGCCCGCGCGAATTGTGGACTAGCCTCTGCGATGGTGGTCCCCGATGGTCTGAAGTTGATTAGGGAAACCTTCGAGCGGCACGTGGCATCGTTTCGGTCATCCGGCCGGCGACGACGAGTCCTGATAACCCTGTAATGCAGGCGACGGTGATGATCGCGGCGGGAAACCCTGCAGCGTCGGCGATGACGCCGGCCACGATCGCCCCCGCCGCGTAGCCGCCATCGCGCCAGAACCTGTAGATGCCGACTGACGTGGCTCGATCCGGGGTCCGAGCTGCGTCGCTTACAGCCGCGAGCAATGTTGGATAGACCAGGGCGGTGCCGGCGCCCAACAAGACGCTCTCCGCAAGCCACCAGTTGAAACCGGGCACGATTACGAATCCCGCAATCGCGAGCGACTGGAGAAGCATCCCCGCAACGATCAGGGACTTGCGACCGACGTGGTCGCTGATCCAGCCGGTGCCCAGCTGCCCGGCTCCCCAGACCAAGGGGTAGATCGACGCAAGGAGCCCGATCTCGCGAAGTCCGAGGCCGTGGGCCGCGAAGAAAAGCGGCAAGAGCGCCCAGGCCATGCCGTCGTTCAGATTGTTGACCAGGCCGGCCTGGCAGGCGCTCGACATCGTGCGGTCACGGAAGCTGACCTCCGTTGCCAGTTTGCCAAGCGATTGTGTCCGAACGGCACCCGCGGATTCCAGCTCAACGTGCCGCGAGGTGTCGCGCGCGAGCAGGGAAAGTAGCAGGCCGCCCAGGGCGAGACCCTCTGCCAGCAAGTAGGGAACGGGCCGGATGCCGTAATTCGCGGCGAGAAATCCAGCCGCCGCGGCTGCCGCCGATACGGCCAGGTAACCCGAGGCTTCGTTCAGGCCAAGTGCGAACCCCCTCCGGCGGGGTCCGACGAGGTCGATCTTCATGTTTACGGTGGTCGACCAGACGATGCCCTGATTGAGGCCGAGGAGCACGTTCGCAAACACGACCCAGCCCCAGGAGGGCGCGATGATGATCAAAAGAGGCACGGGCAAAGCCGGCATCCAACCTGCGAGCAGTACGGTCCGCCGGCCGAAGCGGTCGGCGAGCCCGCCTGCGATGAAGTTGCCGGCCGCTTTGACCAGGCCGAAGCTGATCAGGAAGGAAAGGATCGCTGCGCTGCTGGCGAGGTGAAAGTCATGCTCGGCGAGCGGTGCCAGGGTCGACCGCTCGACTCCCACCACCCCGCCTACGAAGGCGTTTATCGCCACCAAGAGCGCGAACTGTTGCCAGTTCGCGCGTAGCCCGAGTCGGATCGCCCCCGATGCCTTCATGCGGCGGCTGGCCTCAGGCGATGGCGCAGCGGTTGGCACCTGCCTCCAACTCGCTGGGATCGCCGGGGAACTCTCCGTGCACGTTGAGCTCGACGATGCGTAAGTGGTTCGGCGGATCTGGAGGGATCCGAGCCAAAACGGCTTGCACGAATGCGGCTGAATCGAGTCTGGCGAGCGCCAATGTATCCCGGATTGTCCCGACCTTCGTCCCCAACATCCGGCCATCGAATGGTGTTGGCTCCGAGACATGGCCGGGAAACACCAGAGCCGCGTTGGGCAGCTGGAGAAGACGGCTGACCGACCTATGAAGTAGACGCGCGCGCGACGCCAGCTCCCGGCGAGTGCCGCCGTCAAGGTCAGGTCTGCCGACGCCGTTGAGAAACAATGTGTCGCCCGTTAACGCGGCGGTGGTGTCGAGCAGGTACGTGGTGCTCTCCTCCGTATGACCAGGAGTACGCATGGCAACCAGGGCCGTCGAGCCGAAGGCGATCCGGTCGTCGTCGGCCACAGGTCGGAAGGGATACTGAGCGCGGTCCTGGCTTGGCAGGAAGAGCTCGGCGCCCTCAAGGTGGGCCAGCAACCTCGACCGCGAAAGATGGTCGGCGTGGATGTGGGTGTCGGCCACCGCCACCAGCCGCCATCCGCGCTCGCGGAGCAGCCGGACGTAGACGCCAGGATCGACCGACGCGTCGATGACGACCGCTTCCGACTCTGATTCCACGATGTAGGAGAGACATCCCTTTCCTGTCCTCCGGACCTGAATGACTTCGCATCCAGAGATTGTTGTTTGGGCGGTGTTCCAGGCGAGCGACCAAGAGCGCATGCCGCCGTCGAGCGTCAGTGCTTCGACGCCGCTCGCTCGAAGCAGGTCGGTAGCGATTGCTGCGGTGCGGCCGACTTCACAGACTGTGACGACGGGTCCCGGAGCCAGGTCCAACTCCGCCAAGGGTCCGAGCCGACCGGATTGGAGATCACCGTACGCGTCCACGTGGATGCTCCCGGGAACCTCCCAATCAACATCCGAGGGCGACCGGACGTCAAGAACAGTGACCCGCCGGCCTGCAGCGAGCAGCTCCTGGAGTTCGCCGACCGATATGCAGTCAGTTGTCATTTCACGTTCCTCCAGGAGTCTCGCTGAGGTGTCGTGTGCTTTTCAGGCGAAGGCGACCGACTTGGCACCGGCAACGATCTCTTCCACGATCTTGGCGGCCCCGACGATGGTCACGCCGTCTGCCAGCTGGTCTTGGGTGATGCCTCGCGGTTTGGCACAGGCCCCGCAAAGCCAGACCTTGCCCTGATTGGCGATGAACTCAGTCATGAGATCGTGGAGTTTCGGCAGGCCGGTCGCCTCGACGCCCTCGCTTCCGCCTTTGCACCCCAGGCGAACCGCTTCGATCGTGCAGAGGACGACTGCCTCCTGTCCCGCCGTGGCCGCGATGTTGGCGGCGACGAAGGGCAGCGTTGCCCGCTCCGGCTCTTCGCGGCCCCACGTGCAGTTGAAGATGAGCTTCTCGTTCATTTCTGTCTCTCCACAGTGATCGTGAGGCGCCCGTCGTCGTGCGCCTCGGTTGACGTGATCCGCTGCCCGAGCAGCCTGGCCAGAGATGGCAGATCCTCTTTGGCGGCCGGATCGCTGACGACGACCTCCAGCGACCCGCCTATCGAGACGTTGGCCATCTGACGCCGGAACTCCTGAGCCAGGCCGTCGGCGCAGCCCATGTCGCCGGCGTCGAAGACCTGCGTCGGGCCTGCAGCGACACTGGGCTCCGCTTGGAATCCAGAACAGAGGAGATCGATACGCTCGATGCCCTGAGGCCCGAGATCCAGGTAAACAAGTTGCTCGATTAACTGACGCGAGCCATCACGCACGACGCTGAACCGCCAGCTGATGCGGTTCCGCATTCCGACCTTGTCCTCAGTTGAGGACGTGAGGTCGAAGACCGACGCAGACCCGAACCAGCTCCTGATGCGGGCAACGATGGCGTCTCGGCCGTCGTACTCCTCCAGGCCGTGTGGAAGTAGGAACCGAGCGTGGGCGTCGCTCGCCAGCGAGGCAGCCAGACGCTCGAAGTCGCGCGCTGCCAGCAGCTCCAGGAACCTGCGCGCAGGTGCGCGCTCTGATGTCGCCACCGCATCTGCCTCGGCTGTCGGAACGCGCTTCTGCTCGATCATCTCAATCACCTCCAAAAGTCCGCTGGCCGGCATTGTCAGGCCAGCTGATCAAATTGTCAAGAGATCAATTGAATTCTTGACAAACCTACCGAAAAAGTGGATACTGGCGACCGATGACAGAGCGAGCCCTGAAGATCGAGCTCTTCGATCAGTTCGCCCGTGTAGCGCAGGCCGCCGCCAGTGGACGCCGGGTAGAGATCGTCGACGTGCTGGCTAACGGCGAGCGGAGCGTCGAGGAGCTGGCGCGCCAGGTTGCTATGTCAGTCGCCAACACAAGCCGGCACCTCCAGGTCTTGAAGGAGGCCGGACTTGTCGCCGCCACCAGGGACGGGACACGCGTTCGGTATCGGTTGGCTTCGCCAGCCGTCTACCGGTTCTGGGTGGCCTTGCGCTCATTGGCGGCTGAAAGGTTGCCCGGCGTGCAGGGCCTCGTCGAGGCATACCTTGGCTCACGGGAAGGCCTCGAAGCGATCAGTGGCGATGAACTTCTGGCCCGTCTCAGGTCCGGCGAACCGTTGGTGGTGGTCGATGTCCGACCCGCCGAGGAGTATCAAGCAGCGCATGTAGCCGGCGCGGTTTCGATTCCGCTTGCCGAGTTGGAGCAGAGGCTGCGAGAGTTACCTCGCGATCGCGAGGTCGTGGCTTATTGCCGCGGTCCGTACTGCGCGTTTGCGCCGGAGGCGGTTCGCACCCTCCGTGAGCACGGTTACGCTGCCCGATATCTCACCGACGGGCTGCCGGAATGGGCCGACGCCGGGAATGGTGTTGAGTCGGACGGAGTCGGAAGTTCGACTGCGGACCGATGAAGGGGGCCGACCTGACAACGCGTCAGCAGACAGCGATGCTGGCTGACCGCTACTCGCAGCGCGCCGAAGCCTATGACGGACTTTGGAGTCCAATCATCCGGCCCGTTGGCGAGCGTCTGATCGCACGGCTGCCGTTGTCCGGCAAGACGAGCCACGTCATCGACATTGGCACGGGCGCAGGCGCGTTGTTGCCAGCAATCCAGCGGGCGGCTCCAAGCGCCGTCATCGTCGGCATCGATCGTTCGCAGGGCATGCTCCGCCTGGCCAAAGAGAGGCACTCGTGCCCGCTGGCACTCATGGATGTGCAGAGGCTGGCGCTGCCTGCCAACCGTTTTGAGGTAGCGATCGTCGCCTTCGTCCTCTTCCACCTGCCGTCGCCCGAACAATGCCTCGCAGAGGTGAACCGGGTGTTGCAGCCAGGAGGCTCCGTGGGAACGGTTACATGGGGGGTCTGAGACGGAGCCCCGGGCGAGCGCCATCTGGGATGACGAGCTGCAAGCAGCAGGCGCCCAGGTCATCCAACTGCCCGCAGTCGACAATCGGGCTTGCTGCGACAGCACTCAGAAGATGACGACGCTGCTCGAGCAAGCGGGCTTCGTTTCGATCAAGGTTTGGACCGAGTCGATTGAGCATCGATGGCGACCGGCAGACCACTTCGACTATCAGGTACGCATGAATTCGCGACTGCGTCTTCAATCATTAGATGTTCAGGATCGTGAGACTTGCATCAGCCGCGTTAAAGGCCGCCTATCCGACGCGGATGACGAGCAGTACGTCTACCGCGGTGAGGTGTTCATGGCGACGGCGGTCAATGCAGATCATCCGGCGGGCAATCACTAAGAGAAGACGATGGCCGAAATACTCCAGGTGGTCGATCTTGAGGCGCTGCGCAAGGAGGTGCGTGAGAAATACCGCGAGGTTGCTGCGGATCCTACGGCTGAGTATCACTTCCATACCGGGCGCGCCCACGCCGTTCGACTCGGCTACCCGGCGACGCCACTCGACCAGCTTCCCGATTACGCGTGCGAAGCTTTTGCCGGCGTGGGCAATCCTTTCTTTTGGGGCGGCCCGAAGCCTGGTGAGAGAGTTGTCGATCTCGGATCCGGCGCTGGTATGGATTCGTTCCTGGCTGCGCTTTGGGTGGGCAGCGAAGGTCAGGTGATTGGAGTCGACATGACTCCTGAGATGCTGGATCGCAGCCGGTCGATGGCAGCCAGGTTGGGCGTGGACAATGTCGAGTTTCGCGAGGGCCTGATTGAAGATCTGCCGATCGCAGATGGGTGGGCGGATGTCGTGATCTCGAATGGCGTGATCAACCTCTGCCCGGACAAGATCGGCGTCTACCGTCAGATCTTTCGGGTGCTAAAACCGGGAGGGCGGATGACGGTGGCGGACATCTGCCTCGAGCGCCCGGTCCCTGAGGAGGCGCTTCGTGACATCGATCTCTGGACGGGTTGAATCGCCGGCGCCCTGCCGTGCGCAGGGTGGGAGACAGTGATCGGCGGCGCCGGGCTCATCGACGTGGAGCTGGCCAATCCGCTCGACACGTTCGCAGGCGCTCGCGGAGAAGAGAGCGCCCGCGAGTTCGGCACCCTCGGCTACTCGATTCGAGCCCGCCGCTCGACGTGAGCGATTGCTGCACACCAAAGGGCTACCGGCAGATCTTCAGCGAGAAAAATGCGGCCGGAGAGGCGAAGCGCTACCGGCGCAAGGGCCTCGATGGGACTTCTAAGCGAATCTTTGATTTCATCAAGGACAGTGGCGTTGAGGGCAAGACCCTATTGGAAGTGGGGGGTGGCATCGGAGCCATCGAAATCGAGCTGCTCAAGGCCGGGATGGGAAGTGCGGTCAATGTTGAGCTGACACCCACCTACGAGTCGGCTGCCGGCGAACTTATCCTCGAGGCCGGCCTGGGTGATCGCGTTGAACGAAGGGTGATGGACTTTACCGAGGCAGATACCTCAGTGGAATCGGCTGATGTCGTCGTCATGAATCGCGTCATCTGTTGTTATCCGGACATGCCCAAGCTGGCTGGCGCGGCGGCCGTGCGCGCCAAAGGCATGTTGGTCATGAGCTTTCCCAACTACCGCTGGTGGACCCGGGTTGGTCTAACGATTGTCAACCTCGTGTTCCGCGTCATCAGGATGCAGTTCCGAGTTTTTCTGCATCCACCGGCGCGGATCTTGGCTGCCGTCGAGCAGCGCGGATTCAAGACCAGGCTTAACAAGCCAGGCCTCATATGGCAGGTCGTCGCGCTCGAGAGGACCCCGGGAGGCGCTTAGTGATAGCGAAAGAGGGCAAGACCGAGCGGGGTCTTCGTCTAGCCGAGCTGCTTGCCGCGGTTTCGCTCGCCACCGACCTCGCGCATGACGTGCCGGCGGAGAGTGCGCTCCGGGATTCTTTGCTTGCGGTTGAGCTGGCTCGACTCGCGGGCTGGTCCGAGCCTGACCTCTCGGACGTCTTTTACCTCGCGTTGCTCTACCACATTGGATGCACCGGCGCTGTCGCGGCGCAAAGCCGGCTTGGGGCGGGCGACGACGTAAACGTACGCCGATGGATGTCCGAAGCGGACTATGCCGACCGCCCGCAGCTGATGCGCATCGCCATGACCAAGCTCGTGCCGACCTGGAGCCCCACCAATTGGGTCCCGGCCATGGCGGCGTTGGCCACCGCCGGACGGGACCTCCCGGAGGCGTTGGCCAATACTGCCGAAGCCGCCGCTCGGCTTTCTCAAAGGCTGGGGGCGAGTCCTCGAGTCACCACATCGTTGAGCCACGCCTATGGACGCTGGGATGGACAGGTCTTCCCGCTGCTGCCAAGGGGCGAAGGACTGTCGGCGACCGCTCGCCTTGTCCACCTGGTGCACGTGGCTCAGATCTATCACCAGATGGGCGGGGCCGACGCAGCTGATGATGTGGTGCGCCGCCGCAGCGGCACTGAGTTCGACCCGGAGCTGGCCAGGCTCTGGCTACAGAACAGCCACGACTTGCTTCGCAACGTGCCGCTCGATTCGGTTTGGGATCAAGCCCTGTACACCGAACCCGAGCCCCACCGGCGCGTCGGTCCCGCCCATCTCGACGACGTGTGCAGCGCCCTCGCCGACTTTGTCGACCTCGCGTCGCCCTTCACGTCAGGGCACTCGGCAGGGGTCGCCCGCCTCGCGGAGGCCGCCGCCCTCAACGCAGGACTTGCTACAGACGACGTGGCGACGGTCAGGCGCGCCGGGCAGGTCCATGACCTCGGCATGGTCAGCGTCCCAAACCGAATCTGGATCACGCGCAGGGCGCTGAATCCCTCCGAGTGGGAGCGGGTTCGTCTCCATACCTACCACAGCCAGCGCATCCTCAGCCTGGCGGCGCCCTTGCGGTCTTTGGCTTCCGTCACGGGCCTGCATCACGAGCGACTCGACGGCTCCGGCTACCACCGCGGATTATCCGCATCAGGGATGTCGATGCCTGCCCGCATTCTCGCCGTCGCCGAGATGTATCAATCGATGAAGGAACCTCGTGCGCGGCGGCCGGCGCTCACACCCGACGAGGCCACGTGTCAGTTGCGCAATGAGGTCGCGGTGCGTCGTCTGGATCCGCGCGCGGTCGACGCTGTTCTTCTGGCGGCCGGTCAACCCCGATCAACCAGGAGGTCAAGCCGGGCGTGGCCGGCCGGACTCACCGATCGTGAGGTGGAGGTGCTGAGGGCGATCACGCGCGGACTTGCCAATAAGGAGATCGCGCGACGACTACATGTCTCACCGGCCACCGTGCACACGCACGTGCTCAACCTTTACGGCAAGATCGGCGCCAATACGAGGGCGGGCGCGACTCTGTATGCCTTCGAGCACGACCTCACCGACCCGGCGAACCTATGAAAATCGACCGAACGGTGGATACCCTCGGGCCGCCTCGGTACCTACCGTCTAGGCATGGAACAATCCTCAATGCACCTCAGCAGGCTTTGTTCGGCGCCACCGGATGTCGTTTACGATTTCCTTGCCGATCTCGGAACGCACACGACTTGGGGCGGTAAGCAGCAGACCAGCGACTTCCGTCTCCTTTCGCTCGAAGCACCCGCCGGTCCAGCCAGTGTCGGCACCACCTTCACCAGTACCGGAACCATACCCATGTCACCGCGGCGATGGGAGGACCGGTCGGAGGTCACGGCAGCTGAGCGCCCGAATAGGTTTGAGTTCGTCACCACCGCAACGGCGCGCGGAACCCGGCATTCGATGGAGGCGACCTACAGGCACCGGTATGAGATCGAAACGGCGCCGGGAGGTTCGAAAGTCAGCTACAGCATGACCCAGCTGACGATGTCAAATCCCTTGCTCCGCCTTGGACTGCCAGTGGTCAGGGCCATGACCTGGCGATTCGGGATCCCATTCATGGCGGGGCGTGGATTCCGGAACCTGCTGGCCAACGCTGAGGAGCGCGCGCACCGTGGTCGCCTTCCTCGCGAACAAGCAAATCGCGCGTGATCTCGGTGACGTCTCGGTAACTCGACCAAACGGCGGATTCCGCCGCCGCTTCGCCGTAGCTAGGCCCAATTCAGTGACAGTGGTTTGCGGGGCTCGCTGCTCACAATTACCCGTCGGCCCCAAATCTGACTTTTAGTGAGGAGGTCCGCGATGCCGCTGTATATGGATATTCATCACAAGATCGATGGCCTGACCGCTGAGGCGATCAAGGGTGCACACGAACAAGATGTGAAGGTTCAGAAGAAGCACGGAGTCACGTACCACAAGTACTGGTTCGACGCGGCCTCTGGCAAAGCCTTCTGTCTGGTCGAGGCCCCAAACAAGGAAGCCGCCAATGCTGTCCATCGTGAAGCCCACGGGTTGGTGGCGGATGAGGTGATCGAGGTGCAGGAGGGAGCTTAGTCACGCGGCGCATAGCTAGCAAGCGGCGTCCAGCACGTCGGTATTCGCCATACCAAACGGCTGCTGAGAACGCCACGAGTGCCGGCGCGCACCTGGGTCAGACACAATGCGGCATTGAAAATCGGGGTCCAGAAGGTCGAGTTGTGTTGGAGGCGCCTCGAGGAGGCAGGCGTCGGTTCGCCCCATAGTTCGTGACCAGAAATTGCTCCCCGCCCGCGTACGGCGGGCGGGGGAGCCGTTGCTGTCTCTCAGCGGCAGGTGACGGTGACGCGGGTCACCACCGGCAAGCCCTGAGCATTGACCGTGAATTGACCCTCCTGGTGGATGGTGAGCGGGGTTCCATTTCCCAGCGTTCCAACCGAATTCGCAGTGAAATGGAAGACGGCGTTCTGGTTGTTCTGCTCGACTCCGAACCAGGCGGCGGCGTGGCCTGTGTAGCCACTGCTCGGGTCCGTGGCGCTGACCGCGCCTTCAACAGTTCCAGTGATCCAAACATCGCCTGCGTTGTTGATTGTCTGGTGCAAGACGCCGTTGCCCATGATGACCAGATTGCCCGCGACGCACCCGGCCGGCCCCACATCGATCGCCCCACCGTTGAGGTGGATCGTCGTCGACGTGGTGGCCTGAGCCACCACGGGCACGAGCATCAGTGCCGCCAGAGCGCCCACTACAGATATCAGCTTCTTCACACCTAACTCCTTTGAATCGTATTGGACTGAGTTCAAAAGAGAGGCTAGGTTTCGACCACCAGAAGGCCAAGCATGCTAGCCGCAGAAATGGCGATGGCTTTCCTCGTGTTTTGCGGCGGAAAACTTGGGCGCATGCGAAGTCAAAGACCGGTACCTTGCAGGCATGAGCCGCCGGCTGAGGGTCCTGCTGGCTGAAGACCAGTACTTGATCCGCGAAGGAACCAAGACGCTACTGGAGAATGAGGGATCCCTTGATGTTGTGGGAGTCGCCGCCGACTACGACAGCGTGCTGGCGGAGGCTCGCCGGCTTCGACCTGACGGCGTACTCATGGACATCAAGATGCCTCCTAGCTACTCGACCGAAGGCATCGACGCGGCGCACATCATCAAGCGGGAGATGCCTGGCACAGGCATCGTGATACTAAGCCAGCACGACGACGAGGTCTATGTGTGGAGGCTGCTCTCCCGTGGCGTAGCCGGCTACGGCTATCTACATAAGGTGCGCGTGGGTGATGTCGAGCAACTGGTGCGCGCCGTCGAGCAGGTGGCCGCCGGCGGCTCCGTGCTGGATCCGCACATCGTCCAGAGGCTCGTCGACCACCGCTCGAAGAAGCCCGGTTCGCCGTTGGCAGCACTCACTCCAGCAGAGCTGGATGTGCTCCGCCGGATGGCGGAGGGCAAGAGCAACGCCGCCGTCGCGTCGACGCTTTCCGTATCAGTCGCAACCATCGAGCGCCGGATCAATGTCCTCTTCCAAAAGCTAGGGCTGAGCGAGGAGGCGGACCTCAATCGGCGCGTGTCGGCTGTGCTGATCTACCTGCGGGAGTCGCCTCCAGGGGTCTGACCCCTGGCCCGACGGCGACGCGGGCGATGACGCGCGTGCCCTGGCCGGGTCGGCTCTCGATCTCCAGGGACCCACCGAGCACCGCGACCCTGTCTTTCATGTTCGTCAGCCCCAGGCCCCGCGGATGCCCGGGGGGCAGGCCGCGTCCGTCGTCGTCAATTTCGAGCTGGAGATGCGGCCCCTGCTTATGGAGGCGGACGCTGAGTCGCTCCGCCGAGGCGTGCTTCTGAGCGTTGACCAGCGCCTCGACCGCCACGAAGTACAGCGCCGCTTCGCGCTCCAGCCCAAAGCGCTTGCCCACCACGTCGGGCGCGACGTCGAGCTCGACACGAACCGGGAGCCGCTGGGCGTGCGTCCACAGCGCCGCCGGAAGACCTTCGTCCGAGAGGACGCTGGGGTAGATCCCGTTGCTGAAGTCTTGAAGGGCGAAGACCGTGTCCTCGGCCTCACCCGCGAGCTCGCGGACCTTATGGGCCAGGTCCGGGGTCGGCACAAGCGTGGCGCGACGCAGATTTGCGGCAAGGGTGACCAGGTGCTGCTGAACCCCATCGTGCAAGTCACGCTGAATCCGTCTGCGCTCCGCGTCCTGAGCGTGCACGATGCGCTCCCTGGATTCCGCGAGCTCGTGGGCCTGGACCTGGACGAGCTCGAGCTGATCGGTGAGGTCTGCAGCCAGGCTGGCGTTGCGAAGAGCAAGGGCTGCCTGCCGCGCCAGCGCCGTGAGGAGATCGTGATCCCTCTGATCCAAATGGCCATCGATCTTGGGGCCGCATTCGATCACACCAACAAGTTCACTCGCGTATTCCAGCGGCACTACAGCATCGGCCCCCGTGGCGGCGGCCGGCTCGATCCCATCCCATCCGATGGGCTCGAGGAGGATCGCATCGCCGCCGCGCCGGCGGATCGAAACCCTGACCCAACGCAGGTGGAGGGACGTGCGGACGGTCGAGGCAAGTCGCGGACCGAACTGATCCACATCCAGCGTCGTTTCCAGCGCGGCGCCTAGGCGCTGCAGAGTCTGGTAGCCGGAAAGCCTCTCACCGAAGACCCACCGATCGGCGATGCGTTCCAGCCACCGCCGAGCAGGTTGGAACGCGATGGTGGCCGCGATCGTCACGAGGATCGCGACCTCGATCGGCAGGCTCCTGCCTGCGAGGAGACCGAATGCCCAGGCGATCGCGAGATAGACGCCCAGGATGCCGAGCCACAGGGCGCCGTAGACGAGCGACTTGCGGATGACGAGGTCGATGTCGAGCAATCGGTATCGCAGCAGCGCGATTGCAATGCTGAGCGGAAGCAACGGAAGCGCAACGTACCACGCGCCCTGGCTCAGCCAGAAGGGAACTAGGCCGTAGTGGTTGAGGAGGCCGAGAATGACTGTAGCTGTGAAAAAGATAGCGCCAAACAGCGGCCACCTGACCTGAAGCCTGGCCTCGTCGGATAGACGTCGGTACCGTAGGAACAGGATCCCTACACCGACCAGAACCCACAGGAAAACCGAGTCGAAGTAAGCAGTGGCGGCTCGCCCGAGCCCGCTTAGAGCATGCATGTAAATTGGGCTGGCGATCACGGGTTTCGCCCAGACCATGAAAGGGTCGTACAGCATGGCCGGCAGGCTCAGTAGTAGAAGGCCGGGAATGAGCACGACCTGGGCCGCCACTACGTATACGACCCACCTCTCATACCGGCGCTGGTAGAAACCGTCGGGAAAGACCGCGACCAGCGCAACGCCACCAGCCACGCCAGCTAGCTCTGCGACCTCGTTCGCCGCCGCGATCAGCCAGTACCAGCCTCTGGGGCCGGAGGACAGCCATAGGACGCTCAGCAGTTCGCCAAGCGCCAGGGCGATCATCGGGGATGCGCCGAAGACAAGCACCCGGCGCGCGACAGGATGCTTCGGTCGGCGCCAGTACAGGAACGCTGCGACAAGGAAGGTGGGGACGATCGGGAGGTTGGAGAGGTAGATGTCAAGACCTGGGTGAGGCAACGGAACGAGCTCGCCGCCGACGAATACGACGGCCGCAAGGCCGCCCAGCGCGAGCAGGGCCCATCCCGCAATCGAGGACATACGTGGATGGTGAGACATCCCCGGCTTCCGGTACACAGTTATCCTGCCGCGGGACGCAGGCTGGCCTGCTTGGCGAAAGCGGCGGTGTGCTCCACGATGCTGCTCAATGACGAACCTTTACCCCTGGCTGAGGTTCCTGCATCTCCTCGGCCTGGCGGCTTTCCGATTTCGATCTCAGAGGCAGCCCCCTGTTTACAAAACAGCTGCTCTGCCAATTGACCTACGCCGGCGTTTCTCTCCGAAGGTTGGCGTTCCACAACCGGTAGCCGCCAATGAAGGCGTTTGCGTTTGAACCGAGCCTGACGCCCTTCGGCAACGTGCGCAGCAATTTCGCATTGCCGCCACCAACGACAACCTCGTCAGCTCCCAGCGCGGCCTGGAGTCGCGTTACCACGTCGGTGACGTGGCGGCGCCACTTCTTCTTGCCGAGTCGTTTCAACGCCGCGTCGCCAACCCGATCCTCATACGTCTGTCCGTTCTTGAACGGCAGGTGCGCCAGCTCCATCGGTTCCAGCACGCCGTCGACTATGAGCGCGGAGCCGAGCCCCGTGCCCAGCCCGAGGAACAGCATTCGGCCGCCTTTGTAACTGCCCAGAGCCTGCATCGCTGCGTCGTTGATCAGGCGCACGGGATGGCCGAAGGCCTTTTTGAAGTCGAACCCGACCCAGCCGCCGCCCAGGTTGGGCGGTTCGCTCACCGGCTTGCCGTGCAACACCGGCCCCGGATACCCAATCGACACGACGGAGTAACGCCACCCGGTCGTCCCCTCGCGAACTTTTCGCACCATCTCTGCAGCGGTCATCTTTGGACCTGATGGAATCTCGAGGACCTTTCTGCGGCCCGTGGCCAGCACCTTGACATGCGTGCCGCCGACATCGATGGCGAGGATGTTCTTTGCTGCCGGCATCCTCACCGAACGTTAGCGCAAGCCGACTCAACTGCTAATTTGGGTCCGTGAGCATCCTCTCCATGGACGAGGCTGCATTCACGGCCCTCACTGAGCCCTACCGACGACAGCTCCACGTGCATTGCTACCGGATGCTGGGCTCTTTCGATGAGGCCGAGGACCTGGTCCAGGAGACGCTGCTGAGGGCCTGGAGGGGCCGGGCCGGTTTCGAAGGGCGCTCGATGGTTCGCACCTGGCTCTACCGCATCGCGACCAACGCGTGCCTCGACCTCCTCGCGAACAAGTCGCATCACCTCCTTTCGCTCGAAAGCCCCCAGGCCGCGGAGCCGAACGCGGTCGATTGGCTCCAGCCCTATCCGGACCGCCTGCTCGACCAGATGTCGTCCAGCGACTCGGAGCCCGATTCGATGGTCATCGCGCGGGAAACCATCGAGCTCGCATACCTCGCCGCGATCCAGTACCTGCCTCCCAAGCAGCGGGCGACCCTGATCCTTCGCGACGCGCTCGGCTGGTCGGCGAAAGAGACCGCGAAACTGCTCGACGAGACCGTGGCCTCCGTGAACAGCGCTCTGAACCGAGCGCGATCGTCGATGCGAAAGCGACTGCCCAAACAAAGGCTTGAGTGGGAGAGGACGGCGAGCCCGACAACCGCGGAACGGAAGCTCCTCGAGCGCTACATGGATGCCACCGACCGTGCGGACGTGGCTGGTTTGACAGCGCTCCTGCGCGAGGAAGCACTCCTCACGATGCCGCCGTTCCCCACGTGGTTCCAGGGCCGCGACGAGATCGCGAACGCTTTCGCACTGGCGATAGACCCCAGCCTGCCGACCTATCAGGGCCTATTCCGGTCCGTGGCGACGGCCGCCAACCGGCAGCCGGCGGTCGCGGCCTATGTTCGGCGGCCGGGAGACTCCGAATATCGGGCGCTCGGGCTCGACGTGTTGCGCCTGCAAGGCGATCTCGTCATCGAGATCACGAGGTTTGTGAGAGCGGACATGTTCGCGGCGTTCGGGCTTCCGCCGACCCTCTGAAGACCGATCACTTTTTCGCCGTACTCCGTCTAAGCAGGAAACGCCATCAGCAACTGGAGGTTTCCGATGAAAACAGCAGTTTCGTCCGACGGCACCAAGATCGCCTTCGATCAGACCGGTGACGGGCCACCGGTCATCCTCGTGGTGGGGGCCTTCAACGATCGATCGACGGGTGCGCCGCTGGCCAAGGCCCTGGAATCGGAGTTCACCGTGCTGAACTACGACCGGCGAGGCCGCGGTGCAAGCGGGGATACGCAGCCTTACGCGGTCGAGCGCGAGGTCGAGGATTTAGACGCGCTCATCCAGGAAGTGGGGGGAGCGGCGCGGGTGTTCGGATATTCATCCGGCGGCAACCTGGCGCTGGAGGCAGCAGCCGGCGGTCTCAACATCACGAAGCTTGCCCTCTACGAGGCACCGTTCTTCGTGGGCGATAGTCCACCGCGGCCGCCACAAGACGGCGCGGCCCAGCTCGCGAAACTCGTGGCGTCGGGTCGCCGCGGCGAAGCCGTTGAGCTGTTCCAAACCAGGTGGGTCGGGATTCCTGAGCATGTCGTGGCCCAGATGAGACACGCGCCCTTCAGGCCCGCGCTGGAGGCCATTGCGCAAACTCTGGTCTACGACGCGACGATTCTCGGCGACTTCAACCTGCCGACCGCTCGACTGAAGAATGTGAAGGCGCCGACCCTCGCTGTGTACGGCGGCGCGAGCCCAGCCTTCCTGGGCAACGCGGCGAAGGCGGTGGCGAAAGCCGTTCCCGAAGGTCAGGTGCGAGCTCTGGACGGCCAAACGCACGACATCGTTCCCGAGGCGCTGGCGCCTGTCCTCGTGGAATTCTTCGGGAGCTGAAACCTCTCAAACCCTCCCCCTTGACAGGTGGGCTTGCCTGTCAAGGCGCGTGTAGGATTTCGCCTGTCATGCGCCAAACGTGCGGGATTCGCCTGTCGGATGAGCGCGGATGGATCAAAACGTGCGGAAATATGTAGCTGATGGCGAAGGTCCTCTGGCACGTCACGATGTCCCTCGACGGTTTCATCGCGGGGCCCCGCGATTCCATGGATTGGATGCTCGGCTTCGGAGAAGAGAACGACGAGGTCGACGAGCTCATCAAGAGAATCGGTGCGGTGCTCTCAGGGCGCAGGACTTACGACGTCGGCGCGGTTCAGGAGCGGCCGGAATTCCGCAGGCCTTACGGGGGCGCATTCAGCGGCCCGGTCTTTGTGCTGACCCACAAGCCGCCCCACGACCCGGGCGTCACATTTCTATCCGGAGATATTCGAACCGCGGTCCAAACGGCCGCCGAAGCGGCGGGGGATAAGTACGTCGTGATCTTCGGCGCCGACATCGCCCGGCAATCGATCGAGGCGGGGTTGGTGGACGAGGTGATGGTCCATGTGGTGCCGGTGCTGCTCGGCGACGGAGTACGGCTGTTTAGCAAGTCGGGAGGTGACGCGATCCACCTCGAGCTGGCCCACGAATCGCGAAATGGCCAGGTGATAAATCTCCGCTTCTCGGTAGTCGGCTAGAGGAGCCCGTCGGTGCTGGCCGGATTGACGGTCACCTGGATGTCGGTACCCGTTAGCGCATTGCAGATGGGACACATGTCCATGGCTCGTTGGAGCGCGGCTTCCAGTTCGTCTTGCCCGAGGTCGACGGACACGACCATCTTCAGGCGCATCTTCGGGATGCGGTAGCCGCCCGATTCGTACGGAACCAGGTCCAGCTCGGCCGACGTCTCGATCGTGGCCGGCTCGACCTGCTGTTCCTTCAACGCCGCGGCAAACGCCATTGTCAGGCATCCCGCCTGCGCGGCAAGAAGAAGCTCCTCCGGGTTGGTCTCGCTGTCTCCTTTGAATCGACTGTTGTAGGTGAAGGGCGCCACAAGCGCTCCGCTGCCGACCCGAAATGTCCCGCGGCCTTCTCGTGCCGACCCGGTCCAGGTAACCGACGCGGTCCGCCTCAGGGCAGCCATAACCCCACCTCCATCAAGACGCTTCGACCGATTCGATAGTGATTCTGATGCGCAACCGGGATACACGGCATGCCGCGGGCGCAATGTCCCATTGCCGCCGCCTCACGCTGATTCAACACTTCTTGACACACGCCGCGTAGCCCCGTCATTGGGGCCCAAACCGGAGCTTGCCGCGTATCCATGACGTTTCGCCGCCGTCTCGCGTCCGGATTGCTGACGACGTCAGTCGTCGCAGCAATCTGTGTGGGCGTGCCCGCCGGCGTCGCGGCTGCCGCGAACCCGGTCGTCGCTGAAAACCAACAGGCGGGTACGAGCGCATGGAAGCTTGGATCGCTGGTCGCAGATGATGTGACCCAGCAGGTCAAGGGGTACGCGTCCGCGACGAGCGTGAGTCAGAACGCGTCCATCACCTTCTTTGTCTCTGTGAACCCGGTCCAGACATTCAACCTCGACATCTACCGCATCGGTTGGTATGGCGGGCTCGGCGGTCGCTTGCGACTCCACCAGCCTGGCCTGGCCGGAACCATGCAGTCGGCCTGTCCAACTGACCCGACCACCGGCATGATCGCCTGCCATTGGGCCCCGAGCTATTCGCTGACCGTTCCGGCGGATTGGACCAGCGGCATCTATCTCGTCATGCTGACGAACTCACTCGGCTTCGAGTCCTACATACCGTTTGTGGTCAAGGACGGAAGGCCGGCCGCCTTCCTCTATCAGGAGAGCATCAACACCGACCAGGCGTACAACAACTATCCGGACGACCACGCGACCGGCAAGAGCCTGTACGCCTTCAACAGCTTCGGCGCCAACACGGTCAGCGGGACCACGCGAGCTGTAAAGGTTTCCTTTGACCGTCCGTATGCGGATAACGGAGCCCGAATGTTCCTCAGCTGGGAAATTCAGCTGGTGCGCTGGCTGGAGCAATCGGGTTACGACGTGACCTACTCGACCGATATCGACACACACGCGAACAGCCAGGCGCTGTTGAGCAGCAAGGGATTTCTGGTCGGGGGACACTCCGAGTACTGGTCCCTCCCGATGTACGACGCGGCCACCGCGGCGCGAGACGCGGGTGTCAACCTGGCTTTCTTCGGCGCCGACGTGCTCGGATGGCAGGTGCGATTCGAGCCTTCCGCCACCGGGGTCCCCAACCGGGTGGAGGTCTGCTACAAGGACCCCACTCTCGATCCGGTGCAAGGGCCGACCCTGACGGTCGCGTGGCGCTGGGGGTACCTGAACCGGCCCGGTCAGACGCTCACCGGCCTCATGGTCACCGGCGAGGTGGACTTCACGGCCAACGCCGACTATGTCGTGACGAACAGCTCGCACTGGGTGTATGCGGGCACCGGGTTCAAGGACGGCGACGCGGTCCACGGCATCGTCGGCTACGAGATGGATCGCTACGACACCAACTACCCCGCCCCGAACTCTACCAACCGGACGCTCCTCTCCTCGTCGCCGTTCACGGATACGAATGGCGTGGCGCGCGTTTCGAACTCATCGATCTATCAGGCCCCGAGCGGCGCCTGGGTCTTCGCGAGCGGAACCTTCTCGTGGAGCTGGGCCCTTGACAACCTGTCGAGCCTGGCCGACGCGCGAATCCAGAGGACGACCGCGAACTTGCTTTCTGCGTTCGTGTTCGGCGCGCCGATCGTCAACGACCTCAAGGTGACCGCTCCCGCCTCCGTGACCCAGGGCCAGCCCTTCACGGTCTCGGTGGTCGCGGAGAACGTGAAGGGCAATCCGGTGGCCGGCTACAGCGGAACGGTTCACTTCACCACCAGCGACACTTCCGGGCACGCCACGCTTCCCGCGGACTCGACGCTGACCAACGGGCAAGGTTCGTTCAGGGTGATGCTGGGCCAGGTCGGATCACAGACGCTGACCGTATCTGACGCCGCCAACTCTTTCACCACCACCGTGCCGGTGACGGTCAATGCCGCGCCGGCCATGCTCGTCCTGGCACCCGTTGGCACAGCGACCTCGACCGCGGGCACCCCGATCTCGTTCACGGTCACGGCCGAGGACCCATTTGGGAGCGCTATCACGACGTATCCCGGGGTGGTTCACTTCGCCAGCAGCGACACGTCGACGGGTGTCGTTCTGCCGCCCGACTCAACCCTGGTCAGTGGTCAAGGAACCTTCTCAGCGACCTTGATCCGGGCAGGTGCGCAGACGATCAACGCCTCCGACAACGTGGGCTCCGGCGCGAGCCCGATAACCGTCAACGTGGTGGCGGCGCCGGCCACGCATCTCGCGATCACGGCCACCTCCGGTTCGACGACCACGGCCGGAAACCCGATCGGTCTGGCCGTGTCTGCGCTGGACCAATATGGCAACACCGACCAGTCGTACGCCGGCACGGTCCACTTCACCAGCACGGACACCTCTTCAGGTGTCGTCCTGCCTGCGGATACTCATCTGATGTACGGCCAGGGCACGTTCTCGGCGACGCTGGATCGAGCGGGATCGCAAGCGATCTATGCCACCGACAATGCGAGCGCGTTCATCTCAGGAGCGGTGACCATCCAGGTGATCGCGGCCGCTGCGTCGAAGGTATCGATGGTGGCGCCGTCTTCAGCGATTGTGGGTCAGCCTTTCAACGTTGGAGTCACTCTCAGCGACCGCTTCGGGAACGTGGCCACCGGTTACGCGGGCACAATGCACTTCACCAGCACGGACCCGCTTGCGCAGCTGCCGGCCGACTACACGTTTACCAGCGCGGACGCTGGAAGACATACGTTCTCCGTCACCTTCATGACGCCTCTGAGCCCGACGATCACTGTGACTGACACGATGAACGCTCAACTCAGCGCTACGAGCCCGCCGATAACCGTAGGCTTACTTTTCCTCTAGCGCCGACGCGATCGTCGGGGTCGATTGTTGATCGCAATCGCACCATGCGACCTTGATACACGTTTTTTGGCAAGAGAAATTACCCCCGTCCCGTTAAGTCAGGCAATCGCTTCGTAAACCTGCGCTTCACACCAGCCGGCTACTGGGGAAGCTGCAAAACGGCTAGGGGGTTTCATGCCGCGACGATCCTTCCGCCTTGCTTCCGCGTGCGTACTGCTGGCGTTGGCGCTCTCGATAGGGGCGGTGGCGGCGGTCGTATTGCAGAAACGCGCGCAGGCGGCGATTGCGCCGTGCACAGTGCAGTTCGGAATGTACGACGCGGGCATTCCGTGGGATACGACGATGACTTCGATCCGGAACCTCGATACCGCGATCAATCGCCACTCGAGCATCGTGCATTGGTACGCGCAATGGGGCGACCCTGGATCTGGAGTGTTCGCCGCGAATCAACCCGCGATGCTCAATGCGGTCCGTAACTACACGTCCGCCGGCGTCACCGGCGCCACACCGCTCATCACGTGGGAAGCGTGGGGTCCGGCGCCGATGACGGTGGCCAACAACACATTCCCACTTTCAAAGATCGCCGCGGGCACGTTCGATGTGTACATCGACTCGTGGGCGGTGGGGCTGCGCACATATGGTGGCCCCGTGCTGCTCGACTTCGGACACGAGATGGACGGCAACTGGTATCCGTGGGGCTACGGCGTCAACGGGAACACGGTCGCCGATTACATCGCGGCCTTCCGGCACGTGCACGATCGTTTCGTGCTGGCCGGCGCGACCAACGTGCAGTTCGTGTGGAATCCCAACGTGTGGAACGCGGCCGGCGTCGACCAGACCGTCTTCTATCCCGGCGACGCGTACGTCGATTGGATGGCGATCGACGTCTACAACTGGGGAGCCAACGGCGGGGGGTGGGGCTCCCTGGCTTTCGGGCTGACGGTGGTCAACACCTACGCTCGCGTGGCTGCGCTCAACACAACCAAGCCGATGATGCTTGCGGAGTACGGCAGCGCCGAGCCTGTGGCCGCGGACCCACTAGGTGTGACGAAGGGGCAGTGGATACTCGACGCGGCCGCGGCTATGGGCAGTCAGTTCACTCGTCTCCAGGCCGCGATCTGGTTCAGCGACACCGGCACGACGTTTGCGCTCGATTCATCGGCCGATTCGATGGCCGGCGCGAAGACGGCTTTTGGCGGATGCCCTCTGACGGGCGCGTCGCCAAGCCCGTCACCGATTCCGTCGCCGAGCCCGTCACCGATTCCGTCACCGAGCCCGTCACCGAGCCCGTCGCCGAGCCCGTCGCCGAGTCCTTCGCCCAGCCCGTCACCGATTCCGTCGCCCAGCCCGTCACCGATTCCGTCCTGGATGCCTCCACCGGCGCAGCTGCGGGTGGTGGAGTCCGTTGGCGGCTACGCGACCTCGGGCCCGGCGGTGACCTCGTGGGGCGCGAATCGTCTCGATGTGTTCGTTCGCGGCTGGGACAACGCGCTCTATCACAAGTGGTGGAACGGGTCGGCGTGGAGCGGTTGGGAATCGCTCGGCGGCACCCTGGCCTCCGATCCCGCGGCTGTTTCCTGGGGGCCGAATCGGCTCGATGTCTTCACCCGCGGCACCGACAACGCTCTGCATCACCGGTCGTGGAACGGAAGCAGCTGGAGCAGCTGGGAGTCGTTAGGCGGGAGCTTGACTTCAGGCCCGGCCGCGTCTTCATGGGGCTCCGGCCGGCTCGACGTCTTCGCGCGCGGCACCGACAACGCCGTGTGGCACAGGCCGTGGAACAACGGCAAATGGGGGAGCTGGGAGTCGATTGGCGGCATGACCACGGCCGATCCGGCTGCGGTCTCGTGGGGCAACAATCGAATCGACGTCCTTGCCCGCGGCTGGGACAACGCGCTCTATCACAAGTGGTGGAACGGATCGGCCTGGAGCGGCTGGGAAGCCCTCGGCGGAGTCCTGGGCTCAGCGCCAAGCGTGTCGTCGTGGGGTTCGGGACGGCTCGACGTATTCGCCCTGGCCGCCGACAACACCATCTCCAGGCTTTCCTTTGCCGGCGGCTCGTGGACCGGCTGGCAGTCGATGGGAGGAGGCCAGTGGACTTCCCGTCCTGCTCCGACCTCGCGTGCGGCGGGCGCCATCGACGTCTTCGCAACCGGAACCGACAAAGCGATCTGGCGTCTTAGCCTGGGCTGATCTCAGTCAGCGCCACCAGGGCTTTCTCGCTCCCTCGACCGCGGTGGACACCGCACCCTCCAGGTCGGTTTCCAGGCGTGCGAGGTCCTGCACCCACTCGCCCGCCATCACCACGGCCATCGCGCCACGCCCGACGGTGGCGTCGGACTGCCAGCGCCGCAAGCACCCCAGCTCCGCTTGCCGCAGCGCTGAGAGCGACACATCCTCATGTTCATCTGTGACCGGCGAGAGGCTGAGGAGGTCCGCCAGGCGGCGGTAGGCAGCCAGCAGCGTTGCGACCTGGTCGTCAACCTCCTGCGCGCCATCCGCACAGGTGCCGGCCTGGTAACCCATCACACCCGAGATCACCTCGAGAAGGTCGGCGCCCAGGAGCGCGTGGTTGGCCGAAGACAGCAGGAAGGTCGCGGTGTCCTGGTCGAACGCACCGCCACCGCGCTCACTCATAAAGGTGTCGAAAGCCGCATCAGCGCGATCGCGCGCCCGGACGACCGCCTGGCGAGCCGGATCCAGCCCGCCGGCGGGCGAGAAGCCCAGGACGCGATCGAAACCGTGGTCGAGGTACTCAACCAGGGTTCGGTAGACGCTCGCCAACGCACGGGCGAGCTCACGCCGGGCACCGCCCGGCCACAGCAACAAACCGACCAGCAGGCTGATGAAGGCGCCGACGAGCAGGTCTTCGATCCGCACCAGTCCCACCTGCCAGCCCGCCGGTGAGATCAAGTTGAAAACGATGATCAGGTTGATGGTGAAGGCGGCCTGGCTCAGCATGAAACCGATGGTGGTAGCCGCGTAGGCGGCGCCGAACACGGCGATCGGAAATGCCGTCCACATCAGCGCGGGGTGATCGCCGGCGGCCACGGCGAAGAGTCCGCCGATGACGACGCCGATCACGTTGCCGACCACAGCGAGGACGATGGTGCGGCCGGTGCCCAGTGCCGTGCTGCGCAGCACCTGGATCGTGCCCAACACGACCCAGAAGGCATGTGAGAAGCCGAGCGTGCGGGCGACAAAGACGGCAATCGCCAGGCCGATCGCGACTCGAAGGCTGTCCTGCAAAACGGTCGACGGTGCTTCGAGGTGTGCTCGGAGCGTGCGCAGAACATGGGCCGCCGTGTCGCCGATATCAGATGGCGCGCCCGCGGCGATGATCGCGTTACCGCCAAGAACAAAGGTCACATATGATACAACACGAAGGGTGCCGTCGAAGTCGAGTCCATCGAGCACCTCTTCGCACTGACGGCGTGCCCGCAGCTGCTCGGCGGCCCACCGATCAAGGGCCGTGCGATGGTCATTACGCGCTACTTCGATGGCGTGGACATCAGGCGGTTCGCCACCTTTCAGCACATCGGCGCTGGCGCGCAGCGCGGAGACCACAGCGGCCGGCGACGAGCCGGGACATCCGGGCGCTTCGCTGTGGTGGCATAAGTGCGGCGAGCTGCATCCGCGGCCTGGCGCGCCGCGTCTTTGAGGTGCGGTAGGTCGCGCTCCCGCGCGGCGGACTGCATGGCCTCGACGAGCTCGGCGACGGCAAACAGGGCCTTCGCCGCGTGGTCGTGCATCCTCACGCGCTCGAAGCGCGGCCAGAGCACAACGGCCGCAAGCGTCGACACCAGCCCGGCCATCGCCCAGCCGCCAACACGCGCGGGAATGGCATCGGCCGATGCCGGGATGGTCACCGCAATGACGAAGGAGAGGATCATGCCGATGTTCGCCGCGGCGACGTAGCCGCCGAAGATTCGGCTGAACGTGATCGCGAACGCGACGAGGAACATGACGGCCGCGGCCAGCCACGCGGAGGACGAGACGAAAGTTCCCAGCGCCACCAGCAGCGCGCCCGCCAGCGTCGCCGTCAGGTAGGCGAGCGCGCGCGGCCGCCGAAAGCCGCCGAAGTCGGAGATCACGAGCAGCGAGAAGCAGCCGAACACCACGAAGATGAGGCTTTGAGGCTCGCGCAGAAGCAGGTCGGTGAAGGCAAAGGCGAGCGGGATGACGATCGTGGCGCGAGCTGCGCGCCGCAGGGCCGCGTAGCCCGGATCACGAAGCGGTTTGACGTTGAGCTTCAGCTGGCGGCTGATCGCCCGGGTGGAGATCACATCGCGGATAGTTTCACGCGGCTTGGTCAGCTGTGGCCGCGCGGATCCTCTTCTTTGCTGATCGGCTCGGCCAGCCGGGGTCGAACCGGGCTGAGATGGATCCGAAAAGGAATCCCCGGTGCCTCGAAGCCGGCGGCAATGTGCTGGTTGTCGCAGAACGGCTTGTGCTTCGACTCGCCGCAGCGGCAAAGGGTCGCGCGAGGCAAGGTCTCGACGGTCCCATCTTCGTGCCGGACCTCGACCTTGCCGCTCACCAGCAATGGCCCATCGCGTATCGCGGTGATGGTGGTCGGTCCGTCGGGATCCTCCTGAGGTCCTCCGTCGAGCCGCCGGTAGAGGAGCGCGCCGCTCGGGCAACGCTGCACGACGTCCGACACTTCGTCCGCGCTCGCCGCGTCGGGCAGGATCCACGGCCGGCGGTTGAGCTGGAAGACTTGCCGCTGGCCGCGCAGACATTCGGCGATGTGGACGCAGATGTCGAGGTCGAAGCTGACCTCTACATCTTTCCCGTGATACACCTTGCGCACAGCCTCACGATAGTCGCGTGAATAGGTGTGCGTGGGCGGAGAGCTCGCCGGCGATGGGCGACTACCACGACCGCGAATGGGGTGTTCCGTCCCACGACGGCCGGCATCTATTCGAGATGCTGACCCTCGAAGGCGCGCAGGCAGGCCTCTCCTGGGCCACGATCCTCAATCGCCGCGAGGGATACCGGCGCGCTTTCGCGAATTTCGTTCCGGCCAAGGTGGCGTCATTCACCGACCGGCGATTGGAACAGCTCCTCCAGGACACGGGCATCATCCGCAACCGGCTGAAGGTCTATGGCACCCGCACCAACGCCCAAGCGTGCATGCGGGTCCAGTCGGAATTGGGGTCGTTCGCGGACTACGTTTGGAACTGGGTGGATGGAAAAAGGATCGTCAACCACCCGCGAGCGCTCGGCGATCTGCCGGCGAAGACGGAGCTGTCCGATCGCATCAGCAAGGACCTCAAGCGCCGCGGGTTCACGTTCGTGGGGTCGACGATCGTCTATTCGTTTCTCCAGACCATCGGCGTCGTCGACGACCACCTCGTCGGCTGCCCCTTCAAGAGGATGTCTAGGACGTAGGTGACGTTTGACACCCTGAAGGACAGCGCCTAAAGTCCTGCTGTCCTAAAGCCGATCGAGCCCACGGTCACCTTGGGGAGGGTGTGAGATGCGGAGTTCCAGATCGCTTGGAGTTGTCGCCGCCGCACTGTTGAGCGCTGCGATGCTTGTAGCAACCGGAGGCGTGGCGTCGGCTGTGAGCTGGACGATCACGCCCGTGGTGGGCGGATTGAACGGCCCTCGAGGAGTCGCTTTCGACGGCCAGGGCAGCATGTACGTTGCCGAAGCGGGTAACTACTTCAACATCGCGCCCGGCCCCTTCGGTGTTTCTCACACCGGCAAGGTCTCGAAGTTCGCTCTTTCGGTCGGCGCCCCGAGCCTGGTCTGGTCGACCCGATTCGACTCCGTCTATGACAGCGCGCACGGCGGCCCTGAGGTTCTTGGTCCCGCGGGTGTGAGCGCGCTGGGCAGCGGCTGCATGAAAAACAGCAATGGCATGCGTGAGGGCTGCCAGGTGCTCGCGATCATCAGCGAATCCAAAGACGGCGTGAACGCAACCACGCCCGGTCTGACAGATTCCAACCCCTATGGGGTGCTGGTAACGAAAGACCCGACCACCGACGCCATCCGCACGTACGTCGTGGACGCTGGCTCCAACACGCTGAGCGAGGTCATGCCCGACGGCACGAATCGCATCATCGCCTTCATCCCGAACGATCCGATCCGTGACTCGACTCCGACCTGTGTCGCCCAGGGTCCCGACGGCGCCCTTTACGTGGGCACGCTCGACCTCTTCGCAAACTTCGGTTTCGGGCCGGGCCAGTCGCACGTCTACCGCGTCGACCCGAACACCTCGGAGGGCTACCTGACTGCCGCCCATGTGTGGGCGAGCGGCCTGACCACCGTCACAGCGTGCACCTTCGACCGCGCGGGCAATTTCTGGGGCACGGAGATGTTCCAGCCCACTGCCGGCCCGCCGGGCGATCTGGTCCGCATTCCGTTCGCAAACCCCGCGGCGGTGCAGCACATCGGTGGTGGCTCGCTGCCGGTGCCGGGGGGTATCGCCCAAGGCCCGGACGGTTCGATGTACGTGACCATCGGCTCGGCCAACACGGCCCCGGGCAGCGGTGCCGTCGTGAAGGTGACGACGACCAGCCAGTCGTACGCGGGCAATGCGCCGCCGTCGGTGGTGAGGCCTTACAAAATCGCCGGTATCGTGTTGTTCGCGACATTTGCCATCAGCCTGGTCACCGTCGCGATGAGCCTGACCTGGTTGGTCCTCGGCGGCCCGGCATGGTTGTATGCGTTTGTGATCGGCTTTTTCGCTCTCCAGCTGGTCTCGGTGTTCATAGCCGCGGGTTGGACGACGCGGATGGTCCTGTGGCACTAACCCAGAAGAAGCTCCAGGATCTCACCGACGCCGGCCTGGTCGGCCTGCTGGCCGATGACGAAGCGCTGTGGCGCGCCAAGGCCAAGCACGCGTATAACGCAACTCATGCGTTCATCAAGGGGATTCGACCCGACGACGTGGTCAGCCTGCTGATCGCGGAGCTCGAGGTGGCGCCAGAGCTGAGAACTTTCCTCGCCAAGAAGAAGCTGACTCAGAAATACTGGTATCAATGGTTTGCTGAATTGATCATCGACCGTTTCTGGAAAGACCTGGCAGGAGGAT
>VBFD01000164.1:0-2635 GCA_005883585.1 Chloroflexota bacterium
CCTAGAATAAGCGTCCACTCCGCGCCCATTCCGCCACGGGCGGCTAGCTCAGCTGGGAGAGCGCCAGCTTGACATGCTGGAGGTCGGGGGTTCGAAACCCTCGCCGCCCACCAATGACGAGCGGGGTGTTGTCGCCGCTACGCCGCGTGGCGTTTCCGGCACAATCGGTGGCGCCTGGCCCGTTCGTCTAGTGGACTAGGACGCCGGCCTTTCAAGCCGGAGATCAGGGGTTCGAAGCCCCTACGGGCCACCAGGCGATGCGCGAAAGCGGGCGTAGCACAATGGTAGTGCGCCAGCCTTCCAAGCTGGTTACGTGGGTTCGATTCCCATCGCCCGCTCCATTGCAATCGTTCTCGCATCCTGGTGACCGACGTCGGTTAGCATCGGCGGTCGTGGCCACAACGATTCCCATCTACCTGGAAGTCGGACAGAAGCGAGTGTTCGCTTCTGCACTCGACTGGCCGGGCTGGACCCGCGCCGGCAAGGACGACAAGCTCGCGATGGCGGCGTTGCTCGCTTACTTGCCGCGCTACGGGATCGTGCCCAAAACGGCACGCATCGACTTTCCAACCGCCGCGCAGTTCAAGGTGGTAGAGCGCGTAACTGGCAACGCAACCACGGATTTTGGCGCGCCCGGCATACCCGCATCGAGCGACACCAAAGCGCTCTCGGCCGCTGAGGCGGAGCGCATCTGCGCTCTGCTCGCAGCTTCGTGGAAGGTCTTTGACAGGGTGATCTCGAAAGCGCCGGCCGAGCTGCACAAGGGACCTCGGGGCGGAGGGCGCGACCGCGACAAGATCGCCGACCACATCATCGACGCGGAGTCGGCGTATACACCCAAGCTCGGGCTCAAGCTCCGCACCCCCAAGCGAGACGACGCGGCCGCGGTGGCGGCAACCCGCAACGCGATCCTCGATGCGATCCGCGCGTCCGCCGGCGGTCCGCAAGGAGGCGAGAAAAGGTGGCCGCCGCGATACGTCGCGCGCCGTATGGCGTGGCACGTGCTGGACCACGCATGGGAGATCGAGGACCGCAGCACCTGAGAGCTTGCGACCTACCGATCGTTGCCTGGCAACAAACGAAGATCGCCCGGCGGGGAGGGTGGGCCCTGAAGTATCCTGGGACGCGTCTTCGGGCTGGCCCCGAGGTCAATTACCAAGGCGGGGAGATGCAGGCGCATGGAAACACAAGAGGCCATAGCGGAGAGCACGCCCATGGAGACTGACGGCCAATCCGACTCCAAGCGTGGCGGACAGAACAGGTTGGTTCTCGGCCCGAACGACAGCCTCGAAGGCAAGCTGACTTACGGCGGTTCGATGACCGTCGACGGTGGGCACGCCGAAGGCGAGTTTCGGGTCGGCGGCAACATCGAAATAGGGAACGGGACCGTCGTCAAGGCCCTGCTCGAAGCTTCGAACGTAACCATCAAAGGTGAGGTCGAGGGCAAGCTCACGGCTCGCGACAAGCTCACCCTTGGAAAGCAGGCAAAGCTGAACGGCGACGTGCAGGTGCGCAGGCTGCAAATCGAGGACGGCGCCAGCTTGAACGGCTATGTCCGAATGGGCGAGTTTGAGCAGCAGGCCCCCGGCAGCTAGGCGTCCGATCACAACGTCGGCGGACGAGCCGCCGACCGAATCCCCGCCCGCCGTTTCGAACCAGCCGAACTCGGTCATGCTCGGCCCGCGCGATCGCGTGATCGGCCAGATCTACATCGAGGGTGACCTGCGAGTTGGAGGGGTCGTCGAGGGCGAGGTGGAGGTCACCGGCGACGTTGAGATCGACGACATGGCAAAGGTCAAAGCTTCGCTGGCCGGACGCGACGTGACCATTCGCGGCCATGTGAATGGCGCTGTGGTCGCGCGAAAGCGTCTTGTTGTGGCCAAGTCGGGCTCCTTGTACGGCGATGTCCGCGTGGCGCGCCTGGCCATCCAGGATGGCGCCACGTTCAGCGGCAAGGTGTCGATGGGCGCGGGGGCGGCTACCGCCCCGCCCGTCAAGGCCGTCGAGGCACCGACCCCGGTTCCTGAGCCCGAGCCGAAGGCCGCGACCGAGGTCGAGAAGCCGGCCGCGCCGATCGTGGCCGTGCCGCTCGTGGCGGCTCCGAAAATCACTCCGCCGGCCATCATCAAGACGGCGGCGCCGGCTCCGGCTGCCGAGCTGCGAGTGGCCGGCAAGGACGGCAAAGGCAAACCCGTAGCTGCGCCCATCAAGGGCAAACCGAACAAGAAGAAGCGGCGCTAGGTCGCGACTACTTCTTCTTGCCGGCGGCCTTCTTGGCTTTGGCGACTTTCGGTGGCATCGCGCGCGTGAAGGCCAGCGCCGCGGCGATCCATGTCTTGGTCGCGGCGGGCTTGGAGCTCCATGTGGCCGGCACCATCACGTAACCCTTCATCGCGTGTCCGGGCATCGGCTCGAAATCCCGGCCACCTTGCTTGCGAATCGGCGCGGTCTGGTCGTCGGGCAGACGGACGAAGAGGTCCTCGCCAAAGAGCCCGGAGAACATGTTGCCGTTCACGAACGCCGCCAGGTTGCCGAACATGGGCCGCATATTGACGGCGGGCTCGTCAGGCACGAGCTTGGTAAAGGCGGCCTTGGCCTGCTCGCTCGGCTTGGGCATCATGCCCGGGCGCATCTG
>VBFD01000118.1:0-262 GCA_005883585.1 Chloroflexota bacterium
ATGGCGGCCCCGACTGCGACCAGGGCGACCATTGCCCTCGCGGCGCTCTGGTGGACGTGCTTCAGCAGGACGTACAGGGTCATCGCGAGGAAGAGCCACTCTGTCCCCTGGAACAGGTCCGCGACGACGCCAATGCGGACGAGTCCGGAGTTCGCAACCACGTTCGCTGCCGTGCTTGCAGCGTGGCCCGGCGCGTACACCTTGGTGACCACGTACCCGAAGGCGAAGCCGCTGAAGATGCCGTTGAGCAGATAGAGGACGC
>VBFD01000119.1:0-50666 GCA_005883585.1 Chloroflexota bacterium
CGGGATCGAGTCGCTCACGATGCGCAACCTCGGCCACGAGCTCGGTGTCGAAGCGATGTCGCTCTACAACCACGTGGCCAACAAAGACGACATCCTCGATGCCATCGTCGATCTCGTTTTTAGCGAGATCGTATTGCCGTCCGGCCGAGAGGACTGGAAGGCGGCGATGCGCAAGCGAGCCGTCTCGGCACACGAAGCTCTGCTGCGGCACCCCTGGTCGACCAGCTTGATGCAGTCGCGGACCAAGCCCGGTCCAGCGACCCTGCGACACCACGACTCGGTGCTTGGGAGCCTTCGGACGGCAGGCTTCACGCTCGTGAACGCCGCCCACGCTGTCTCCGTCATCGACGGCTATGTCTATGGCTTCGCCTTGCAGCAAATCAACATTCCGCTTCAAACCCCGGAGCAAGTCGCGGAGGTGGGGGAGAGCATCCTCCGGCAACTCGCCGGCGAGTACCCGCACCTCGCCGAGATGATCACCGACCACGCTATGAAGCCCGGCTACGACTACTCGGAGGAGTTCGAGTTCGGGCTGGACCTCATCCTCGACGGCCTCGAGAGGGCTCGGGACACGGCCTGATTTCTCAGCGGTCTCACATAGGTCGCCCAGGGCGATCCCAGCAGCGGGCCGGACGCTGTCCGCATGGATGTGCCTTGAGTCGTGGCCCGGCGTCTCAGCGCGTTGCTCACTCTGGTGATCGTCGCTCTGGTCACCTCGCCGTTGATCGTCTCGGCTCGGGCGAGCCGGCCGGTAACCGCAGCTGTGACCACGTCAGCGAGCAACGCACGCACCAGCGCGAGCCAATCGGTGATCGTCCCGACCACAGCCGTCGCCCCGGCGACTCGCGACGCGGGCGTCCTCGCTTCGAACTTGCAGCAGCTCGCGGTTGCAAGCGGGGGGACCGTTGGTGTGAGCGTCGTCGAGCTTGGCGGATCCGACCAGCTCTCATGGTCATTTGGTAGTGATGCCGTCTTCACAGCCGCCAGCACGTACAAGCTGGTCGCGCTGATGATGGAGGCGCAGAGCATCGCAGCGGGTACAACCGACCCGAACGGCATCGTCTGCTTTGCGCCTTCGGACTACGAGGCCGGTTGGTTTGACGACTATGAGCCAGGCGCCTGCTTCACTCGCAACGAACTTGCTTCGAGGGCCGCAAAACAGTCCGACAACACGGCCGGCCACATGCTCGTCCGTGATGTCGGCGGCGCCGACGCGCTCAACGCCTGGGCCGCTGCCGCGGGCGCGGCCAGCTCCGCATTCTTCGTCGGCAATACAACCAGTCCGGCCGACCTGGCCGTGCTATGGGTCGCCGAAGCGAGCGGCGAGCTCGGAGGCGCGGCCGCCCAGGCGTGGCTTTACCCTCTGCTGACCGACACGACAACTGAGGCCGGGGTGCCGGCTGGCACCGGTGCTGCTGCGACTGTGGTGCACAAGACCGGAACCATTGACGCGGTGGAGAACGACGCGGCGCTGGTGACCGCGGGTCCGGACGGTCCTTACGTGCTCGTGGTCATGACCGACGGGCTTGGAGGCGACGCCGGCTGGCAGCTGATCGCAGCCATCTCGGCGGCCGTCTGGCAGGTGGAGTCGTCCCGGTCGCAGTAAGCGGGAGGGGGCTGCGCCGCCCCCTCCCGTGACCCGCTTCGCTTGCTAGCAGACCACCGCGACGACCTTGCCCGTGCCAGCGTGGCCCGGGTCAGGCGCGTAGCCGGCATTGGTCTGGACGACGACGATGTGAATCGAATTGCCCGAGATGATCGAGCCGGTCTTCGTCGCCGAGCTTGTGACGATCACCCCCATGAAGGCCGGCAGCGGCCCCGACGGTGGTGGAGTCGAGTTGCCCGGGTCGGTCGACCAGTCGAGGCCGCAGGTAGGAGTTCGCGGATCTTCAGTGAAGCCTTTGAAGCTCCTGGGCGCGGCCCGGCCGCTCAACGTGTTGTCCTTCGCCCACTGCGCGCCCCAAAACGTGACGGAGCTCCCAACAGCGGCGTTGTGGTCGCTTATGACGAAGCTGCCGCCTCCAGGCGCAAAGGAGAATCCGACCGTCGCACACGTCGTCGTTGCCATCTTGCCGCCCACGTCCGTGATGGTGGTCGTGATGGTGAACGAGCCGGTCGATGCATACGTGTGTGAGCCACTAACCGAGTAAGAGCCGCCGGCGCCGGTGATCGTTCCCGCGGTGGAGGTTCCATCGCCCCAATCGATGCTGGCCGAGAAGTCCGACAGCGTCCCGGATGGGCTCGCGGCATCCGTAAATGTCGCCGTCAGACCGCTGTAGGAATGTGAAAACGTCGCTGAGCAAGCAGGGCTGGCGGTCAAAGCCGCGTCCGCGACCCCGGCCGTGGGCTTGGCGGTGGCGGAGTTGGCCGGATTGTCGGCGTCGGTGATGGTCACGGTGACCTGGTCCGTGCCTTCTTCAGCGTAGGTGTGGCTCCCCGACACGGAGAACGAGCCGGCGCTTCCGGTCACAGTGCCGGTCGAGGTGCTGCCGTCGCCCCAGGCGACGGTCGCCGAGTAGTCGGCCGTGGTGGCGTTGGTGTCCGTGTCGGTGAACGTCGCCACCGTGCCTGAGAACGGCTTGCCTTCCGTGGCGGAGATGTTCGTGGCGGTGGCTGCGATCGCCTGGTCGGAGATCGCGAGGTCGATGCAGAAGTTGCAGCCGCTGAAGTTGTTGGCGGTGGTCGTCTTGCGCTCGCAGAATCCGCCGGCGTCAGCCCACCGCAATGAATATGGGTTAGAACCCGAGACGATCACGTGGTCGACCGGGAGTCCGTCAGAGTAGTAGATGGCGCCACAGGTGTTGTCGCTAAGAAAGACGCGGAGCGACTGTGGCGTCGTGAAAGGCCCGATCGTCACGTTTGGGCCCGTGCCCGAGCCGCAGCCGCCGGGAAAGGTGAACTGGACGTGGTTAGCGCCGCCGTTCAGCTGATAGCCCCAGCTGAGGTTGTTGCACGCCCCGAACAGGACGTTGGTGAAACTCGCCGTCGAGCCGATCGGGATGACGAAGCCCCCAGGGGGGCTGCCTATGGCGAAGGCGTTGACCCCTGGCGCCAATGCCACCACCACAGCAACCGTCGCTGCCAGGATCGTTGACGAATAGAAACGCCGCACGGCCACCCTCCTCGGGCTAACCCATGGGACAGAACCGATCAGCCTGGTTTTTTGACGCGCGCCATCTCGTGCTGGCACCAGGCATAGAGCGCGTCATATAACGGGCTCTCAAGATCGATCTTGCGATGGTCCTCCTCGCCATGGACCATGGCAAATCCATGCGCGATCGCCTTCAAGCCCGCAGCCTCCGGGGTGATGTCGACGTCAGCCGCGACGTCCGCCCCATGAACGATCAAGGCGA
The DNA here is from genome assembly GCA_005883585.1 of Chloroflexota bacterium. Lineage (GTDB taxonomy): Bacteria > Chloroflexota > Dormibacteria > Dormibacterales > Dormibacteraceae > UBA10449. Next base: position 3,354 of record VBFD01000119.1, read on the forward strand.
GCCGGTCCAGCGCGGGGTCCTTCAGGCCGTACTTGAGTAGGATCGACTCAAAGCTGCACCGGCCGTCGACGTGGCCCAGCTCGACCCCGCCGACGTCATACGGATGGGCTCCCTCTCTCTGGGCAACCGCCAACACTTCGGCCGCGGGCACGTACAGGAACTCGGCGTCCGGGTCGATGAAGCGCTTGATCAGCCATGGGCAGGCGATGCGGTCGACGCTGGCGTTTTTACGGGTTACCCACTTCATTTGACTATTTTCTTTTTCCTCTTGTCGTCGAAATGTCGTCACCCTAAAATCTCCGCCCAGTGACAGTTCTGCTCGAGGTCATGCCCCTGGCGATCGAGGTGGCCTTCGTGCTCCTTTCGGTCGCCATGCTTGCTGACTGGCTCGGCCACCGAGAGCGACGGCGGGGCTATCTCGCGCTGGCTTTCGGGTCTCTCACCTTACTGGTTCTGGTAGCGCCCAGCCTGTCGCAAGAAGGAACCTACGGGCCCCTCCTTACCGACGCGGGCGTGCTGCTCTTCCTGTTCTCGGGTTGGGCGCTGCTCATGTTCCGCGACTCGTTCATCCCGCTCCGAGCGAGCACGCGTGCCTGGGTGGCGGTTGTGCTCGTGTTGGTGGCGGCCGTCGCCGTCATCGCCCGGCTTCCGGCCGACTCCCAGCAGCCTCATGGACCGGTGCAAACCATCGCCCTGGCGGCCGTCCTGACCACCTGGGGTCTCTGTGTTGTCGAACCGATCGCCACCTTCTGGCTGGCCTCACGCGGCCGGCCCGCGGTCGAGGGGGCGCGAATGCGAGCGCTGAGCCTCGGGTACGCCGGCATCGTCGCCGTGATCATGTTCGGTTCGCTGGGCGGCGCCCTGGTTCAAAACGACGTTGCGCAGCTGGCGCTCGATCTGCTGGCTCTCGCCATCGTGCCGATGCTCTTTTTCAGCTTCTATCCGCCGCCGTGGTTGCGCCGCCTGTGGAGTCAACCCGAGGAGGAGGAGCTGCGGCAGGGGCTGCACAGCCTTCTCAGCTTCAGCCTAGACCGCGGCACGCAGGCGCAGCGGGCATTGGAATGGGCCACACGCCTTGTCGGTGGCGCCGGCGCCCTCATCGTGGATTCGGACTCGTCGATCCTCGCCTCCCGTGGTCTGAGCGAGACGCGTGCGACCGAGATCGCGGCCGCCGCCGCGGCCAATGCGAAAGGCGGCGAGGTTCGTTCACCGCGGCGCGGCCAGACGACGGTCGTCATCCCGCTGGACTTCCAGCAGGGCGTTGGCGCCATGGTCATCGTGGCCGGTTCCTTCACTCCGCTGTTTGGCGACGACGAGGTGACCCGGCTACGCCAGTACTCGAGCAGCATCGCGGCTGCGCTCGACCGCGTGACGTTGACCGCGCGGATCGGTGACCTCGAGAAGGCCAAGACCGAATTCATGAACATTGCTTCCCATGAGCTGCGGGGCCCGATGACTGTGATCAAGGGCTACCTCACGATGCTGGAAGGCGGCTCGCTCGGTGCGTTGGCGCCCAAGGCCATGTCCGTGATTCCGCTGCTCATCGCCAAAGCTGATGAAGTCAACTCGATGATCGAGCAGATGCTGGAGGCGGCGAGGCTCGAAGAGGGGAGGCTCGGACTGCGTCAGGAGCCGGGTGACATCGTCGAGCTAACCGAGCTCGCCATCGACAGCATGCGACCGATGCTCGCCGATCGCCAGCTCGACGTCGACCTGCCGAAGGTGCCCATTCAGGCCGAGGTCGACGCCGAGCGATTCCAGATCGTGGTCAGGAACCTGATCAGCAACGCGATCAAGTATTCGCCAGAGGAGACACCGATCACGGTCCTGGTCGACCGAAACGGCAAGACCGCCAGGGTCGTGGTCATCGACCAGGGCATCGGCATCGCGCCGGCCGACCAGGCGAAGCTGTTTACGAAATTCGGCCGCATCGAGCATGAATCGACCATGCACGTTGCGGGCACCGGCCTCGGCCTTTGGCTGTCGCGCGAGATCGCGCGCATGCATGACGGAGACCTCACCGTCGACTCGACCGAGGGCAAGGGCAGCACCTTCACCTTCGAGGTTCCGATAATCAGGTGACACTTGGACTCCCCACTGCGCACGCGATTCGTGCCGAGCAGGCCGCTTGATCTCGTCCTGACGCTCGCCCCCATCGGCCAGGGCGCGTGGCTGCGTTTGCGCGACGGCGAGGCGTGGCGGGCCACGCTCACACCGGAGGGCCCGGCAACCGTTCACCTACACCACTCAAATGGTGCCGTCGAAGTGGAAGCATGGGGACCAGGCGGGCGGTGGGCCGCAGGACGCGCCGCGACTCTATGTGGGGAGGATGACGACGACACCGGCTTCAGCCCGACCCACCCGCTGCTCGCCGATATTCGCCGTCGCCATCCTGGCCTGCGCATGCCCAAGACCCAGGCGGTTTTCGAGGCCCTGGTGCCAGTGGTTCTGGCGCAGAAGGTGACGAGTGTCGAAGCTCATCGCTCTTACCGTGAGCTCTTGCAGGCTCTCGGCGAGCCCGCGCCCGGGCCACCCGGTCTGACCGTTCCTCCATCAGCCGTGGTCCTCGCTCGGACGCCTTACTGGACGTTCCATCGTTTCGGCGTCGAGCGGCGGCGGGCCGAGGTCATCATCCGGGCCGCTCGGAGCGCGACCCGCCTCGAGGAGACGGTGTCGATGGACCTTCCCACCGCTCGGCGGCGGCTCGAAGCATTTCCTGGAGTCGGCCAGTGGACCGCGGCCAAGGTCGCCCAGGTTGCGCTCGGCGACGCCGACGCCGTTCCGGTTGGCGACTACCACCTTCCGCACTCCGTCGCTTACGCGCTCGAAGGTGTCCCCCGATCAACCGACGAGCGGATGCTGCAGCTGCTCGAACCGTACCAGGGACACCGGGCGCGAGTCATCCGGCTCATCGGCGTCGCCGGCATCACCGCGCCGCGCTACGGCCCAAAGATGCCGCTGCGAAACATCGCCGGGGACTGACTCAGCCGTCGAGCTTTCCGAGCTCCTCCTCGACCAGCGTCACGAGCTCGCGCATGCCGTCGCTGTCGAAGATCAACCTTGCGCCCGCGGCTTTGAAGAGCTCAGGCAGCGGCTGCGTTGCGCCCAGCGCCAGCGCCTCGCGGTACTGGCGAACGGCAGCCTTCGGATCCCGCAAGCTGTTGCGCCACACCTGCAGCGCGCCGAGCTGCGCGATGCCGTACTCGATGTAATAGAACGGGCTGGCAAAGAAGTGGGGCTGCTGGTACCAGCGGGCGATGCGTTCGCTGTCGAGGCCGCTCCAGTCGACCGACTTGCCTTCAAACCGCCGGCGGAGGTCCAGCCACTTCTGGTCCCGCGCGTTCGCATCCCGACCGGCCTCGTCGAGGTAGATCCAGTGCTGAAAGGCGTCGACGGACGCACAGTGCGGAAAGAAAAAGATGATGCCTTCCAGCAGGTCCGCCCGCGAGCGCCTGGCGTCGTCCTCGGAGTAGTAGCCGCCGCTCTCTTTCCCGATGTACGGAGAGGCGAGCAGCTCCATCGACATCGACGCCACCTCTGCCATCTCTGATCCGGGATGGCGCTGGAAGAGAAGAGGGAGCCGCGAGGCCTCGACCGCGTGGAATGCGTGACCTGACTCGTGCAGCAGCGTGCGCAGGTCGCCATCCACGCCGACCGCGTTCATGAATATAAGCGGCATCTTCCGGAACGCGAGGGTCTGGCAGTAGCCGCCTGGAGCCTTGCCCTTCCGGTTGTCGAGATCGAGCAGGTCGTTGTCGTTCATCAGCTGGTAGTAGTCGCGAAAGTCGGGGTCGACGTGGGCGAAAACGGGCGCGGCCCGATCGATGAAGCCTCGGATGTCGTCGAAGGGTTGGAGCGGCGGCCTGCCCAAAGGATCCGCGGTCATGTCCCACGGTCGCAGCGCGCCCAGGCCCATTCGCCGGCGCCGCCTTTCGTTGATCCGCTCGATCGCCGGCAGCACAGCCTCTTCGACGGCGACGTGGAAGCGCATGCAGTCCTCTGGCGTGTAGTCGAAGCGGTTCTTCTCGCGATGAATGAAGTCGCGATAGTTGGCGAAGCCGGCATTCCTCGCCACCTTCTGCCGCAGGTCGTACATGCGATCGAAGATGCCGGCCAGCACGTCCCGCTGCTGGATGTACGGCTGCGCTCGCAGCTTGAAGGCGCGCTCGCGCACGTCGCGGTCGAGTGAGTGCAGAAACGGCAAGAGCTGGGCGGGAGTCTTCTCTTCGCCGTCCCACTGGACGGTCATCGCCCCGTTGATCTTGTTCCACTGCGTGCCGAGCTCGGACAGCTCTGCAAACAGCGGCACGTTCGCCTCGTCGAAGAGCTCCATCTGGTTGCGAAACCGCTGGAGCATGGTCTCGATGCCCGGACGCACATAACCCAGCTCGACCAGTCTTCTCTGCAGCCGCACCCTCTGCTCCTGCGCGCGGGGTGAGATCTGGGTCCCAAAGCGAAGCTGCGCCGCCTCTCGGTCAGGATCGGCGGTGTCGCATGTGTAAGCGAAGTTGGCCAGGGCGGCGGCCTCCGAGAGGAGCGACTCGAAACGGGACCAATCCGCAAGCCATGCCTCGACGTTCGTGGCGTCGAGTGGGCGTTCAGCCAGCTCCTCGTAGAAGGGCAGGACCTCGTGCCAGGATGCGTCTTTGAACGCATCCGGGGACTCCGGAAGCACCGTTGCCGCCATTCACACACCCTCCGTCGCCGTTAAGCGCTTGCTTGCTTGAGCAGGCGTCGCAGACTTCATCCTACATAGTCGATGGAGCGCAAATCCTCATCCCCGATGCGGCTGCCACCCGCCGTCCGAGCCGCCGCTCTGGTGGCGGTGGGCGGCACCCGGCTGCAAAAGGAGCTCGCCTGGATGAGCTGGGCCGGCACGGTATGGCGCCTGGAGGGCCAGTCTGGGGTCGTCTACGTGAAGCGTGCGCGCGACCTGGAGGACGAGCGCGACCGCACGGTGTGGATGGCGGGTCGGCTGCCCGCCCCCGAGGTGCTGGGCCTGTTCCAGGCGTTCGGCGACGATTGGCTGCTGACGCGCGCGGTCCCGGGTGTGCCGCTTCACGACACGTCCCTTGGCTGGGAGCCTTCGCTTGTTGCACGCCGGTTGGGCGAGATCCTTAGAGACATCCACTCCGTCGACGCCTCCAGCTGTCCATTCGGCCGTCCTGGAAAAGGCAACGTGCTGATCCATGGCGACTACTGCCTGCCGAACGTGCTCGTCAAGGACGGCCGCCTCAGCGGCCTCATCGATCTCGGCGGAGCCGGTCTCGGCGATCCGCAAGACGACCTGGCGGCCGGGGTGTGGACGCTGCAGTACAACTACGGCCCCGGCCACGCGCGTGAATTCCTCGATGCATACGGCTGGCCGCCCATGAGCGACAAATCGATCGAGCGGCTGCGCCGTCGGTATGGCCGCTAGGCCGGCTTGACAGGCAGGACCGTGTCGACAACCCGCCAGCAGTACCACGCGGCGATGGAGCGGTAAGGCCGGAACCGCTCGCCCTCGGCCTGCAGGTCGCGCGGCTTGATCGTGTCCTTCAGCCGGTGCGCGGTCGACCAGCCCTTGCGCACGCCATAGTCCTCGACCGGCCAGACGTCGAGCCGGCGCAACTGGAACATCAGGAACATCTGGGCCGTCCAAGGGCCGATGCCGCGGACCTGCACGAGGCGCGCGATCAGGTCTTCGTCTGAGAGCGCGTCCACGTCCCCAAGAGGGACCGTCCCGTCTTCGACCTTTCGCGCCAGGTCGGTGACCGCAGCCGCTTTGGAGCCGCTCAAGCCGGCCGTCCGCATCGCGCCTTCGGGCAGCGCGAGCACACCGGTGGGCGAGAGGCCGTCGGCGAACAGCTTGAGGAAGCGACCGTGGATCGCATTCGCGGCCGCACCCGCGAGCTGCTGAAACATGATCGAACGCACGAGGGCGGCGAACGAATCCTCTGACGGCCCGCGCAGCGTCATGGGGCCGACGGACTTGATCAGCCGCGCCATGGCGGGGTCGCGCCGAGCGACGAGTCGCGTGCCGAGAGCGAGCTCGGCCGGCGTTGGGCGGGGATCGATCTTGCGGGTCAGGCGAACTCCGACATGAACTGGGCGAACTCGTCCTTGGTGAGCCGGAGCTCCTCCTCGCCGAGTTCCACCAGCGGACGGTCGGGGATGCGCTCGGTGGTCGCGAAGTCGGTCATCGTCGTGTCGAGGTAAAGCAGGCCGGTGACGAGATGGCCGGCCGAACGACCCTCCTCGAGGACCTTCATCGCGGCGAGGCGGTCGGTCGGATCGTGATCCTCGCCGAGCTTCTTGAGCACGATGTGCGACCCGTCGTGGAGTTCGACGTCGCGCACGGTGCCGGGCTCGTAGTCGACATGGACCTCTTCGAAGGCGATGGCCGCCTTGATCAACGGCACCACCTGCTTGCCGTCGCCACTGAAAGAGCGGGCGACGAAGGAGCAGCCGAGCGTGAGAGCCACCGCGCAGGGATCGATGGGCTGGAAGGTGTTGACCGCGCCTTTCTTCTGCACCGAACCCAGGTCCGCGGTGGCCGAGAACTGGCCCTTCGTGAGGCCGTACGTCCCATTGTCTTCGATGATGTAAGTGCAGTCGATGTTGCGGCGGATCATGTGCATGAACTGGCCGAGGCCGATAGATGCGGTGTCCCCGTCGCCGGAGACGCCGAGCATGATCAGCTGCCGGTTGGCGAGCTGAGCGCCCGTCGTCAGCGCCGGCATGCGTCCGTGCACACCGTTGAGTCCGTGCGCGGCCTCCACGAAGTAGGCGGGCGTCTTCGACGAGCAGCCGATGCCGGACATCTTGGCGAGGCGGTGCGGTTCCAGCCCGAGCTCGTAGAGCGCTTTGACCATGTGGTTGGTGATCGAGTTGTGCCCGCACCCTGCGCACAGAGTCGTCGCCGCGCCCTTGTAGGCGTCGCGGGGGAGGCCGATCCGGTTCAGGGTCGCGCTCATGCGGGGTCCCCGCAAAATCGAAGATTTTGTGGGGTTTTCATGCGGGCACCTTCTCCGACTCGAGCAGGGGTTCGATGATGGCGTCGGCGGGGATTGGCTGTCCGTCGTAGTGCCGGACCGAGCGCAGCCGGCCGACGAGCGCCGGAGGCAGCGCGAGGCGGATGAGGTCGAAGACCTGGCCGTCGCGATTTTGCTCGACCACGTACACCCGCTCGTGACGCGAGACGAAATCGACGACCGCTGACGCGAGGGGCAAAGCGCGCAGGCGCAGGTAATCGACCGGGCGCCCCGCAGACATCAGCGCCTGGCGCGCCTCGACCACGGCGGCATGCGTCGAACCAAATGCGATGAGCCCGATCGGTGACCTGGCCGATTCGTCGATCACCGGCGCAGGCAAAACGGTTCGGGCGGTCTCGAACTTGCGTGTGAGCCGGTCCATGTTGGCCGCGTACGCCTCGGCGCTCTCGGTGTATCGAGCGTGCTCGTCATGACCGGACCCGCGCGTGAAGTAACCCGCGGCGGGATGATCCGTGCCGGGCAGCGTTCGGTAGGGCACGCCGTCGCCGTCGACGTCGCGATATCTCGCCCATTCGCCGGCAAGGCGCTCGAGATCGGCCTTTGTCAAAACCTTTCCGCGGTCGAACGGCCGGTCGGGGTACTTGAACTCGGGCGTCATCCAGAGGTTCATGCCGAGGTCGAGGTCGGAAAGTACGAACACAGGCGTCTGGAACCGGTCGGCGTAGTCGAAGGCGTCGCGGGCGAACTCGTAGCATTCCTCGACCGTTCCCGGCAGCAGCACCAGATGCTTGGTGTCGCCGTGCGACAGCGTATATGCGAACCCGACGTCGGCCTGCGACGTGCGTGTGGGCAATCCGGTGGACGGTCCGATGCGCTGGATGTCGAAGATCACGACCGGCACTTCCGCGTAATAGCCGAGGCCCGCGAACTCCGCCATCAGCGAGATGCCTGGTCCGGAGGTCGAGGTCATCGCCCGCGCGCCCGCCCATCCGGCCCCGATTGCCATCCCGAGGGCGGCGAGCTCATCCTCGGCCTGCACGACCGCGATTCGCTTCTCACCGGTGCCGGGATCGGTCCGGAAACGGTCCGAGTATGCGATGAGGTTTTCGCAAAGCGACGACGAGGGGGTGATCGGATACCATGCGGCGACCGTCACTCCCCCCATGAGGGCGCCCAGCGCCGCCGCCTGGTTGCCTTCGACGAGCACCTTCCCGTCGACGACGCCCGTCATCGGCTCGAGCCGGTATGGATCCTGCTTGGAGAAGTTGTCCTGCCAGTAGTCGAAACCCACTTTGATGGCGTCGAGGTTGACCTGGACGGCCTTGGGCTTGGACAGGAACTGGCGCCGCACCGCGTGGTCGAGCGCTTCCCACGGAATGCCCAGGAGACCGGCGACGACGCCGACGTAAATCATGTTCGCGAGCTGCTTGCGCAGCGTGTCGTTCTGGATCTTCGCCTTGGCCAGCTTGGAGAACGGCACGGGGTAGTACGTCACGTCGGTGCGGGCATCCGCGGTAGAGAAAGCCTCCTCGTGCACGACGACGCCTCCCGGCCGCACCGTGCGCAGGTCTTGGTGCCAGGTGGCGACGTTGAAAGCGATCAGGATGTCGACCTGGTCTCGGCGTGCCATGTGCCCCTGGGGCGTGACCCGGAGCTGGTACCAGGTCGGCAGGCCCTCGATGTTGGAGGGGAAGACGTTCTTGGGGGCGACCGGGATTCCCATGTGGAAGATCGCCCGGGTCAAGATCAGGTTGGCCGTCTGGCTTCCAGAGCCATTGACGGTGGCGGCCTGGATTGTGAGGTCGTTGATGGTCTGGTCGGTCACTTTGTTACTTGGGGAGTGTGAATTTTACGCGCACGCACACCTCGAACTAGTGTGGTTCAACCGTTGAATTGGGTACAGTCCTCAGTCTGTGAAGGTCGGAACCCCTAAGGAAACTGCGCCCGACGAACACCGGGTGGCCCTCGTTCCAGACACCGCCACGAGGCTTTCTGCCGCCTCTCTCGAGGTGAATGTCGAGTCGGGAGCCGGTTCCGCCGCATACATACCGGACGATGCCTACCAGCAAGCCGGAGCCAAGGTCGTGAAGACCGCCGCCGCCCTTCTTGGCGAGGCGGACGCGGTGCTCAAGGTGCAAGCCCCGTCGGCCGCCGAGGTCGAGCTCATAAAAAGGGACGCGGTGCTGATCAGCTTCCTGCAGCCCGCGACGCAAGGCGACATCGTCCAGGCGCTCGCGGCACGTGGAGTGACAGCGTTCAGCCTCGAGCTCGTGCCGCGAATCTCTCGGGCGCAGTCGATGGACGCGCTTTCGTCACAGGCCTCAGCGGCGGGTTACAAGGCGGTGCTGATGGCAGCCGGCCGGCTGGGCAAATTCTTTCCGATGATGATGACGGCCGCGGGCACCGTCCCGCCGGCGCGGGTGCTGGTGATGGGTGCCGGCGTGGCTGGTCTGCAGGCGATCGCCACGGCGCGCCGGCTGGGCGCGGTGGTCTCGGCCTACGACGTGCGGCCCGCGGTCAAGGAGGAGGTGCAATCCCTGGGTGCGACCTTCATCGAGCTGGCGCTCGAAACGCAGGAGGGCGAGGGCGGCTACGCACGTGAGCAGTCGGATGAGTTCCTGCGCAAGCAGCGCGAGCTGATTGGTGAGCACGTGGCCAAATCGGATGTAGTCATCACCACCGCCGCCGTGCCCGGCCGGCGCGCACCGCTGCTCGTCACCGGCGAGATGGTCAAGGGCATGCGGCCGGGATCGGTGATCGTGGACCTCGCGGCCGAAACCGGTGGCAACGTCGAGCTGACGAAGGCAGGCAAGGACGTCGAGGTCGGTGGGGTCACCATCATCGGCACGCGCAACGTGCCGTCGACGATGCCTCTACACGCGAGCCAGCTGTACGCGCGCAACGTCGCCAACCTGCTGTTGCACCTGGTCAAGGACGGGGCGATCGTGCTCGACTTCGAGGACGAGATCACGAAGGGCAGCTGCGTGACCCATGGGGGCGAGATCGTCAACGAGCGCGCGAAGCAAATGGTCGCCGCCGCCGCGAAATGACGAACGAGCTGCTGAACGAGTTCACATTTTTCGTGCTGGCGGTTTTCGTCGGCATCGAGGTCATCTCCAAGGTGCCGACGATGCTCCACACGCCGTTGATGTCGGGCACCAACGCGATCCATGGCATCATCCTGGTCGGCGCGCTGCTGATCGCCGCGAGCGCGAGCTCGCCGGTCACGATCGTCCTGGGATTTCTGGCCGTGGTCCTCGCCACCACCAACGTCGTGGGTGGCTTCGTCGTCACTGACCGGATGCTGGAGATGTTCAAAGGCCGGCAGGCGGCAAAGACGCGGGAACCGGCCGCCAAATCCAAATGACCATGTGGTCGCGGCCGGAAGCCGTCGACGGATCTTCGGCGCCCATGCGGCCCACTGCCTCCCATGCCTTAGGCATGGGGACCCCAAAGGTATCCGCTCCTCGCTTGCGCATCAACGAATGCGCGCGCTCCGGTGCTCGGCTGCGCCTAGCATCTGGACCACCTGGTCACCGAATCTCTCGCCGAGGTCTCCGGCCGTGACCACGGTCTACGCCCTGGTGTACCTCCTCGCCGCGGTCCTGTTCATCCTCGGCCTCAAGCAGCTCAGCTCGCCGAGGACGGCCCGCAACGGCAACTACACCGCCGCCGCCGGCATGGTCATCGCTCTGGGCGCCACGGTGCCGCAGCTTCACTTCACGGGTGCCGGCGCGATCATCGTTTTGATCGGGGTGATCGTCGGCGCGGCGGTCGGAACGATCGGGGCGCGCCGGGTGAAGATGACCGCGATACCGCAGATGGTGGCGCTCTTCAACGGCGCCGGCGGCGGCGCGGCCGCGCTCGTGGCTGTGTCCGAGCTGCTGAAGTTCGGCTCTCATCCACCGATTGCCGAAGCGCTACCCAGCGTGTTCAGCATCGTCATCGGCTCGGTATCGTTTGCCGGCAGCCTGGTCGCCTTCGCGAAGCTGCAGGAGCTGATGACCGGGACGCCGATCACATACCCGGGACAGCAGCTGGTCAACGGCCTCATCGCCGCCGCGATCATCGGCTTCGTGATCGCGGTTCTGGCGATCGCTTCAATTCCCTTCTCGTTCCTTTCCTTGATGGTGCTCGCGCTCATCCTCGGGGTCGCGTTCGTGCTGCCCATAGGCGGAGCGGACATGCCGGTGGTGATCTCGCTGCTCAACGCATTTACCGGGCTTGCCGTCGCCGCGAGCGGGTTCACGCTCAACAACTTCTCGCTCATCGTCGCCGGCACGCTCGTGGGCGCCTCCGGCAGCCTGCTAACGAAGCTCATGAGCGATGCCATGGGTCGGTCGCTGGGCAACGTCTTGTTCGGCGCGTTCGGCCAGGTACGAGCGACTTCGGGGGCCACGGCCGGGAAGGAGGGTCGGAGCGTCAGGACCAGCTCGATCGAGGACCTGGCCACCCTGCTCGCCTACTCGCGGCGCGTCATCATCGTCCCCGGATACGGACTCGCGGTTGCGCAAGCGCAGCACGCCGTGCGCGAGCTCGCGGACCTGCTCGAGAAGAAAGGCGTGGAGGTGAACTACGCCATTCATCCCGTTGCCGGCCGCATGCCCGGTCACATGAACGTGCTTCTCGCGGAGGCGAACGTCCCTTACGAGCAGCTGAAAGAGATGGACGAGATCAACGACGAGTTCAAGGACGCCGACGTCGTGCTCGTGGTCGGCGCCAACGACGTCGTCAATCCCGCGGCGCGCAGCACACCTGGCAGCCCGATCTACGGCATGCCAATTCTCAACGCCGACCAGGCCAAGAACATCGTCTTCATGAAGCGCTCGATGCGACCTGGATTCGCGGGCATCGACAACGATCTCCTCTACGACCCGAAAACCATCATGTTGTTTGGAGACGCCAAGGACTCGTTGACCAAGCTGGTCAACGCAGTCAAAGCAGCCTAAGACAGACTGAGTGGAGCCTTAGGCCGGATTTTCTCCGGCCGTCACCAGGCGTGCGGCTTCCAAACGCCTCCGGCAATGTGTAACTCCATCTATCGGGCAGGCCTACCTGCCGGATATAAAGCGAGCCCCCGGCCGATGACGGCAGGAGGCTCGCGCCGCGAAGAGGGTGTGGTGCCACGAATCCTAGGCGGTGAGAGCGGCTTTGGTTAGTGCACAACCCACAAATCCAGGCCTCGTTTGTTGTGATGCACCATGGTGATCAGACCCCGACCTACAATCGGGCCGGTGGACGGCGGGGAGGTCGTGTTGCTGGTCACGGTCGCCCTGCTCGTGATCTACGTCATCGGGATCGGGGGCGCAACCGCGACCGCCATCCACATCAGCGAAGCCTGGCGACGCCGGCCGGTCCAAGCCACCGGCCTCGGGCCGCGGGCTGAAGGCGAGCTCGTCTTGCCCGCGCCCGAGCTGCCGACCGTCTTTCGCCGCATCCGTCTGGTGGGCTGGGTCGTGTTTCCCATCGCCCTCTTTCTGGCGGTGTTTGCCAACCGGGGCTATCTGTGGATCGCGCCGCTGGCCGTATTGGTGATGGTCGGGCTGAACGCTTTCTACTTCACCGCGATGCAGGGGATGGGCGAGCCTCTGACCCTCACCAAGGACGGATTCCGTTATGGCGCTAAAGGCCGGGAGCGCTCGGCGCGCTGGATCCACGTCACCGACCTGGTTGGTGCGCGCCTCGGCGCGTTCAGCGGCGTGCGGATGTCTGAGGATGGCGAGTGGCAGGACCCCAAACTGCGACCCAATGTCATCTTCTTCCGCCTCAATCGCGCGCTGGTGCACGCTCCCAAGAGCTTGCTGCAGCGCCTACGCGGCTTCTCGTATTACGACGGCGCGATTCGCAACACGTTCGGCGTGCCCACCGAGCAGCTGCTGCAGGCGATGCGCGAGTGGCAGCGAATCGCCGTGGACGCGGAATCGCCCCCGTTTCGACGTCCGCGCCCGGGGGAGTCTAGGAGCGCTCCTTGAGGACACGGCTGAGCGCCTTGGTGTCGAACGGGTACGCAAGCCTGAGGACGAAATGCTGCAGGCCGGCATCGAGCCACTCCTGAATCTGTCGGGGTGAGCTGACGGTCACATTGGCCGTGCGCTCGATCTCCCTCGGATCCCGCCCGATGCGGTGGCACCACTCGTCGAGGATCTTCGATTTGCGCGCGTACCCGTCCGGATCTCCAAGCGCATTCCACATTTGCGCATGCTCCGCCACCAGCCGAAGGGTCACCTTCTCGCCTCCGCCGCCGATGAGGATCGGCATCGGGCCCGCGGGCCCCGGCTTCAGCTTCTGGATTCGCTCTTTGATCCTTGGCAGCGCGTCCCCGAGGGTGCGCAGCCGATCACGCGCCTCCCCGAAGTCGAATCCGTATTCGTCGTAATCGCGCTCGAACCATCCCGCCCCGAGCCCGAGGACGAACCGTCCTCCTGAAAGTTGATCGATGGTGCCGGCCATGTACGCGATGAGGTCGGGATTGCGATAGCCGATAGAGGTGACCATGGGACCGATCTGCGGCACTTTCGTGTCTACGGCCGCCGCGGCGAGCAGCGACCAGCACTCGAATTGATTGCCGTCGGGGTCGCCGTAGAGTGGGAAGAAATGGTCCCAGAACCAGATGCTGTCGACACCCAGCTCGTCGGCGCGCCGCCAGGCGTCGCGCAGCTGCTGGATCGTGCACTGCTGCGGATGGATCGTGACGCCGACCTTGAATCGCTTCGCCTCGGACATTGGTCAGCGATTATCCTCTCCATCTCATGACGGCTCGCTGGACCCCGGTCGAGGTCGATGCGGCGAACGCCGGCCTCGATTTCTGGGCGCGCTACCACGCGTACCGCCGACTTCGGCACGCTGAGACGCGTCCCGACGATCCGATCACGCCCGACGACGTCGTCGAGAAGGACATGAAGCGCGAGGACCCATTCCACGTCCATTTCCGATACGAGATCGCGTCAGGTGGCGTGATGCTGAGCTGGTTCGACGCGGGTGCCGTCAAGCCTGGTTCTCCCGAGTACGAATCCAGCAAGCATCTGCTGTGGGCTGATGGGTCGGTGCATCGCGACCACCGGCGCCAGGGCATCGGTCGCAGCTGGATCCCATTGGTCCTGGAGATCATGAAGCGCCATTCGTACTCAACGGTTGGTTTCGGAACCGAGGAAGAATCAGGTCACGCGTTTCTCAAGTGGCTTGGCGCCCAGAACAAGTTCACGGGCGCGGAGAACCGGCTGAAGCTCGCGGACCTGGACTGGGCGATGATGCGGCGCTGGGTCGAGGAGGGACGCAAGGGCTCGCCCGAAACCAGGCTCGAGTCATACGACGGACCCATGCCCGAGGTGCTGCGAGCCGACTATGCGCCCCAGCTGTCGGCGATGCTCAACACGATTCCGATGGAGGATCTCGACCACGGCGATGAGGTCATCACGCCCGAGGTCATGGTCGAGTGGTACGCGAGCAACGAGATGTCGGGTCGGATCCCGCACGTGATGTTCACCCGCGAGCCCGACGGCGTCATCTCCGGGATCACCGACATGATCTACGCGAGCTACAACCCGACCATCGTCTTCCAGGGCTTCACCGGGGTGCGGCCTGAAGCTCGAGGCCGCGGGCTCGGCAAGTGGCTGAAGGCAGCGATGGCGATTCACATCCACGAGCTCTATCCGGCGGCGGAGTGGTTCACCACCGAAAACGCCGGCTCGAACGCGCCGATGCTGGCCATCAACACGAAGATGGGCTTCAAGCAGTATCGCGTCGGCAGCGAATACCAGATCAGCCGCGACGATCTTGCATCGCGGCTCCGGGAGCTCGCCCGGCCTAGTTAACTGGTTCGGCTGCGCTGGATGCTGCGGGCGAGCAGCACGATGCCGATCACGATGAGGAGTCCCGGCAGCGCGGCCTTGCCGAACAATCCGTAGTCGGTTTCGCTGATCCGGAAGATCGTTCCGAAGATGACGAAGCCGATCATGAAGATGAGCAGGGCGACGAACATCAGCACGCGACCCTGGCGGAGCAGCTGCGCATCGTGGTTGCGCAGGCCCTGGAGCCAGATCCCGAGACCGACTCCGCCCGGCGCGACGAGCGGCCAGGCGAATGCCCAGGCCGGCCAGTCCTGGGTCGCGTTCATGTAGGCGAGGATCAACCCGATCACGGTCAGGATCGCGCCCGGGATGAGCGCGCCGGTGCCGAGGCTGACGAACCCGACGATCAAAAGGGTCAAGCCTGGGATGACGATGAACAGCGGCCAGCTCCCGCCGGGATCGAAGCCCGTGAACTGAACGAGCAGCGCGAACAAACCGAGGACGACCAGGACCACACCAAGGGCGACGGTGGATCCGGCTCGGCGCTGGGCCGGCCCGGGAGCGACCATAGCCGGAGGCCTGGGCTGGTAGGCAGGCGGCGGGGGGGTCGTCGTAGTCACGGCCTCGGTGGCCGGCGGCTCGGCGGGCGCCTCGGCCGGTGGTGCCGGCGCCTCAGCGCTCATCGATGACGACTCATCGAACGCAGATGATGTTTCGGAGGCGGGAGCTGGTTCCTCTTCCGGCTTCGCGTCCGCGCTCATCGCGGAGGCATCGGAGCTCTCAGCCGGCTCTTCCTTGCTCGGCGCGAAGACGTCGGGGCTGCCGGCGAGCATGTCCGAGCTGACGTGGACCGAAGGCTCGCTTTCGCCGCCCGCGCCGGGGACGCCCGGCGTCGGTTCCTTGGGGGTCGAGCGCTTGCGCTTGGTCATAGGGCCACCAGCTTATACAGTCACGCGCGCCAGGGAGCGGGGAGGAGGTGGGCAAGGATTCGGTAAACCTCCGGATTCAAAGCAAGGCCGACATGGCTGCCCTTGACCTCGATTGCATTGACGTCACGGCGCAAGCACGCCCTCCAGTTCACGACGCCGTCGGACCGCGAATAGATCGATGTCGTCGGCACTCGCGGCGGCGCCGCCAGGTCGCGTAGGAATCGCATCTCCACCGAGGCCGGATGTCCGTAGCGAAAAACGTTGTAGACATGCGCGGCGCGCACGCCTGCCATCGTCAACGGATGGACGTCGAACGGGTCGTTGAGCGGCGACCCAAGTGTGATGACCTGCTCCACGAGCTCGGGTTTGCGATGCGAAAGTACCTTCGCCAGGACCCCGCCGCGGCTGTGGCCGACAAGCGATACGCGCGCACCGGTGCGGTGCTGCAGGTGCTGCAGAGCGTCGAGCAACGGCCGAAGCATGACCTCCGAGTACATGACGTTGAACGCGACGCCGGCCATCTGCGGCCGGTAACCGATTCGGCGCAGCCACCCGAACGGCGTGCGGAGCGTCCAGTCGCCGGCTAGAAATCCCGGGATGAGGATCACAGGGCGTCCCAAACCAGGCGGCACCTCGACTCCTCGGTAGACGGGGTCGCGGATGAGGCTCAGGTATTCGAGGTAGATGCGGCCCTCGAGCCACATCGGGGGGATCGGGTCCCACGTGCCAAGGTGCCGCAGGTCGGGCAGGATCGAGGCTGCGACCTCCTCCCATCGACCGCGTCGCCTGCTGTGATGTTGTGAGACCGATTCCAAGTTAAGTTCTGAGTGCGACTCCGTTATGAAACCGCAGCGGGCTCGGGTGCGATTCTATACGCCCGCCACTCATTTAGAACGCTCAGAAACGCCTCGGGGGTCTCCATCATCGGCACGTGGCCGGCTCCTTCGAGGACGCGGAGGGTCCAGTCTGGCCGGCGCCGGACGAGCTCTCGCGCCGCAGCCACCGGGATCACGCGGTCGAGGGATCCATGGATCACAAGAGTCGGCGCCGTCACGCGCTTGACGCGGTTCCAGAAGCGCGGATCGGCCATCCTCAGCGCGATCGAGCGCGAGGCCTGGAGGAACGCGCGGCTGTTCTGGAGACCGAGGCGCGCCCGCTCTCGCGTGAGCTGCACGTGCGCTTCGACGACCTTCGGGTCGACACGAGACGGGTCGACGCAAACCAGCGCCATCGACTGTTCGACAAGCCTTTCGGGCCCGAGCTCGCGCACCCTTCGATCGAATAGGACCTCTGCCAGGCCTGGGATGGAGAGCGCCGCCGCGACGCCGAGCATCGCCGGGTCGGGTCTGCGCACGTGCGCGATGGGGATGGGGACGGCTGGATCGACCAGGATGCAGTCGGTCACCGAATCGGCGTGGTCGGCGCCCACCAGGATGGCGATGTGGCCGCCCATCGAGTTGCCCATCAGGACCACCGGCTCGCCGATGACCTTCGCGATGAACCTCTGCACGAGGTCGGCATTGGCGCCGACGGTCGCGGATCGATCGTAGAGAGGCGTTTGTCCGAAGCCCGCAAGATCGATGGCGATCGCGTGGTATCGCTGCGCCAGCTCCGGGCCGACGGCCATCCAGTTCAGTGCATTGCCGCCGAGACCGTGAACCATGAGCATCGCTGGGCCTGCGCCGCCGAAATCGATGTAGTGGACCGGCCCGTCCAGGTCGGCGATCCTATGGCGCACTGCGTCAATCCTACGACGCGGGACTGAGGATGGCGCCTGCCAAACGCATGAGGATGTCGGCGACCGCGCCCGGCGAACGCCTGCCGTCCTGGTGGAGGCGGTCGAACACCGCGAACGAGCTGATGGCGCCGATGACGTCTTCGGCTTCCTTCAGCGAACAGCCGGGACGGAGCTGGTCGGCGGCCGCCAGCCTCTCTGCCAGGGCGCGGTCTTTCAGCGCGGCCGGGTCCGCGGTCGAGGTGACTGCCGGAAGAGCACGGAACAAGGCGGGATCGGACGACCACGTCGCGCAAGCGGCGGCGATGCGGTTTCTGAGCTCCTCGAGGGCATCGCCGGCACTGCCGGCGGGCGCCGGGACGGTCCGCCGGTGGGCCTCGCCGGCGACCGCGCGGAGCAGTTCCGATCGAGAGCCGAAACGGTTGTAGATCGTGAGTCTAGAAACGCCGGCCCGACGAGCCACCGCCCCTACGCTGAGGTTCGAGCCGCCCCCGGCAGCCACCAGCTCGCGCGCCGCCGTCAGCACGGCCGCCCGGGTGCGGTCGACACCGGCCTGGCGCTTGCCGAGGTCGTGCCTGGCTTCCACGGGCACAGATTAACAGACTGTATGTTAATCGGACGATCAGGATCTCAGGACACGCCCCGATGGTCGGACAGTCCGCTCCAAAGCGCGGACAACCTACCATCCCTGCTCTATGAAGCTCCCGGATCCTCTCGCCCTGCGCGAGCTGTCCGCGCTGCTGCGAGATCCGGTCTTTCGCGGTCGCGGCGTACCTCATGGAGACGGCCGCCCGGTTCTGCTCGTGCCTGGCTTCCTGTCAGGCGACTGGTCGCTGAGAGTGATGCACGGATGGCTCGAGCGCATCGGTTACAGCGCGCACATGTCGGGGATCTATTTCAACGTCCGCGCGTCTGAGCACATGCTTGCCGGGCTGCGGCGGCGTTTGAACGAAATTCGTGCGAGCGACCCTTCGCGCGTCACGCTCGTCGGGCACAGCCGCGGCGGCCTGCTCGCCAAGGTGCTCGCGCAGCGGCGGCCCGATGCGATCGAGCAGGTGATCGCGCTCGGCTCCCCACTCGCCGATCAATCGGACATCACCCCGCTGACGCAGGCGGCGGTCGGCGTCGTGCGAACCGCGAACGAGATCGGCTTCGGCCTGCGGCTGCGCGCCGAGGGAAGGTTCGCCTACGACCTGCGCCAGGCGCCGGCGGTGCCGACCACCTCCATCTACACGCGCTCAGACGATGTCGTGAACTTCCGCAGCTGCATCCGCCCGGACATCCCCTCGATCGCCGTTTGGGGCAGCCACAACGGGTTGGTCATCAACCCCGAGGTCTACCGGCTTCTTGGCCGGCTTCTTGCGCGACCTCGACGCGCGGCCGGCACGCCGAAGGCCTGAAGCGCGGGTCTTGGTGGTCGCCTCGTGAAAATCCGCCGCCGACTGTTCGAGATGCTTGGCGAAATCGTCGAGGTCGGGCACCAGGTCGCGGTCGGCGAGCATCCCGAAATGGACGCTGCCGTTGTAGGAAACGATTGCGAGGTTCAGTCCCAACGAGTGATAGATGGCGACCAGCGGCCAGAACTCCAGGAGCTGTGAGCCGCCGGTGTAAAACGGCATCTGCGGGCCGGGCACGTTGGTGGCCACGATGTTGACGACCGATTGGCGAGACCAGATCGGTTGCGAGCTCATCACGCGGCCCGCCAGCGCCTGCAGCGTCGCCGGAGCCCAGATGGCCAGCTGCGTCAGCGTGCCTGCGGCCACCGCCTGCCGCGATCTCTTGAGGTCGCCGGTGGCTGCTGTGACTCGGCTGACCCTCTCCTTGGGAGTCATGGCGCCGAGCGGGATCTCGACCACCATCGCGCTGACCATGTTTCCGAGCTTGTAGCGCTCTGTGCTATCGCGGACGCTGACCGGCGCAAAAACGCGCAGCGCGTCAGGTATGGGCTCGCCGCGATCATCGAGCCAGCGCCACATGGCTTCAGCGATCACGGCGAGAACGGCGTCATTGACCGTGCCGCCGAACGCGGTCTTGACGTCTTTCAAATGCTGAAGGGGCACGCGCACCGACTGCACTCGGCGGTGCGGTCCGATGGGGCGATTGAAGAAGAGTGGCGTGCCAGGCCTCAGCCAGGCCAGCGCAAGCTGCAGCCCGCCGGACCACGGCGAATGTGCGACGGCCTCGAGGATCTGCCGCGGTCGCAGGCTCGCAAGCTTGTTGAGCGCGCCGGCAGGCGAGATGGCGTCGATCGAATGGCGCAGCAGCTCGGTGCTGCTTGGCGCCGGACGCGGCTTCCAACGTTTGGGACGGCCGTAGCTGGTCGGAGTCGGCTCCGCGTCGAGAAGCAATGTAGCCAGGTCCACGGTGGAGATGCCGTCGACCATCGCGTGGTGCACCTTGTTGACAACGGCGACACGGCCTCCGCTGAGCCCTTCGACGACGGTCATCTCCCACAACGGCTTGTTGAGGTCGAGAGGCCGCGCGAACAATCGCGCGGTGTAATCCCGGAGCGCGGCTTCGTCGCCTGGGCTGGGCAAAGCCGCGCGCCGGACGTGATACGACAGGTCGAAATCGGGGTCGTCGACCCACACCGGGTTGCCAAGGTTGCCTGGCAGCCACATCACCTTCTGGCGATAGCGCGGCACGAGGTGAAGCCGATCCTCGATGGTCCGGGCGAGGCCAAGCGCGCCGCGGCCGCCTTTCACCTGGGGCGTGCCTTCGAAGATGTACGTGGCTCCGATGTGGAGCGGCGCTTCATACCGCTCCGCATAAAGGAACCACGCGTCGAGCCCACTCAGCGGCTCGAAAAAGGTCTTGCTCATCGCACCCCTGCCTGCGGGCGATTCTCGCACGTGTTTAATTTGCGTGCCTTGATCCCCGCCGCGATCGCACTCGCTCTCGCCGCGGCCGCGCTGCACGGCACGTGGAACGTCCTCGTCAAGGTCAGCGGCGACCCAATCAGCACCCTGCAGCGCGCCACCGTCGCCGGCGCCGCGCTGATGACGCCGCCCGCGCTGGTCGCGTGGCTCGCGACCGGCCGGCCGGGCCTGGGCTGGCCCGTCGCGGGTCTCGCGGCCACCTCGGCGGTGCTCGAGCTCACGTACCTGTTTCTGCTTTCGGCTGCTTACCGGCGAGGCGAGCTCTCGGTCGTCTACCCGATCGCACGCGGCTCGGCGCCGCTCCTGGCGGTGCTGGTCGGCATCGGCGTCCTGGGCGAGCGACTGGCGACGCATCAGCTGGTCGGCGTCGCCCTTCTACTGGCCGGCATCCTCGCCGTCACGCTGCCGCAGGCCAGCGGTCGCGCGACGTTGCCCGCATTGCTGACGGGGGTGGCCATCGCGGCGTACAGCGCGGTGGATCGGGTGGGGGTACGGCTCGCCGCCCCCTGGCTCTACGGCTGGCTGCTCGTGGTGCTGCTGGCGGCCGGAATCGTAGTCGCGCGGTGGGTGGGCGCCAGGTTCACGCGGCATGCGGCAGCGGCGGCGCCGATCGGCTGGCGGCAGGGGACGTTAATCGGGCTCTTCATGTGGGGCGGCTACCTGCTCGTACTGGTGGCGCTCAGCATCGCGCCGCTCTCGGTCGTCGCCCCGGTGCGGGAGGTCGCCGTTGTCGCGGTGGCGGTGTGGGGAGTGTGGAAGCTGCACGAGCGCGAGGCCGCCGCCCTGAAGTTGTCAGGTGCCGTGGCGACCGTGGTCGGGGTGGCCCTGGTGGCCCTTTGAGCGCTCGGTTTGGGCCCGCCGATCGCGTGGTAATGTAATTTCGTCGTCCGGAAGTCGGGCGATGTTCGCCGCGGTCGTCGATTCTTCTCGAAAGGACCCGAGCGTTCGCGAGATTTTCTTTCGAGAAGAGGAGTTGCAGATGCCGACAGGCACAATCAAGAAGCTTGTATCCGACCGCGGGTTCGGGTTCATTGCCGCAGAGGACGGGCGTGAGTATTTCTTCCACCGCACCGGACTCGACTCGAGCGTGAACTTCGACTCACTGGCGGGCGGAGAGCGCGTCAGCTTTGAGATCGAGCCGAGCCAGAAGGGCCCGCGCGCGAATCGCATCAAGCTCGCGTAACTGAGCTGAGCTTTACGGCCGGTCGCTTCTGCGGCCGGCTTTTTTTGTGCCTGGCCGTCCGTAGAGCTTCACGAGGTCGGCCCCGCGCCGTGCCAGCTCGGCGCGGACCTCGGCCGGCTCCAGGACTTCGACCCTGGCGCCGAACGAGCTCACGAAAGCCGCCGCGGGCTCGAGCGCCGGGAACGCCAAGCGCACGATGCGCCGGCGCGGCTCGCCGACCACCCTGTCACCTGAGACGCGCAGAACGAGCGCCAGGTCGTCGTCGCTGGCGGCCATGACGGCGACCTCATAGCCGGCTCGGCCTGAATCCCAATGCGCGGATTGCTCCCGCCAGGCTTTCGCCAGGTCGAATCGTTTCGGCCTGCGCGCCGGTGCATCGAGTGCTCGCGCCTCTTCGATGCGCGAAAGGCGAAACAGACGCCGGTCGCCTTCGACGTCAGCGAGCAGGTACCAGACGCCGGCTTTGATGATCAGCCCCAGCGGGTCCACTTCGCGCTCGACCACCTGAGCCTCCGCGCGCCGGTAGCGAAGGTGCAGGCGTCTGTCGCCGAACACCGCGTCCTGAACCATGCGGAGGTGTGGGGACGCTTGCGATGAGCGGCGGCCCCAGCCCGCGGAATCCACCAGCAGGCGCTCCCTGATCCTCCCTGCCCGTCTGCCGCTTTCGCCGGGAAGGGCGGCTGCCAGCTTTCCCATCGCGCTTTCGAAGGTCGGCCCGGCCGCTGACGTGAAAAGGGCCTCGACCTCCGGCCCGGTGAGGCCGGTGAGGTCGGTCCTCCAGCCGGCCATCAGCTCAATGCCGCCGTTGGGACCAGGGTCGGCGTGAACCGGCACACCTGCCGAGCCGAGTGCGTCGACGTCGCGATAAACCGTACGCCTGGAGACCTCGAGCCGCGCCGCCAGCTCGCTAGCGGTGAGACGGCCGCGTGCCTGCAGGAGGAACAGCAGCGCGAGGACGCGATCCGCTCGCATTCTTTTCAGATGATGACAGATGATGGCAACAATTGCCTTGCATAATCGCGAGCATGATGACGGAAACCGCGGCACAAACCTTCCTGATCGAGCCACTCGGCCCTTACTCGTTGGAGGAGTCGGCTAACTTCATCGGCGCGTGGCATGAAGCGCCGGCGGCCGGCGGAGCAGCCACCGGCCACCTACACCTCGCGTTCCTTACCGATGAAGGCTGGAAGCCTGTCGGCGTCTGCCTGACGCAAGGTGAGTCGGGGATTGTGCGCGGCGAGGTCTACGGCAGCGCCGATGTCAGAGCGGTTGAACGCCAGGTGGCCCGCATCCTCAGCCTCGACGTGGACGGGCGCTCGTGGCCCGAAGTTGGCACGCGCGACCGCGTGGTGGGGATGCTGCAGCGCAGGTTTCCGGGCTTCCGGCCGGTGAACTGGTCGGACGCCTACGAAGCCGCGGCGTGGTGCGTGATGTCGACGAGGATCAACATGCGGCAGGCGCAGGCGATCAAAGACCGCATGTGCCGTGAGCTAGGTCATGAGGTGAACGTTCACGGTCACGTCCTCTGGACTTTTCCAGATCCTGCGCGCCTGCTCGAGCTCGAGTCATATCGAGGACTCTTCGGCCGTAAGGTCGAATACCTCAACCGCCTGGGTCGCGCCGCGCTCGCCGGCGAGGTCGATACCGAGATGCTGCGCGCGCTGCCCCAAGACGAATCGCTCGAGCGGTTGCAGCGCTTGTACGGAATCGGAGAGTTCGGGTCGCAGCTCGTGCGGCTGCGAGCGCTGAGCGCCGTGGACGAGCTGCCGACACGCGAACCGAGGCTGATGGGTGCGATCCAGACGGAGTACGGGCTCGACGCGGAGCCGGATCTCGTCACGCTGGAGAGGCTGGCGGAAACGTGGAGGCCGTTCCGGATGTGGGTCGCTGTGTGCCTGCGGCGGACGCTCGCGGGCGGCGCGGGGATGATGCACTCGCGAGCGTCGGGGTAGCTTCTTAACAACCAGCGTTGGCAGCATCGATTTTCGCGGGTAGGCTCGCCTTCAGGCGAGCCGGAGGGGGAGGGCCGGCGCGAGGGAAGGGAGGGACCCCGGCGGGGGTGCGTCCTTACTGCGAGGCCCGGCCCACGACCACGATCGCGCCTGCCCACGCCAGCGTGCCCGCGGCAACGAGCGCCCACATCGTCGGAGCGATGATGGGGAAATCGACGAGGGCTCCCAAGATGCACATCGCCGCCGCGCCCGCGAGCAAGAACGCACCCGGGAACAGCAACCAGGCCGCAAACCAGGGTGGCTGTACGAGGTCGCCACGGTCGAAACGCCGCGCCGCCACAAAAAGCAAAGCGGCGGCGACGATTGCCGGCGCAGCCAGCTGAACAGCCCATCCCGCAGTCACCGACCCCGTCGCCGCACCAAGGATCGGCTGCACCCCCGCCAGCGTGAGTGCGGCCGGCACCGCGAACCCGAGCAGCCGCAGCAGCCTGCTTGCCGGCGGCATACGGTCAGGAAGCCGGAAGCGACGGCACCAGCGCCGGCTGCGTGAACACCGGTGTGGTCGCCACCCACCCCAGCTGGACGTCGCGGTAGTAGTCGGGTTCTGAGAGCTCGATCATGAAGACGTCGTTGAAGACGCGCGCGCGTGCCGCCAGCGCTGCCTGGTCCGTGATGCCGTCGTTGTAGGGCTGCCGCGGCAAGCCCGACGCCAGGTCCGCGGAACCATAGAAGTCGTCGGTGCCATATACCGAGGTCGAGCCGTACGAATAGATCGCGACCCCCAGCACGCTGTTCCCCTGCGCCGAGGGCGCCAGCACACGGGTGATCTGCGCGAGCGTCCCTTCGGGGTAGTTCAAGAAAGCACCGACGCCGGTGACAACTCGGTTCGCGAAACCAGAGTCCTTCTCAAAGTTCAGCCAGCGTCCGAACCAACCTTTCTCCAACCCGCTCCAGTCGCTGTCGTAGTTCATCGGCACGCCGAAATCCAGGTAGCCGTTGCTCAGCCAGTCCTTCCAATCCTGGAAGACCGATGAATAAGCGGACGTCTTCGGCCAGTCGGCGGCCGTGACCGGTCCGCCGCCAAAGCAGATCAGCGCCCCGCTCAGCTTGACGCTCGGGTGCTCGAGCTTGAGGTCGTCGTGCAGGTCGTGCACAAATGCCGTTACGCGCGCCCGCCGCCACGCCTTCCAGTTCTCGTCGCCCGACCACGGCACAGTCCTGGCGCCGGTCTCGAGCATGAACAGCGCCACCGACTCCGGGCTGTAACCCCAGCCAGTCCCCGGATAGCGGACGAAGTCCATGTGCAGCCCGTCGACGTCGTAGTTCTTGGCCACGTCCATGAAGACCTTGTGCGTGTAGATCTGAACCTCTGGCACGCCGGGATCGAGGTAACCACTCGTGCTGCCGTCATCGGCGCGGTTGCCCCACACATCGCCGTGCTGGACATAGACCTGGCTGGACTCACCCGCAAAGAACGTGTTGAGCCATGCGTGAACCTCGATCCGGGGAATGGCCGCGTGCGCGAGCCTGATCACAGACGCGAGCGGATCGAAGTCGCGCGGCCCGATGATGTCGGTCGCGCGCGGTTCGTCGGATCGATTGAAATATGCGTCGCCCGCTTTGCGCACCTGGACGATCAGAGCGTTGATGTTGGCGCGGTGCGCGTCGGCGACCAGCTTCTGCACCTGCGCAGGTGACTTGATGCCGTCGTGGAAGGCGTCGACCCAAAGTGCGCGATATTGCGACGCTCCGAAAACGATGGGGATTGGGCTTGGAGATGGCGTGGGGCTCGGCACCGTCGCGGCGGCGGACGGGCCGCTGCACGAGATGCACACTAAAACCAGGGCGCCGGCAACCCGCCTCATCACACCCTGGCGATGAGCACCAGGTTTCGTCCGCTGGTCTCGATTGTGCCGGGATGCTCCCGACTCAGTGAGTCGACCGCGTCAGTCATGAACGCATGGCGCCTGGACGGATCCATGCCGTCGAGTCGTGAGGCGCAGTCCCACCAGCTCATCAGCATCGAGACCATCTGCGCCGCCGATTCCCAGTGCACCTCTTCGGCGACCACTTCGATGTCAGCGGCAGCGAATCCCGCGTCGAGCGCCGCCTGACGAAGGGCCGCCGGGTCGGAGACCGTGTTTCGTGTCGCCTGCTGGTCGGTCATCTTCGGCGCCGGTGGAAGCCACCGGTCGAGGACTGCGTCGAGGGTCGCCCACGCTGAACCTGCGCGAAGGCTGACGGGGACACTTGCCGCGAGCCGGCCCGATGCACGGAGCACGCGGCAAGCCTCGCGCAGCGCTCGCCCCAGGTCAGGGACGAACTGAAGGCCATGGCCGCATACAGCCGCATCGAACGAGGCGTCGTCGAATTCCAGCCGCTCGACGTCCATCACCTGGAAACGCGCATTCGGGATGCCCGCATGTTTGGCCAGCTCGATCATTCCCGGAGCCAGGTCGACGCCGACCACCTCTCCATCCGGCGCCACCGTGGCCGCGAGTCGCCGGCTCAGGTTGCCAGGACCGCAGGCGAGGTCGAGGATTCGCATACCCGGACGCGCCTCGGCCAGCTCGATGACTCGCGTTCGGCCGCGCGCCTCGCCGTTGGCCATGATGTCTTCCAGACGCTGCTGGTATGCCGCCGCATGGCGGCTGAACACTTCGGGAAAGAACTCCTTCGACTTCAAGGCCGGCTGCCTCGCCACTCCATCTCCAACGTCGCCGCGACCCCGATCGTTGCGCTGTTGGTCCGGCCGACCACCTGGATTCCCACCGGCAGTCCAGGGACGGGCGCCGGCAGGGCGACCACCGGCTGTCCGGTCGTATTGAAAGGACGAGTGAATCGCGAAAGCGGCTCGCGAACCTCCCCGCCGGCGGTGACCGGCGGTGCGACGATCGCCGTGGCGGGAAGGATGAGCGCGTCAATGCCCTCCATCGCACGCCGCGCTCTTTCACGTAGGCGCGGCAGCGCCACCAGGGCGGCCTCGAAATCGACCGCGAGAACCTCGAGCCCGCGCTTGACGAGCGCGAGGACGTCTGCGCCATATTTCTCGGGATACCGCGTCGCCCATTGACGGTGATATGCGGCCGCTTCTACGAGCAAGATCGTCAGCCCGACCTTGAACAGCTCATCACGATCGGGGAAATCGACCTCGGGCACCCCGGCGGCGACAACATCCCACGCCCGCGCCGTGTCGTCGTCGAGGTCTGAAACCCACGCTGCTGGCACACCCAGCCGAGGAGCTCGCACGGGCTCGACGGGAAACGTTTCGCCCGACATCATCGAGTAGGCCGCGGCCGCCGTCGCCACATCGGGCGCGATCGGCCCAAGCGTGTCCAGCGAGCGGCTAAGAGGGATGACGCCGGTGGTGTCGATGCTGCCCAGCGCCGGCTTGAAGCCGACCACGCCGCACAACGAAGCAGGTATACGAATCGAGCCGCCGGTGTCGCTGCCAATGGCCCAATCGCACATCCCTGCCGCGACCGCGACCGCCGATCCCCCTGACGAGCCCCCGGCTACCCGGCTCGGATCGTGCGGGTTGCGGACCGGTCCGTAATGCGGATTGACGCTCGTGACCCCGAATGCGAACTCATGAAGGTTGGCTTTGCCGACGACCACGCATCCGTGGCTGCGAATCTGCGTCACGACAGGCGCGTCCTCGCCGGCGGGCGTGTCGGGAAGGATGATCGCGCCCGCGGTCGTCACCATGCCGGCCACGTCGACAAGGTCCTTCACCGCGACCACGGTGCCGATACCGATCTCGGTGGAGATGGCGATGAACGCGTTCAGGTCCTTGTGCTCGCGGATGCGACGCCGCGCTTCCTCCAGGTCCATCGGGGCAATTCTGGCAGCCGGGGAGTTATCCTCCGGTTGCAGTCAGATGGCACAACCGATGAGCGCTCTCAATCCGAACATCGTGTGGGCAAAGGTCGATGTGTTGACCCCGTACCAGCGCATCACTGCCGAGATCCAGATCCGCGGCCGTCTGCGGGATACGATCAACGATCCCGAGCCGCTGTTCCACCTCCGCAACGTGAGCGCTGAGCCACTGGTTCCCGGTGCGGTGCCCCTCAACGGCGTTCCTGAAGGCCTCTTCAACAAAGCCTCGGTCTGCGGCATTCGCACCATCGATATCGAGCCTCCGCTGCCCGACCAGCCCGAGCAGATGAGGCGCTTCGTGATGTTCCAGGGGACCACGTTCATGGTCACGGGCGCATGCGAGTTTCCCAAAGCGTCGGACCCGAAGATGCACGGCGAGCTCTTGATGAAGAGCCGTTTTTTTCCGATGGTGGACGTCACCGTTGTCATCATCGGCACCGCCGGCAAGGGCTGGACGCAGTCGACCATCATGGTCAATCGCGACCTGATGCTCGCGCTCTACCTGGGCTGAGCGTTCCCCCCGAACACCCGGCGCACGCGGGCCCAAAGGACCGAGAACAGCAAGCCGATCGCATTGACCGGCTTCGCGGTGGCGACGGCCGGGCTCCCCGCAACCGCTCCCGGACCTGAATCGGCGGTCGCTTCCATCGCCGGCCGGGCTTCTCCGGCCTCGACATTCGACTTGATGCACGCAGCCATCTCGCCGACGAGCCGCCGTGATACGTCTTCCATCACGCCGCGACCGAACTGGGCCACCCGGCCGGCGACGTTGTAGTCGGTGACGATCCTCACCATCGAGCCGGCGCCCTCCGCAACCACGCTCATGTTGGCTTTGGCGCGGGCGGACCCGGGCCCGGTCGTCTCGCGGCCCTCGGCTTCGATGGCCGCGGAATGCGTGGCGTCGTCCCGATCGACGATCTTTGCGGTGCCGCTGTAGGCCACCGTGATCGGACCGACCTTGATCTTGACCTTGCCTTTGAAAGTGCTCGGATCGACGACTTCCGAAAGCTCCGCCCCGGGCACGCAGCCCACGACCTTGTTCACGTCCAGCAAGTAGGCGAACACGCGATCGGGGGGCGCCGCCACGGAGAAAGAATTTTCTAGTTGCATTTCGGCTCTAAAAGTAGCCGAATAGAGGGGAAGCTATTCGGCTGGCTTGCCATTCCCGCCCGGGCGCGTCGAGCGCCCTTTTCCGGCTGTACGGAGGACGCAATGAAGCACAAGGTCGCTACCACCATCAATGGCCGCCGGAACGAGCATGAGGTCGAGCCACGGCTCCTGCTCGTGCACTACATCCGCGACGTGGCCGGCCTCACCGGAACGCACATCGGATGTGACACCAGCCAGTGCGGCGCGTGCACGATCCTCGTCGACGGCAAGGCGGTGAAGAGCTGCACGATGTTCGCCGTCCAGGCCGAAGGCAAGAACCTCACCACGATCGAGGGCATGGCCCAAGACGGCCAGCTCCATCCGCTGCAGCAAGCGTTCTGGGACGAACACGGGCTCCAATGCGGCTACTGCACCCCGGGCTTCATCATGGCGGCCGCTTATCTCCTTTCTCAGAACCCGAACCCGACCGATGACGAGATTCGCCAGGGGCTCGAAGGCAACCTCTGTCGCTGCACCGGCTACGTGAACATCATCAAGTCGGTGAGGTCCGCGGCCGCCACCATGGGCGGCGCGGCGGCAAAACCTGCAACGAAGACCACCGCCGGGAGGAGCTGACATGGCGATCACGACCATGATCGGCGCCAAGATCCACCGCCGCGAGGATCCCCGGTTGGTCAGCGGAGAGGGCCACTACGTAGACGATTTCACTCGACAAGGCACAGTCTCCTTGTTCGTCGTTCGGAGTCCATTCGCCCACGCTCGCATCAAGAGCATCGATATCACCCAGGCGACGAAGGCGCCGGGCGTGGTCGCCATTTACACGCACAAGGACTTCGCCAAGGTTCTCTCCGGCATCATGCCTGTGACACCGTCCTTCGTAGCGGAGAAAAAACACAACCCACCCCGGTTCCCGATCGCCGACAAAGAGGTCGTTTACCAGAGCGAGCCTGTGGCGGTGGTGCTGGCCGAGACCAAATACCAGGCGGCCGACGCAGGCAACTTTATCGAGGTCGATTACGAGCAGCTGCCGGCGGTGATGGACCTCGAGAAAGCGCTCGAGCCAAAAAGCCCCCACGTCCATTCCGGATCGGCGGACAACCTCGGTTGGGATCTCACCTACATACCCGACGACGCCGCGGTCATGAAGGAAGCGGACGTGGTCCTCAAGCAACGCATCCTCCAGCAGAGACTCGCACCTACGTCGATGGAGACACGCGGCGTGCTCGCCGAGTACGCCAGGGGCGACGGCACGATGACGGTATGGATGTCGAGCCAGAGCCCGCACTTCGCCCGGCTCTTTCTCGCGGGGGCGATGGGTATACCCGAAACCCGGGTCCGCGTGATCTCTCCCGACGTCGGCGGCGGATTCGGCAGCAAGATCAGCCCCTACTCTGAGGACTGGCTCGTTCCGGCCGCGGCCAAGCTCAGCGGCCGTCCCGTGAAGTGGATCGAGACACGGACCGAGTCGCTCCAGACCACCACGCACGGCCGCGGAATGATCTTCGACCTCGAAGCCGGTGCCAAGAAGGACGGGACGCTCGTGTTCCTGAAGGTGACGCAATACATGGACATCGGCGGGTATATGGGCACCTTCAGCGCGTTTCAGGCGAACTCCTGCCTGCTCGCAGGTGGGTCTTACAACTGGAAGCACATCTCGGCCCGAACGGTCGGCGTGCTGACAAATCGCGTCCCGACCGACCCCTACCGCGGCGCCGGTCGCCCCGAGGCAACCCACCTATGCGAGCGGATGATCGACCTGCTCGCCGACGAGCTCAAGATGGATCCGGTTGCGCTTAGGCGCAAGAACTTCATCACCGATTTCCCGCACACGAGCCACTTCGGGCTCGTCTACGACTCCGGCGCCTATGAGAAGGCGCTGGACAAGGCTCTCGAGATCGCGGGTTACGAGAAGCTGCGCAGAGAGCAGGAAGAGGGCCGCAAGCACGGCCGGTACATCGGGATCGGCCTCTCGAGCTGGATCGAGATATGCGGTTTCGGCCCCAGCGCCGGGACCGCGCCGGCGACCGGAGGCATCGCTCTGGTGGAATCGGCGCAAGTGCGGGTGTTCCCAACTGGATCCGTTGCCGTCTACGTCGGCACCCATTCGCATGGCCAAGGCCACGACACGACGTTCCCGCAGATCGTCGCCGACACCCTGGGAGTCCCATACGACATGATCGAGATGCGGCACGGCGACACCGCGGAGGGCCCTGCCTTCGGATACGGCACATATGGCAGCCGATCGCTTGCCGTGGGTGGGATGGCAGTGCACAAGGCTTCCAAGAAGGTCGTGGCAAAGGCGACCAAGCTCGCCGCCCACATCTTCGAAGCGGCCGAGGAAGACATCGTTTTCGACCAGGGTCAGTTCTATGTCAAGGGCAGCCCGGACAAGCGAAAGGCATTGGGTGAGATCGCCTTTGCGTCGTTTGGTATGAACTTGCCCGAAGGCATGGAGCAGAGCCTCGAAGCAGTCGCCTATTACGACCCAAGCAACTTCGTTTTTCCATTCGGCACCCACGTCGCGATCGTCGAGGTTGACGCCGAGACAGGGGACGTCGATCTCAAGCGCTATATCGCCGTCGATGACTGCGGCAACATCATCAACCCCCTGATCGTCGACGGCCAGGTCCAAGGTGGTGTTGCACAGGGCATCGCCCAGGCGCTCTACGAGGAAGTCGTGTACGACGAGGAGTCGGGTCAGCTGAGGACCGGAACGTTGACCGATTACCTGGTCCCGACCGCCAACGAGTTTCCGATGTTCGAGCTCGATCACACAGTCACGCCGACACCCACGAACGAGCTGGGTGTGAAAGGCATCGGTGAGGCCGGCACGATCGCCGCGTCAGCTGCGGTCATCAACGCCATATGCGACGCCCTGGCCCCATTCGGAATCAAGCATGTCGACATGCCGGCGAGCCCGGATCGGCTCTGGAAGCTCATCAGCAATGCGCGCGGCATGTCCCACGACGGAAAGGAGGCACGCAAGTGATCCCGGCCGCATTCGAATACGCACGCGCCTCCTCGGTCGACGAGGCGGCGAAGCTTCTCGACAAGTACGGCGAAGATGCCAAGGTGCTCGCGGGCGGGCACAGCCTCATCCCACTCATGCGCCTTCGCCTCGCGCAACCGAAGGCGCTCGTCGACATCAACGGCATCAAGGGCCTCGACCACATCGAGGTGAAAGGCTCGAAGCTGCACATAGGCGCCCTCGCGCGTCACGTCGAGATTCAGAACTCCGCGGTAGTCAAGGACAAGCTGCCGATCCTCGCCGAGGTTGCGGGCGAGGTCGGCGACAACCAGGTGCGCAACATGGGGACGATGGGCGGCGTGGTCGCGCACGCCGATGCGGCGGGTGACTACCCGACCATCGCCTTGATGCTCGACGCCGAGATCGTGACGAACAAGCGGTCGATCGCCGCCAAGGATTTCTTCAAGGACCTGTTCACGACGCCCTTGGCCGTCAACGAGATCGTCACCGAGGTCGTGTTCCCGGTGGCCGAGGGTCCGCACAAGTACATCAAGTTCCGGCGCCGGCTCTTCGACTGGGCCATCGTCGGTGCGGCCGCGCAGAAGATGAATGGCGACTGGCGCATCGGACTGACCAACGTCGGTCCGACTCCGGTCCGCGCCAAGGCGGTCGAGGACGCGCTCCACAAGGGCGCCAAGCCCGACGAGGCCGCACAGCACGCATCAGACGGCCTGAACCCGTCGGGCGACTTGCGCGCCAGCCCGGAGTACAAGAAGCACCTGGCGCGGGTGCTCACCAGGAGGGCGATAGAACAAGCGGTCTAGCCGGCCGGTAGTCTTTTGAAGGGATGACGGCTCCGGCGAGCATTGACGAAGTCGAGCGGCGCCTTCGCGAGCGCCGCTACATCGGCGACCGCGGTCTCGCCACGTCCATTTTTCTCGCGCTGAGGCTCGAGAAGCCGTTGTTCATCGAGGGCGAAGCCGGGGTCGGCAAGACCGAGGCGGCGAAGGTGATGGCGGACGTCCTGGGAGCGCGCCTCATCCGGCTGCAGTGCTACGAGGGCATCGACCTCGCTCATGCCGTCTACGAGTGGAATTATCCGCGCCAGCTTCTGCACATTCGGCTGCTGGGGGAGGGCGAGGACCGCAGGACCGCCGAGCGCGAGATCTTCAGCTCGGAGTTCCTGCTGCGGCGTCCGCTGCTGGACGCCATCGATAACGACGACCCCACTCCGCCGGTGCTCCTGATCGATGAGATCGACCGTTCCGATGAGGAGTTCGAGGCGTTCCTGCTCGAGCTGCTCTCCGACTTCCAGGTCTCGATTCCGGAGATCGGCACCATCAAGGCGAAGCAGACGCCATTTGTGGTCATCACGTCGAACCGCACGCGCGAGGTGCACGACGCGCTGAAGCGCCGCTGCCTCTACCACTGGATCGACTATCCCAACCTCGAGAAAGAGGTCGAGATCGTGAGGGCCCGAGCGCCGGAGGCGGCGGAAGGGCTCGCACGCGAGGTGGCCGCCCTCGTGCAGGGCTTGCGGAGCATGGAGCTCTACAAGGTGCCGGGCGTCGCCGAGACCCTCGATTGGGCGCGATCGCTGGCCGCACTCGGCGCGACACGCATCGACGCCGCGTTGGTGGATGCGACCCTGGGCGCGGCGCTGAAGTACCAGGAGGACCTGGAGCGAATTCGTGAGCAGGTGCCGGCGCTGGTCGAGAAGGCGAGAGGTGCCTGACCGGCCGGACCTATTGCCTCGGCTGGGCGCTTTCGCCCGGCTCCTTCACGACGCGGGCCTCGAAGCGGGCCCGCGCAGGCTCACCGACGCCACGCGTGCGCTCACGTTCATCGACATCAAGAAGGAGGCAGATTTCCGGAGCGCGTTGCGGACTGCGTTCGTGAGCAGGAAGGACGACATCGCGACGTTCGAGGCCGCCTTCGACATCTTCTGGGCCCCGCCCAACCCGCGGGCAACCGCAGGCGTCATGCCTGGGCGCACCCGATCGCTGCCACTGTCGCCTGAACGCGCAGTCGTGTGGTCGAACGCCCTCGGGTTGAGCAGCTCGCAGATGAATCGCCAGCAGGACACGAGCATCGTGCCGGAGACCTCGAGCGGTTACAGCGCCGAGGAGTTGCTGCGCCACAAGGACTTCGATCCTATGACCTGGGAGGAGACGGAGCAGGTCAGGCGCCTGCTCGAGCAGGCGCCATGGCGAGTCGCCGAGCGCCGTACGCGGCGGCTTCGCTCGGCGAGGTCGGGCTCGATCGACCTGAGGCGCACCGCTCGGCACGCGATCCGATCGAGCGGAGAGCTGGTACGGCTGTTCCGGCGCCGGCCGAGGCTGCGGCGCCGGCCACTGGTCCTCGTATGCGATGTCAGCGGCTCGATGGAGCGCTACTCGCGCCTGCTCATGATCTTCGCTCACGCGATCGCGCGCCGCGAAGATCTCGAAGCGTTCGTGTTCTCGACGCGGCTCACGCGCATCACGAGACTGCTGCGACAACGCGACCTCGATCGCGCTTTGGCGTCGGTGAGCAAGGGGGGATCGCGGCGACCCCAGCCAGCTGACCGCGGAGCTGATGCACCTCAGGCGGTCCGCGCACAGGCTCATCTGGCTCAATCCACTGCTGGGCTCCAAGGGCTACGAGCCGCTTACGCGCGGCATGGTGGCGGCGCTTCCCTACTGCGATGACTTCCTGGCGGCTCACAACGTGCAGGCACTGGACGACCTCGGGCGTATGCTCGCCGGCCTCGACCGCCGGTCGGCGCGGAGGTAGACAGGCATGCGCGAGGTGCTGAGCGAGCTGAAGGCCTGGACGGAAGCCGGCGAGCAAGTCGCGCTCGCCACAGTCGTCGAGACCTGGGGCTCGAGCCCGCGACCCCTGGGCTCGAAGATGGTGGTCACCAGGTCCGGCAAGATGGCCGGCTCGGTGTCGAACGGCTGCATCGAAGGGGCGGTGTACGAGGAAGCTCAGAAGGTATTGACGTCGGGCCAGCCCAAGCTGGCGGCGTTCGGCGTCGCCGACGACCTGGCTTTTTCGGTCGGCCTTGCTTGCGGCGGGCATATCGAGGTCTTCATCCAGGCATTGGGCCCGGAACACTTGCGCCTGATCGAGCTCATGGATGAGAACCGGCCGGCGACCCTCCGCACCAACCTGGTCACGGGCGAGGCGCTGCTCGAGTCCGGAACGACTCCGGGCACTGAGCTCGCGCGCCGCGATGGGGATTCGTTCATCGAACCGTTCCGCAGGCCCGCTCAATTGATCATCGTCGGCGCGATCCACATCGCCATCCCGCTGCACCGGCTCGCGAAGCTGATGGGTTACCACGTGACTGTCATCGACGCCCGGGCGAAGTTCGCCACCAAAGAACGCTTCCCAGACGCTGACGAGCTGATCGTCGCGTGGCCGGACGAAGCGATGTCGCAGCTGACGCTCGACCAATCGACGTACGTCGTCATCCTCACGCACGACCCGAAGTTCGACCTGCCGGCGCTGCGCGCGGTGCTGGGAAAGGACGTTGGCTATGTCGGCGCGATCGGCAGCCGCAAGACCAATGAGAACCGCTTCGCGGCGCTGCGCGAAGAGGGATTCACCGAGGAGCAGATCGCCCGCGTCCACGGCCCGGTTGGTCTTGATCTGGGTGGGCGTGGGGCTGAAGAAACGGCCCTGGGCATCCTGGCGGAGATCACGGCGGTTCGATTCGGCGGTTCAGGGTCGTTCATGCGCGAGGCTCGGGCCCTGCGCTAGATCGCGGCCTTCGCTCTTTGCCGGAACCGCCTGGCCTTCTGACGGTTTCCGCAGGAGGCCATGGTGCACCAACGGCTCGAGTGGTTGCGGGACTGGTCGTAAAAAGCCCAGCGGCACGTGGGGGAGCCGCACAGCTTCAGCCGGCTCCAGTTTTCGTCCGCCATCGCCGTGAAGACCGCGGCGACCATCCGGCCCATTGCGCCCGCCACGCCGCCCGAGTCCGGCTCCAGGCGCGCCTTGCCGTCGGCGCCGAACCTTGCCCGCAGCCGGCTGGCCGTGGCGGCTTCGTTCAGGGTGGCGACGTCGAGGGGGTAGATCGCCGCGCCTGTGTTGGCCCCGATGACGCCTCGGATCGCTTCCCGCACCGCGATCGCGTTCTTGAGGTCAGCTTCCGACACTGGGTGGCCCGGCTCCATCAGGCCCCGCGCAACCAGCCACCGCTCGAGCGTGTTTGGATCTGAGAGCTCCTCGGGTCCGTCCTGGATATCGACCGTGTTCACGTAGGCCTGCACCAGACCCACGACGCCGGTGGCGGTGTCTCGATCGGACATGTTCGCTTCGATTATATCCATAACCCCTAAACGGCCCACGTTAGTTATAATAACTAGCAAAAGCACATAGGTAGTTACAGGAGGTGGCGGATGTACCCGTACATGAATGAGGATGCGGCCTGGCAGAGGCTTCAGGACCTGCAGAGGGAACTCGAGAACAGCCAATTGATGGCGGAGGGCCAGCCGAAGGCGACATTCCAGCTGCTCAAGCGGGTCGCTGCCCGCGCCTGGCACCTGGCCGGTCTGGCGGCGATGCGGCCGCCGCGGTATGCGCCGATGCGGCACGACGGGGAGTGAAGCCTGGGGCTCCTAGCTGGATGCGAGGCGGCGGAGCACGGCAACCTGCTCGGCATCCGGGCCGTTGCCGGCTCCCGGGACCTCGAGGATGAAGGGCAGCGGGGCCAGCCTCGGCTCGTGTAGCAGTGCGCGAAAGCCGGTCTCCCCGATCTCGCCCACTCCGATGTTGGCGTGCCGGTCGCGGTTGGAACCGAGGCCGGTGACGGAATCGTTGCAGTGGATGACGTCGACGTTCTTCAGGCCCACGACGCGGTCCAGCTCATCGATCGTCCGCGCGACGTCGGCGGGAGTGCGCTCGTCATAACCGGACGCGAAAGCGTGGCAGGTGTCGAAGCACACGCCGACGCGCGGATCGCCGAGGCCGTCCAGCATGCTGGCGATCTCTTCGAAGCGGGCGCCCACCGACCCGCCGAGCCCGGCGTTGTTCTCGATGAGCAGCCGCGCCGTCTTCGGGTCGGCGCGTTCCAGGACCTTGCGGAGGTGCTCGAGGATCGACGGTAGGCGCTCTTCGAAACCGGCGCCCTTGTGCGACCCGGTGTGGAAGATCACCCCGTTGACGCCGAGCTCGTCAGCCGACTTGAGGTAGCCCGTCAGTGTGCTTTCGGAGCGTGAGCGCATGGTCGGATCGTCGCCGGCCAGGTTGATCAGATACACGGCATGAAAGTAAAAGGGCGGGTTACCGTGCTTGGCCGCCGTTTCCTTGAAAGTCGAGATGCGGCCCTCGTCGAGCTTGGGAGAGCCCCAGAAGCCTGGCGGGGTGGGGTGGACCTGGATCGCGTCGGCGCCCATCGCTTTGGCACGCTCGTAGGACAGATGCAGCCCGCCCGATGAGTCCACGTGGGCGCCGATAACAGGCACCCAATGACTTTAAGACCTACCCGAGCAAAGGCTCGAATCCCGGTCCGGTCTGCCATGTTATTGGCATGCCCGTCTTCGTCATGAGCGACCTCGAGCTGCCGATTAGGGGTCGCACCTACCGCGAGCCCGAGGGCCCGCACAGTGTGGTCGTGCGCGGCCGCGACCTCGACGCTGGGCTTCAGCACGTGGCCGCGCGCGCCGACTGTAAGGCGATCGCCGTCATCGGCTTGCCGGCGGACGATCGAGACCTGAGCGTGCTGGCCGGCCGCCGGTTGTTCCTCGTCGACGCGGACAGTGCACGGCTGCGGGATTTCGTCGAGATCGCCATCCGGGCCGACGCCGATGTCGAATGGATTCGCGCGACATCGCCTCCTTTTGACCGCCTCGCCGACGCGCTGCTTCCGGTGGGCGCGGTAGTGCTCGCCGCAGGCTCGAGCTCACGCATGCCCGGTTCGCAAAAGCTTCTGCTCGAGTTCGACGGCCGGCCGATGGTGAAGGCCGTCATCGAGGCGGCGTCGGACGGCGGCTGTCACCAGATCCTGGTCGTGTACGCCTCCGACGACGTCAAGCAGGCGGTTGGCGGCGACGCCGAGCTGATTCACAATCCACGCGCGCAGACGGGGATGGCATCGTCGCTCCAGGCCGGCCTCCGCGCGCTGCGCTCTGACATGGAAGGCGCGCTCGTGATGCTGGGCGATCAGCCGATGGTGGGTTCACGCACGGTCGCGGCGCTGCTGCGCGCATGGCGTCAGGAGGGTTCGCGCCCGGCGGTCGCCGTTTCCGGCGCCGCCGCCGGCAAGTGGACGCCGCCGGTGCTGCTGGCGCGTGAGCTCTGGGAGGACATGATGGCTCTCGAAGGCGATGCAGGTGCGCGCCAGGTGCTGGATCGCAGGCCCGAGCTGGTCGACGTCGTGCCGTCGCTCGACCAACTGGACGACGTCGACACGCCCGATGACTACGCCAAGATCGTCAGGCTTTTTCCGCGACCGAAACCAACTCACAAGGCGTAGCTGGTTGGAGCTCGATGGACGGCTGCTGGCCTGGGTCGCCCTCTCGGCGCTCATCATCGCTACGCCAGGTCCAGACACGGCGCTGATCGTCCGCAACGCGCTCGCCGCCGGCCCGCGAGCCTCGACGATGTCGGCGTTGGGTATTGCGGTCGGAATCCTCGCGTGGGCGACCGCTGCCTCGTTCGGTGTCGGCGTGCTCCTGGAACGCTCCTCAACGGCGTTCACGATGCTCAAGCTGGCGGGCGCCGCATATCTCTGCTACCTCGGACTGCGAACCGTGTTGACCAAATCACCTGGTGATCCAGGCTCGCCCGCCCGACCGCGAACAACTCTTGGCGACACGAGTGCCTGGGGCCAGGGTTTGTTCAGCAACCTGCTGAACCCCAAGACAGGCGCGTTCTTCGTCACGGTGATGCCGCAGTTCATCGTCCCGGGCGACCCGGCAATCCGGCTCGTCCTGATGGTCGGCGCGTTCGAGGTCATGCTGCTGGCCTGGCTGATCGCTTACGGCCACGTCGTGAGCGGGCTCGGCCGCAGCGGTCTGGGCGCACGCATCCGCAACGTCATGACCAGGCTCACGGGGTTCGTCCTGATCGGCCTGGGCGCCAGGCTGGCCTTCGAGCGCCGTTAGCGAACGTCGGCGTACGATTTCCGATAGTGCTAGTGAACGCTCTAGGAGTGCGGGCTTGAAAGGTCGGACAACCCGGGCGAAGAGCTCCTGGAAACGTTCCGGCGAGTACGAAGACATCCTCTACGACACCTGGGATGGCATCGCCAAGATCACGATCAACCGCCCCGAGGTCCGCAACGCCTTTCGCCCCACCACAGTGTTCGAGATGTCGAAGGCGTTCGAAGTGGCCCGCGACGACCCGACGATCGGAGTCGTGATCCTCACTGGAGCTGGCACCGAGGCGTTTTGCTCCGGCGGCGACCAGAGGATTCGCGGAGATGACGGCTACGTCGATCCGAAAGGCACGGGCCGTCTCAACGTGCTCGACCTCCAGGTGCAGATCCGGCGGCTGCCCAAGCCCGTGATCGCGATGGTGGCCGGCTATGCGATCGGTGGCGGCCACGTCCTGCATGTCGTTTGCGACCTGACCATCGCCGCCGACAACGCCCGGTTCGGCCAGACCGGTCCGAGGGTCGGGAGCTTCGACGGCGGATACGGCGCCGGGCTTCTCGCCCGCATCGTCGGCCAGAAGAAGGCGCGCGAGATCTGGTTACGCGGCCGACGACGGGCTCGCCGGCATCCAGCAGCTCGCTGGCGACGCGACGCTCCTCTACTACATGAGCGAAGAGGCGCAGGAAGGCCGCGACGCGTACGTGCAAAAACGAAAACCGAACTTCTCGAAATTCCCCAAGAGACCGTGAGCATGGTCGTGGCCGCGCCGGCGGTGACGGCGGCTCGCGCGTGGTGGTCCGCTGTGCGCCCCGCGACCCTGGCCGCATCGGTCGCGCCCGTACTTGCCGGCACCGCCGTCGCGATCCATCAAGGCGGCATCCGCCCGGCCGCTGGTTTTGGCGCACTGGTGGTCGCGCTCGCGATGCAGGTCGGGGTCAACTTCGCCAACGACTATTCCGACTTCGTCCGCGGCGCCGACACTCCGCGCCGGGTAGGCCCGCTGCGGGCGGCATCGTCGGGCGTCGTGGCGCCGGCAAGCGTCAGGATGGCGGCGCTGGCGGCATTCGGCGTCGCCGGCGTGGCCGGTGTCGTGCTCAGCCTGGCGACCGATTGGCGGCTGCTGGTGGTTGGCGCCGCTTGCCTGCTCGCGGGCTGGCTTTACACAGGCGGACCGCGACCCTATGGATACCTCGGGTTGGGCGAGCTCTTTGTGTTCGTCTTTTTCGGCCTGGTCGCGACTTGCGGAACGGTCTACGTCGAGACGCTGCACGTGACGCCGCTCGCCGTGCTCGCCGGCATCGGAATGGGATGTCTGGCCACGGCCATCCTCGTCCTCAACAATCTCCGCGACATCGACACGGACGCCGCTGCGGGCAAGCGCACGCTGGCGACGCGGATCGGACGCGACCGCACGTTGATTCTCCTTCTGCTTCTCGTCTGTGCGGCTTTTGCGGTGCCGATAGTGATCTTCGTCACCGGCCTCGCCGGCGTGACTGTGATGCTCGTCCATTTCGCGATCCCGATCGCGGCGGTGCCCGTACGCACGGCGTTTGCGACGCGCACCGGTCCGGGGCTCGTGCGAGCGCTCAAGCGCATGGCGGCCGCCGAGATCGCTTACGCGCTCCTCCTCGCGGCGGGAATGCTCGCATGAAAACCGCGTACATCACGGCCGCCCATCCGCAGGACGTTGCGCGCGAGGTGGAGCATCAGCTCGCGCTGGGGTGCCGGTCATTCATCCTGCGCCCGGTCGCCCACGGCGGGATGCTCGACCGACAGCTCGACCAAGAACGGCTCGGCGCAGCTCGCTACGCCGCCGGCGTTCAATCAGAAGTCGTGCTCGAGTCAGGCGTTCCCGCGGCCGCCAGGTGAGCGGCCAGGGCATGCGCGAACGCCTCGGGTCGCTCTTGATGCACCGCGTGGCCCGCGCGCAGAACGACCTCGATGCGCCCATGGGGAACACTGGCGGCCAGCCTCCGCGCGGAAGCGACGTAGCCGTGGTCGAGCTGGCCGGCGACGAAGGTGCTCGGCGCGGTCACGCTCGCGAGCTCACCCCACAGGGGCTCCATGACGCCCGCGCCCATTCCGCGCAGCGAGCACGCAAGCCCGGCCACCGTGTTGCTCATACGTTCCGCGCGCAGCTGCGCGACGAACGACGGCCCCCGCCGCTCCAGGCCGGCGAACATCGGCAGGCCGCTCCAGTATTTGACGAACGCCTCGAGCCCGTCGCTTTCGATGCGCTGGGCGAGCGCCTCGTCACCCAGGCGGCGGCCCTCCCGAGGGCCCTCCTCGAGGCCCGCATGGGCGCCGATGGTGACCAGCGAAAGCAGGCGCTCGGGCTTCCGGGCCGCCACGTGCAGCGCGAGCCTGCCTCCCATCGAATAGCCGACGAGGTGGGTGCGCTCGATGCCGAGGTGGTCCCAGAGAATCTCGAGGTCAGCGAGACACGCGTCCATGGTGCACATTGCCCCGGGCTGCAACCGAGTTTCGCCATGACCGCGCAGGTCGGGCACGACCCAGCGCCAGCCTCCGGGCATGGCGTTGATCAGCTCCTGCCAGCTCCGCCCGCTCTGCGTAAAGCCGTGGAGGAGGGTGACCGGGGCGCCCTCGCCTGCAACGAAATAGTTGAGGCGCACGTCGGCGCCCTCCAGAATCGGCATGGACAAATCGTATGGATGTAACGCAGACGTTCGCCGCGACGTTCGTCGATGAGCTCGCCTCTCAGGGCGTCGAGTACGCGTGCGTCTCGCCGGGCTCGCGCTCGGCCCCGGTGGCGATGGCGCTGCAGCGTCACCCGAAGATCAAGGTGATCGTCCAGATCGACGAGAGGTCGAGCTCCTTCTTCGCGGTCGGGCTCGGCAAGGTCACCGGCAAACCCGCCGTGGTTCTGTGCACGTCAGGCACGGCGGCCGCTGAGCTTCACCCGGCTGTGGTGGAGGCGTCGTACTCCGGAACGCCGCTGATAGTCATCACAGCGGACCGCCCGCCCGAGCTGCAAGGTGTGGGCGCCAACCAGTCGATCGACCAGCAGCGGCTCTTCGGCACCGCCGTCCGCTGGTTCTTCGACCCGGGGGTGCCCGTCGAGATCCCCGGAGCGCCGCGGATTTGGCGGCGACTGGCTGCTCGGGCGGTGGCCGAGGCGGCGGCCGGCCCGGTCCACCTCAACCTGCCGTTTCGCGAGCCGTTGGTGCCGCCCCCGGGCCAGGTCCCGTCCGCAC
This sequence comes from Chloroflexota bacterium, assembly GCA_005883585.1. Lineage (GTDB taxonomy): Bacteria > Chloroflexota > Dormibacteria > Dormibacterales > Dormibacteraceae > UBA10449. The sequence continues at coordinate 45,050 of VBFD01000119.1, forward strand.
AGGGCGACGCCGGCCAGACGATCACTTCGGGGCGCACCCAGCCCACGCCGGCTCAGCTGGCGACGCTTGCGTCGGCGCTCCAGCGCTCGCGCCGCCCCCTGGTGGTGGCGGGCGAGATGCGAGACGGCGAGCGTCTCGCCCCCGCGTTGATGCGGCTTGGATTCCCAGTCCTGGCCGAGCCGGGCTCGCAGCTCAGGCGCGCCGAGACGGGTGGCTCCGTCGAGTCGTACGAAGCATTGCTGCGTGCCGGTTGGTCGCTCGAGCACGGACCGGATCTCGTCATCCGCCTCGGCGCCACTCCAACCTCGCGCGCCTTGAACTCCTGGCTCGCGGCGGCCTCGCCGCCAACTTTCCTCATCGACCCGGACCGTGAGTGGCGGGACCAGGATCACCTGGCCCGCCACGTAGTCGCTTGCGATCCACAGGCACTGCTCGAAGCGCTGCCGCCCGCGAACCGCGCCGCCTGGCGTGACGAATGGGTGTCGGCTGGAAAAAAGGCCGGAGCCGCGATCTCGGCGACGCTCATCTCTACGCCCATCCACGAAGGTCACATCGTTCGCGCGCTCGCCTCGCGCCTGCCTGAGGGGGCCCAGGTGTTCGTCGGGTCGAGCATGCCGATCCGGGCAGCCGACAGCTTCTGGCCGCTGGCCAAACCCCAGCAGCGCTTCTTTGGGAACCGAGGCGCGAGCGGTATCGACGGGCTCGTGTCCACCGGCCTGGGCGTCGCCACCGGTCGCAGCGGAGTTCCGACCGTGCTGTTGCTCGGCGACCTCTCCGTGTATCACGACATGAACGGCCTGTGGGCGATCAGTCGCCACGGCATCAAGGCGACCGTGATCGTCTGCGACAACAATGGAGGCGGGGTCTTCAACTTCCTTCCGCAGGCCCAGCACCCGGATGTCTTCGAGGAGATCTTCGCGACTCCGCTGGGACTGGACTTCGCTCAGATCGCGCGCCTTTACGGTCTGGTCTACAGCCCGGTCACCGATCGTTCCGGCCTCGAGCCGGCGATCAGCGACGCCATCGAGAAAGCGGCGCCGACAATGGTCGTGGTTCGGTTCAAACGCGACGACAGCGTCAGCGGCCATCGCCTGTGTTGGGAGGCGGCCGCGGCGGCTCTACGTAGTTAGGAAATCCAGGACGATGCGGTTGAACTCCTCCGGGTGTTCGAGATTCGGAAGGTGGGCGGCGTCGTGAATGACGGCCTTGCGCGCGTCCTTGATCGAATCCATGACTAGATCAACGCGGTGCCGACATGACCGCGAGCGCGGCCCGGCCCATCGAGAAAGAGGCGCGCCTCTGCTTGATTCAAAGCCTCCAGGTCGTTGGCCGCGGCAGCCGCCCTGACCTCGGCGAACACCTCCGGATATTTCTTACCGAAACTGTCTCCGCCCACAGAGGGTCCGACCAATACCAGTTTGGAGACTCGCGCGGGATGGTCAAGCGCCAGGTCGATGGCGAGCCCACCGCCCAGCGAGCAGCCGATCACGTGCGCCGGTTTCAGCCCGAGCTCGTCGATGAGGGCGATCACATCGCCGACCGGCGACCAGCGCCGCGGCGGCAGCTCGGAATCCCCGAAGCCGCGCATGTCCGGCCTGATGACATCGAACTGCTTGGCAAATTCGTCCGCCTGCGGCTGCCACATCCGCGAGTCAGCGATTCCTGCATGGAACATCAGGATCGGGAAGCCGGCGCCCTCGCGGCGGTAGTGGATGCGGGCGCCGTTGATGTCGACGATCACGTCAATGCGGTGAGCAGTGCTTTGAACTTCAGCTCGGTTTCGTCGAGCTCGCGTGCGGCGTCCGAGTCCGGCATCACGCCTACACCTGCATAAAGACGCGCGCCGTCCTCCCAGAGCAGGCCACAGCGCAATGCAACCGCAAACTCACCATCTCCGCGAGCATCCATCCAGCCAACCGCGCCCGCGTACCATCCCCGCTCCATAGTCTCGAGCTCGTCAATCAAAACGTCGGCGGCTTCGCGCGGCCACCCGCCGACGGCGGGTGTGGGGTGGAGGGCGGCCGCGAGCTCGAGCGCGTCCGCGGCCGGCTCGCTCAATTCCGCAGCGACGGTGGTCGCGAGGTGCTGGATGTTGGTGAACCGCACCACCTCGGGCGGCTGAGCCGAAACTGCATTCGCAAACGGCCGCAGCGCGTCGACGACGAAGTCGGCGACGAGACGATGCTCATCGCCGTCCTTCGCGCTCTCCTCTAGCTGCCGTGCCAGGCGGTTGTCATCGGCCTCGCTAGAACCGCGCGCCACGGACCCGGCCATGGGCTGCGCGATGGCGCGGTTCGCCGATCGCCGCACGAGAAGCTCAGGCGAGGCGCCGATGAACGCGGTGCCATCGGCGCCGGTGACCAGGTAGATGAAGCACGACGGATAGGCCGCGCGCAGCGAGCGCGCCACCATGCCCGCCGCGACCACGCCGTCGCCGCGCGCCATCACCTCGCGCGCGAGGACGACCTTCGCGGCTTCGCCGGCGCGCAGTCGCGCCGCCGCCGACTCGACGGCCGCCGTCCACGCGACCGGGTTGCGGATCGCGCTCACCTCGAGCTTGCGCGCGGCCGGCGCGGTGATCCGCGGTGGCTCGAGGTCGAGGAGATCCGCCGCCTCGGGCATTGCCGAAATGGCGAACGTGCGGCCTCGCATCCTCATCACTGCCAGCGCCGGCACCCGAAAGAGCAACGCGGGGAAGCCCGACCACGGCCCACCCGGGTCGCGGTCGGGCCTGTACGCGAAACCACCCACTGCGATCGGACCCGCGACGGAGTCTTCCGCTGCCAGCGCGCTGCTGACGCGGCGCCACATTCTTGCGGCGGCCAGGAGCCGGTTTTCGCCACGCTCGAAATCGATGACCGCACCCGTCGCGTCTTCGAGCGCCACTCCGCCGGCCGCGGCGACCATATCGAACGCGCGACCCAACGCCGCTACGCTCACCGCGTCGGGCATCGGCCGCTCCATGAGCAGGACCTCATGACCGGCGTCGCGGGCTGCGCTGACGAGATCGACGAGGTCGGGTGTGCGATCGAGCTCCCAGGTGCGAACCGGGGTGCTGACGATCATCGTTTCTCGACGTGCTCGCGCGCGGCGCGCAGAAGGGTGCGCTCGAAGTGGTGCCGCACCAGCGTGCCGCTCGCTTCGAGCAGCTCGGTGAAGAGCGCCAGCAGCCTGCGCTCGGCGGCCTCGGTCTCGCCCCCCTCCGCCTGGATGCGCTCCCGCACGTGGTGGTCGAACAGGTCCACCGCCTGGCGCGCGGTGCGGTCGATGTTCGCAGCGTGCTCTTTGCCCAGCTCCATCAGCGAGCCGAGCGGGATGCCGGCTGCGATCAGCTTCATTCCGGCCGCGATTGCGTTCAGATCGTCGGCGGGATACCTGGGTTCGTCACCGCCTTCGATGGGCACGAGCAGCCCCGCCTGCTCGAGGCTTGCCAGGAGCGGCTGGGCTACCCCGCTGCGCTCGGCCAGCTCGGCCAGGGTCAGGGTTTGCGGAGCCGCCGGCCGGGTGATCGCGGCCACCAGCCCTTCGTCAGACGGCTCCAGCTCACCGGCCAGGAATCGCTGGATCACGGTCAGGGTGAAGCCTCTCTGCTGAAGGTCGCGGATGCGGCGAAGCCGGTCCAGGTGGGCGTCGCCGTACCAGGTGACGCGGCCTTCCCGGCGGGGCGCCTCCAGGAGGCCTTTGCCCTGATAGAAACGGATGGTGTCGACAGCCACGCCTGCCACCCGGGCCAACTGTTCGATTCGATACTCCATGAGTACTTACTCTAACAATGGCTGAGACGCGGCGGGAGGGTGTCTAGCCGGTCGTGTTCCAGTAGTACATCCGGTCGAGCCAGTGAGGGTCGGCGCGGTAGGCGCGGGCGAAGAACTCGACCGCGTCGACGTAGTCGTAGTCGAGGTTGTAGTGGAAGATCGCCTGCCGCATGTTGCCCGGCGCGCCGTAGTGAACGAGGTAGCGGGCCGCAGCCAGGATGGCGTCGTGGGGATCCATCACGTTGCCGCCGTTGCCCCAATTCGCCCACGTGCCGGGCAGGAACTGCATCGGACCGAGTGCACCGGCGGATGACGGTCCGTTGACCCGGCCGAAGTTGCTCTCAATGTAGTTGATGGACGCGAGGTAGCTCGCGTCGACGCCGTATGTCTTCTGCGCCTCGGCGTAATAGGACCGCAGGGAGTCCACTGGGGCGGCATCTGTGTAGGGGTGATTGAAGTGCACGTTGACCAGGTAGTACTGGTCGATACCCGCCAGCGCATAAAGGGAGTGCAGCGCGGCGACCGCGTCCTCCAGCGGGCGCGCAACCGCCGTGGGCAGCAGGGGCGAGACCGACGCCTCCACGCTCGAGTAGCTGGCGACCTCGTACACCCGCAGCTCCTCCTGGCGCGCCGCGTCGCGATATGCATATTCGGCCGCCTCGATCGACAGCTGGTAGCGAATGCCATCGATCAGGGTGGTCGGTGCCGGCTGCACCTTGAGGGCCTGGAGCTGCGCCAGCGCCTGCGTCATCGCCACCTCGGCGCTCATGATCCGCGCGGCTTCGTGATGAGCGCTGGGCGGCACCAACGGATCCTGCGCGAAGGCCACGCGCGCAGGCAGCGCCAGCATCACCGCGACGAGAACCGCCGAAGGAATCCGGATCAGGCCGACCCCGTCGCGGTCACGACCGATGGGCGCTGCAGGTCCGGAAGCACAGGCAAGTCCTCCGGGTATGGGTCGCTCGCATTCGGCTCTCGCATTCCGACCGAGTCGAGCAGTCCGCTGATCTCATCGCCCACCAGCTCGCCTTGCGCGATGAGCGCCTCGGCGGCAAGGTCGATGGCTTCCTTGTTGACGTACATAAGACGCCAGTCGTCGATGTAGGCCGCGCCAAGCAGCTGTGCGACCGTGCGCCGGGCCATCGGGTTGTTGAGCACTGCACCCGACGGGGTCCCTTGCTCGTGGACGCCCTGCGTCACTTGAACCACCGAGATGAGCTGCTCACCGATGTTCATCGCTTTGCGCGACATCTCGGGGTCGAGCTTGTCCGGTCCCATGCCTACGATGCCGACCATCCGGCTCGCGGTTGCGGTGGCCTGGATCAGGTCCATCGTCACTCCGGTGGTGTTTTCGCCGTAGAAGACGTGCTCGCACGCGAGAGATCCAAGTGACGCGCGGATGTCCGCGGCCAGCTGCGAGCGGAACTCCAACCATTCCTCCTCCATGGGCAGGGATTTGTGATAGCCGCCGATCTCTCCGATCTGGGGATTGGCTCGCCGGCGAATCGACAGCCGGACGTGCGAGTGGTCCTTCTGGAAGAAATGCGATGCCACCGCGTGCCCAAGCTCGTGACGCGCAACCGCAATCTTGTCGCGCTCGGTGTATTCGACTGGAATCGCGAGCCCGGCCTCCACGTTGCCCATCGCCTCGCGGATGTCCTTCCAGTAGAGAGCGTCGCGGCCGTCTTCGAATGCGTAGAGGAGCGCGAGGGACAGGACCTGCTCGATGTCGGCCGGCGAGTAGCCGTCCGTGATGCGAGCGAATTCCTCGCGCCGATCCGGAGTATCGAGGGCGGGGTCGTGCTGCTTCTTGTCGAAGTAGAGCGCCGCGATGTCCTTGCGGTCCTCGCGGTTCGGGAGAC
>VBFD01000081.1:0-8871 GCA_005883585.1 Chloroflexota bacterium
AAGACCCACGCCGGCACCCGAGCCAACCAGAAGAAGAACCCCAGCGTGACCAGAGTCCGCACGTGGCTCGTCGGGTAGAGCACCAGGTAGCCGGCCAGCACCCCCGCAATGGCACCGCTGGCGCCGAGCCCAGGCGCGTTCGATCCCACCGAGGTCGCGATCTCGAGGCCGTTGGCGCCCAGCCCGCATATGAAGTAGAAGGCGAGATAGCGAATGATGCCCATCGATCGCTCGACGTGGATGCCGAACACGAACAGGAAGAGCATGTTGCCGAGGATGTGCGCCCACCCCGCGTGCATGAACATCGAGGTGAACAGGGTGAGCCAGAAAGGCGAGGGCGTCCCAGGGACGAGTGGGCATTGGTGCGAGTACTCGCAGGGCACGAGCGAATAGGCGTTGATGAAGTTGTCGAGCTGCGAGCCCTGGGTTCCCAGGGCGAGCTCGTAAAAGAACACCAGGAAGTTGACGATGATCAGCCCGATCGTGACGACAGGGATCGCTGACGTCGGGTCTGCGGTGTCGTCCGAGCTTAAGGGAATCAACTCTGCATGATCCGGCGCGCCCGCTCCGCCACCGGCAGGTCGACGAACTCACCATCCTCGGTCCTCGTCGCCGCGCCCCCGGATTTCTCAAACGCCGCCAGCACGCGTGTAGCCCACGCCAGCTCTTCAGGCGTGGAAGCGAACACCTCGTGGATGATCGGAATCTGGCGCGGATGTATCGCCGACTTGCCGAAGAAACCCAACCGCCGCGCTGACTCGGCCTCCCTTCGCAGGCCGCTGTCGTCCTCGAGGAGAGGATGTACGCCGTCGCTCGGAGGCGGCTTGCCGGCCGCTCGGGCGGCCGTCACCAGGTACGAGCGGGCGAAAAGCGTCTCCTGCTCGCCGGCGGCGATGCCGAGGTCGGCCGCGAGGTCGAGTCCGCCGTAGGAGAGCAATGCGCAGGCCGGCGCGGAGGCGATGTCGAAGGCCGCAAGCACGCCGCGCGCCGATTCGATCGTGCAATCCAGGGGAACGTCAGGCGCACGTTCCGCCACCCACGCCACGTCGTCCGAGGAGTCCACCTTGGGGATGCGAAGTCCCAGCACCGAGGCGGCCAGCGCATCCACGTCGCGCGCGCATGCCTCGGTGTGAGCCTTGTTGACCCTGACCCAGCACGGCCGCGCCGCGGCCACCTCGGCGACCATCGCACGCGCCCGATCTTTGAGGTCGGGCGGCACGGCGTCCTCCAGGTCGAGCAGCACCACATCCGCTCCCGCGTCGAACACCAAACGCAAGAGCCTCTCGTTGTGCCCCGGGGCAAAGAGCCAGCTGCGCGGGGACCGCGTAACTCCTCCGCCGGCGCGGTTAGGAAATGTCTTCACGGACGAGCTGGCGCGCGATCACGGTCCGGAGGATGTCGTTGGTGCCTTCGCCGATCGCCATCAGAGGCGCATCCCGATAAAAGCGTTCGATCTCATATTCGGTTGAGTAGCCGTAGCCGCCGTGGATGCGCATCGCCTCGAGCGATGCCTTGATGCAGACCTCGGACGCGTAGAGCTTCGCCATCCCGGTCTCGAGGTCGGCCCTTCGTCCGGAGTCGAGCGCCGACGCCGCCCACCACGTGAGCAGCCTCGCCGCCTGTACCTCGGTCGCCATGTCCGCGAGCTTCAGCTGGATCGCCTGGAAATCGGCGATGGGCCGGCCGAACGCGTGCCGCTCGCGCGCGTAGGCGAGGGCGCGGTCCAGGCTCGCCTGCGCGACGCCCACCGCGCGCCCCGCGATGTTGACGCGTCCGAACTCCAGCGCCGAAAGCGCCTGCTGCAGCCCATGCCCTTCCTCGCCGCCAAGCAGATTCTCGACCGGAACGCGGCAGTCGCTCAGGAAAACCTCTGACGATTCCGGCCCCTTGTAGCCGAGCTTCTCGAGATCCTTGCCGATCGTGAAGCCTTGCGTGCCCTGCTCGATCATCAGCACGCTCATGCCCCGATGTCGGGGTTGAGCGTTGGGATCCGTCTTGACCAGCACAGGCAGCGGGTCCGCATGCCGGGCGTTTGTGATCCACGTCTTGCCCCCGTTGACAACATAGTGATCGCCGTCGCGCCGAGCCACGGTCGCGATGCCCTGCAGGTCGCTGCCGGCCTGCGGCTCGGTGAGCGCGATACCCGATCGGCGCTTGCCGGTCGCGAGATCTGGGAGCCATCTCTCGCGCTGCTCGGGTGTGCCGGATCGGGCGAGCATCAGCGTCGCCAGCGAATGCGATCCGAGGATGCCGGCCACTCCCATCCACGCCTTCGAGATCTCCTCGAAGACGACCGAGTAGGAGACCGCGTCGATGGCGATGCCCCCGAACTCCTCTGGCACCAGCATTCCGAACAGGCCCATCGCTTTCATGTCATCGACGATCTCTTCGGGGTAGCGACCGGCCAGCTCCCAATCGCGCGCCACAGGGGCGATGCTCTTGCGCGCGAAATCGCGCATGAGGTCGCGGAACGCCGCCTGCTGCTCTGACAGCTCGAAGTCCATCGCGCTCCCTAACCCTCGCGGGAAGATATCGCGGTCGGACCTTGCCCGCGCCGGTAGATCATCGCAGTGCGCCGGAACGTGATGACCTCGGTCCCATCCTGGTTGAGTCCGGTCGTCCGCACCGTGACGATGCCGACGTTCTTGCGCGACTTCGACTCGCGCGCCTCGAGCACCTCGGACCGTGAGTACACCGTGTCGCCCTCGAACACGGGGTTGGGCAGTCGGACCTCGTCCCAGCCGAGATTTGCCATCACGTTCTGCGAGACGTCGGTAACGCTCTGACCTGTCACCAGCGCGAGCGTCAAGGCGCTGTTGACCAGGGGCTTCCCGAACTCCGTCTTGGCGGCGTAGTGGTGATCGAAGTGGATCGGAGCCGTGTTCTGGGTCAAAAGCGTGAACCAGATGTTGTCCGCGGTCGTGATCGTGCGGCCGAGCGGGTGCTCGTAGACGTCGCCGACCTCGAAGTCTTCGAAGAACCGGCCGCGCCAACCCTCCTTCACGGTCATCGTTGTGGGGCCGGCCCTTTCAGCAGCGGTCGGAGGTCCGGCAGTCGGTCGAACAGCTGCCAGACATAACGGCTGGTCCCCCGCTCCCTGTGCTCGTGCAGGTCTTCGAGGTACGGGTCGTCGCGGTAGCTCTCGAACGCCTCGCGCGAGTTCCACTCGACGAGGATCAAGACCTGGCGTGGCTCGACGTCACCGTCGACACTTTCGCTGAAACGGCCCAGGGCGACGACTCGACCGCCATGCCTCTCCACCTCGCCGACCGAGCGACGGGAGTAGGCGAGGTACTCCTCCCGATCGGCGATGTCGAACAGGTTGAGCGCGTAGACGGGGCCACCCACGGAGCCAAGTGTCGCCCATCGGATAAGGAATATTTGCTTGCGCCCGCAAGTAGTCGTTGGTGGCCCTAACAGGAGGTTGATGAGATGAGCGAGGAAGGCTTGGCGACGCGAGACCATGCGAACGATCCTCTCGTCGGCACCATGTCAGGACCTGGAGTGCGGGCCCCCGGAGGGCGCGCCCACCGCATTCCAAAGATCCGAGGTCGTGCCCAGGAGGTTGCAGCCATGACCACATGGAGGCGTTGGCAGGATTGGGTCGTCGTCGGTCTGGGGGTCATCACGTTTCTGACTCCGTTCTTGTTCGGCGAGACGTCGCAGACGGTCGCTGCTTCGACCGCTTACGTCCTCGGGGTATTGATCGCGCTCGGCGGGTTGCTGAACGTGGCGATGAGCAAGGCCGGCGGACTCGAGATCATCCCGGCCGTGCTGGCCGTGATCCTGTTCGTGAGCCCATTCGCTTTCGGCTTCACGGGGGTGACAGCGCTGGCTTGGTCGGCGTACATCATCGCCATCCTTGTCGTGCTCGCCGTGGGCAGCCTGTTCGCGACGCAGACCCGGCGCCAGACGGCGTGACCTGATCGATCAGAAGATGAGGCGGGATCCGAAAGGGTCCCGCCTCTTTCTATATTGGTCGGGTGCGGGCCGGTGAGCTGATCAGGGAGTCGGTGTCATCCTGGCCGGGCGTGGAGGCCCGGCCGCACCGGTTCGGCGGCATCGAATACAGGTACGGGCGAAAGGAGATGGGGCACGTCCACGGCGATCGCCTGGCCGACCTGCCTCTGCCGCGCAAGCTTCACGACGAGGTGATCGCAGCGGGTCGCGCGACGCCTCACCACGTGCTGCCTGACACCGGATGGGTGAGCTGCTGGATGGAGAGCCTCGAGGACGCCGCCGCGGTGATCGGGCTTTTCAGGCTCCAGTACGAACGCTACTCGTTCCGTCGGCCTACCTCAACTGTACGGTGACGGCCACAAAGCAAAGCTTTTTGATTGATAAGCCAGCACTTTCCTGGAAGGCCCTCGGAGGTGCTGAAACGGGTCTGAGGGGGATGTAAACGACTGTCGCGGTAACGAGCCTGAGGGACGCCGTGGCGAGGCTCGTCGAAGATTTGTTTGTTGGGCGGGAGGCCGAGCTGGCGACCTTCCGTGAATGGCTCAGCTTCGACGCCGAAATTCCAGAAGTCCTGAACCTGAGCGGTCCGAGCGGTGTGGGCAAGAGCAGCCTGCTCCGCGAATTCGAGCATCTCGCCATTGGGCGCGGTCGGGCTGTGGTTTTTGTCGACGGTGGGAGCATTCCCCCCAATCCACGGGGGCTGCTCAGGGCTTTGAGCAAGCGCGCGACCGATGACCTCGACGAGGTGGTGGCTCGGCTCAACGCCACCAGCACGCTGATCCTTCTCGACTCATTCGATCAGCTCGGCGAGCTCACCGATTACCTGCAGAGCGAGTTCCTGCCGCGACTGGCGACGAGCGTACGAGTTGTCATCGCCAGCCGCTTCCCGCTGGGTCTTGCCTGGAATCGAAACGAGCTGTGGAACAAGGTCATCCGCCCGCTTCGACTCGAGGGTTTCTCAACTGCGGAGAGTCGTGAGTACCTCGGCCGGCGCGGTTTGGCCGAGCCTTTGCTGATCGACCGCGTCATGAATGCCGCGGGCTTCAACCCCCTCGCCCTGTCCCTGGCGGCGGACCTGGCTCTGCGTTTCGGCGTGCGCGACTTCCCCAGCGCCCCGGAGTGGCGCCTGGCGGTTCGCGCTCTGGTTGATCGCGTGCTCGTCGAGGTCAGAGAGCCACAGCTACGCGATCTGCTCGAAGCGTGCCTCGCGGTTCGTCAGTTCGACGAAGCCACGCTGAGCGCGATCAGCGGTCGCGACGACATCGGCGCCGCGTTCGCCCAGTTGTGCCGGCTATCTATGATTTGTCCGGCCGAGCACGGTCTGATGCTGCATGAAGATGTGCGGCGGCGACTCACCGAAGATCTCGCCTGGCGTCATTCAGACCGCTATGCGGCCCTGAGAGCAAGAGCGCTTGCGTACTACAGGGAGCGTGTGCGCTCGGCGCCCCCAGATGAACGCGAGTGGCTCGTCGCGGATCGCTTCTACTTGTGGGGAAATGCCCTGATACAGGAGCTGTTCTTCAGCTCCGATGAGCCGGGTCAGGTTTGGGTGGACGTATACCGGCCGGGCGACCACGCGGAAATCCAGCGCCTCTTCACCTTGCGATTGGCATACCTGCTCCCGCCCGACAGCGTGTTGGGCGATCTTGCCCCACCCGATGAAGACGGCGATTTCCTGGAAGCGATCCTGCGCTATCCGGGCGCTCGCATTCGTGTGGGCCGCGACCGAGATGGGCGCGCACTGGGATTCACCACGGTCCTGCCTATTTGCCAGGAGACGATCCCACTCCTGGAGGGGCACCCCGCATTGGCACCCCTGATCCACGCTTACTGGGACCAGGCGGCACTTACGGCATTGCCAGCCTCGCCGGATCGTTCGAACATCTTCTATCTACTCCATCTGGTGCATGGAGGAAAGATCCCTGGCGCGGTGCGGGGATCGCTCCTTCGCGATCTTTCAGGCGTCTTTGCAAGCAGCGGAATCTACCTGTCTTCCACTTACGTACCGGCCCACAAGCGGATGCTGGACGCCTGCGGCTTCCAGCTGCTGCCAGTTGCCAGAAACGTGGCTTGGGGCCTGGACTATCCCGTTGACGGCTACGTGCTCGACCTTTCTCAAATCGGGTTCGAGCCCTGGATCGAAGCGGTCATGAGCGGCCGCCGGCTTCCGAGGTCGCTGCATCCTGCGGAGCTCGAGACCGAGTTGCAAACAGCTTTACGCCATTGGACTGACGATCGATGGCTGAGCCGCTCGTTGCTGATGGATCTTCCTGCGGTGACGCAGGTTGATGCCAAGACACCAAGGCCGGCAGCTGTGCGCCAGGCGATTCTGCAGGCGCTAACCGCAGCCCGAGCCGCGTCGGACGGGAATGATTCACCGTACCGCGCCCTCGAACTGGTCTATCTCTCGAGGCGCCCGTGCCCGAAGCAGGGTGCGCGAAACCTGGCCGTCTCGCGGGCCACGCTGTATCGGCTGGTGAAGCAGGGCATACGCGGATTGGCGGAGGCGCTGACCAGCCAGGCCTAGTCAGGCATTGTTGAGACTCGTCTGAGCCAATTCTGAGACGGTTGCTCGTCCCGGTAACCGCACACTCAAGATGCCCGGCAAATGCCTACCCAATGGCTGCCTGAATTGGGATTTGGTTCACGGGCGGGGGAATTGAGCCGATGAAAAAGAGATTCCTGACTGTTCTTGTTTCCTTTGCCATGAGCGTCGTTGGCGTCGCCATTCCCAGCGGGGTTGCGACAGCCGCCACGACGTGGAACAACGGCGACGTCTTCGCGGCGGTCTCGAACGGCTCGTACAAGGTGTACGACAACAATGGCGTCTTCAAGCAGACCATCAGCGATGGGCGCGGCGGCTTTACCACCGGATGCGCGTTCAACCCAACCGGGACCAGGCTCTACACAACGAACTTCAGCCAAAACCTGGTTGAGGCCTATGACAACAACGATCCCCATGCCATCCTGCAGACCATCAACACCACTGGAAGCGGAACGGCCGCTAACGAATCAGTGGTGTTCGCGGCCGACGGCAGCTTTTACGTAGGTCACGCGGGCGGCAACAACAAGCTGACGCACTACAACGCGGCGGGAACGTCTTCGACGGAGTACTCTCCCGCCACAGAAAGTCGCGGTACGGATTGGGTGGACCTCTCTAGCGACCAGCAGACGATTTTCTACACATCCGAGGGATCGCATGTCAAACGGTTCAATGTGGCTGCGAGCACGCAGCTCACCGACTTCAACACCATAGCCTTGACCGGGGTGGCGTACGCGCTGCGCCTGTTGCCGCCTGGTAACGGTACTGGGGGTCTCCTGGTAGCCGACACCAGTGACATCGTGCGCTTGAACGGTGCCGGCGCGGTGATGCAGACCTACAGTATTCCGGGGGAAGCGTCATGGTTCGCGCTCAACCTTGATCCCAATGGCACCTCGTTCTGGTCCGGGAATTTCAACACCGGCAACTTCTACCGATTCAACATCAACACCGGGGCCAAGGAGTTGGGCCCTATCAACGCAGCCGGCAGCTTCCAACTGTTCGGTCTCTGCCTCAAAGGCGAGTTGACCGCTGCCGTTTCCAACATCACGCTGACGCCGGCGACGGCGACCAATCCCACCGGAACCAACCACACGGTGACGGCTACGGTGACGACCAACGGCCTGCCTGCTCCGGGCGTCCTGGTCAGTTTCAGCATCACCGCCGGGCCGGATACCGGCGTCGGCGGCACGTGCAGCACCGACCCAACCTGCCACACCGATACCAATGGTCAGGTGTCCTTCACGTATACCAACAACGGTTCACCGGGTCCTGACACCATCCAGGCATGCTTCACCGACAGCGCAGGCGTTAAGCAGTGTGCCACCGCCACGAAGACCTGGATTGTGGTCGAGCAGAAGATCACGGCGACGGGTATCAACGTCTCAGCAACAGAAGGGACGGCTTTTGTCGGCCAGCCGGTCGCGAAAATAGTGGATCCCGACCCCAGCTCCACGGCGGCCGAGTACACGGCATCCATCGACTGGGGAGATGCATCTTCCAGCCCGGGCACGGTGACCGGGCCGATGGGTGGACCGTTTACGGTAAGCGGCGACCACATGTACTCGGAGGAAGGATCGAAGACGGTCACAGTGACCATCAAAGATCCCGACACCCCCAGCAACGGCGCCACTACGATGTCGACTGCCACGATCGCGGACGCCGCGCTCTCCGCTAAGTGCGCCATCGCCTCGCCGTTCATTCCACAGACGTACACAGGCCCGACGGCGACCTTCAGCGACGCGAGCTCGACGGGAACCTTGAGTGACTTCTCGGCCACCATCAACTGGGGTGATGGAAACACCTCGCCGGCTGACGGCAATCCGGTGACGATCGCCGGTGGCCCCGGCAACGCGCCGTACACGGTCAGCGGTACCCACACCTACTCCTCGACAGGCCCCGTCACGGTTACAACAAACATCTCGGACGTCGGCAAGAGCACTGCAAAGGCGACCTGCGCAGAGACCGTCTTTGCCTTCGCGACCAACAAGGGCGCTGCCTTTGTGGTTGGTGACCTGACAGTGCCGCCGGCCAACCTTTCGCTGAATGCCTACTTCTGGGGCAGCCAGTGGGATCAGATGAATCCAATGAGCGGGCCCGGGCCCTCGCCCTCCGCCATGAAGGGCTTCGCCGGATTCGAGGACAACTCCTTCGGACTACCCCCACCCGTCTGCGGCAATCACTGGTCGACGGACACTGGAAACTCCACACCCCCACCTCCGGGCCCACTCCCAGCTTTCATGGGGGTCATCGTCTCGAGCAACGTCACCCAGAGCGGATCGGTGATTACGGGTGACATCAAGGACGTTGTAATCGTGAAGACCAACCCCGGGTATGCGCCCAACCCTGGTAGCCCTGGCACGGGCACCATC
>VBFD01000082.1:0-10998 GCA_005883585.1 Chloroflexota bacterium
CAACCGACGAATTCGTTTCATCGATTCACCTCCACCCCGCTCCACACCCCCTTGTGAGGGTGGGAATCCAGCCTTTAGAGCATGTGGGCTGAAACGAACCCCTGTCAATAGGGCCTGGTCAGACCTGCGTTCTGCGCACCGACCAGAAGAGCACCACACAGATCGCGACCAACGTATGCGAACCAGAACGCGAGATGTCAAGCGCGCCGGAGGCGTCGGGCAAAATCCCAGCAACTGCCCGATTTGATCGAGCACCTCGTCCGGGCGGAGGTCCTTGGGGAAGTCGGGCTATTCGGGAGCGAATCCGACCTGGGCCCGGGCTGCATAGGCGTGACCTGTGCCGAATCTATGAGTCGCAAGCAGTTGACATCCGGCGCGGCCGCAAGTATTCTTCCGATTAGCTAATTAGCTAGAGAGAAAAATAAGATGCCAAGCGATCAACTCAGCACCACGTTTGCACCCCTCGCCGATCCCACCCGGCGGGCGATCCTGGCTCGTCTTTCGCAGGGCGAGGCCTCGGTCACGGAGCTGGCCAAGCCGTTCGACCTAAGCCTCCCTGGCGTTTCAAAACACTTAAAGGTGCTGCAGCGTGCTGGGTTGATCACGCAGGGCCGCAGTGCGCAGTGGCGGCCATGCCGCCTCGAGGTCGCGCGCTTGAAGGAAGCGTCCGAATGGGTGGGGGAATACCAGCGCTTCTGGGACGAAAGCTTCCAGCGCCTGGACGAAGTTCTGCAGGATCTCATCAAAGAGGAGAAGAAGAAAAGCGATGGAAAAGGGAGTCAAGACAATGCCGAAGACTGAGTACGTGATCGAACCCGGGAAACAGGAGATCGTTACGACGACCGTTCTCGACGCGCCTCGCGAGCTCGTGTTCAGGGCGTACACGGACCCGAAGCTGTTCGCGCAGTGGTGGGGACCGCGGCGCTACGAGATCAAGATCGATAAGTTCGACTCACGGCCCGGCGGCGAGTGGAGAGTCGTTCACCGCGGTGACGACGGAGCTGAGTACGGATTTCGCGGCGTCAACCACGATGTGGTCGCGCCGGAGCGGATCTGCGCGACGTTCGAGTTCGAAGGCGTGCCCGGCCACGTCGCGCTGCAGACGGCAACGTTCGAGCCGATGGGCAACAAGACCAAGCTTGTCGCGCAAATAGTCTTCCAGTCCGTGATGGATCGCGACGGCATGGTCGCGTCCGGGATGCAGGAAGGCTCCAACGAGTCGATGGAGCGGCTGGCCGAGCTTCTGGAGAAGCTCTCGAAAGAAAAAGCCGGTCGATAGTCAACAGCGCCCCATGCCGCCGCTCTCGCAATTCGGCGGGGCGGCGGCTTCATTTCCATAAGGACGAGCCGAAACCAGGCACAGATCGCGCCCCGACGCCTGATTATTTCGACGCGTGAGCTAATCGGCAGTCCACAAACCGTCAGTGATGGGAAGGCTCGGCGGCCTCATCGGTTCAGCAGCCCCCGCGGTCGTGATCTGGTGGTTCCTCTTCACTGGCCTTCGGAACGCTTCCAACTGGTCCGACTTTCTCTGGTTGATGGCGGGCCTCTTGCGCGGTTCAGCCTGATCGTCCCGCGTTCATCGGCACGTACGCGTTTGCGCTGCTCGAAAACGGCTCGGCCGCCGAGGCCGCCGCATTGCTGGAGCCGGTGGCGGCGAAGCACCCAAGGCCTCGAGATCGGGCCAGCGACCTTTGCCTGCTGGCTATCTGCCAGGCCCGCCTTCACCAGCAGGACGCCGCGGCGAAGAATTTTGCAGGCCGCCCGCGAGGCCGATCCCAAGTGCGCACTTCTCGAGCGCGCAGAGAAGGAGCTGGTCGGAGCCACCCCAACTCTGTTCGCTAGCTGATCACGCCGCCCGCTTAGGCACGAACGTGAGAATCACGGTGTCCCCCGCTTGCTTGGGCTCGCTCAGTTGAAAACCAACCGGCCCGCTCGTCTCGCCGAAGAGCTTCTTGCCGGCACCGACGATTGTGGGATAGACCATCAGGCGGTATTCGTCGACCAGGTCGAGCTCCAGAAGCGTACCCACCAGCCGGATGCTGCCGTTGACGAGGATATCGCCCTTGATCTCATTCTTCAGCTTGGAGATCACTGCCTTCAGGTCACCGCCGATCACCGTCGAGTTCTTCCAGGTGGGGTTCTTCAGCGTCGTCGAAACCACGTACTTCGCCATGCTGTTGAACTTGTCGGAGAACTCATCGCCGCTCCGCGACGGCCACGCCTGAGCGAAACCCTCGTACGTGACCCGGCCGAGCAGCAGTGCATCGCTCGCCATGAGCTCGTCGTACTTGAACTTGTCTCCCACGTCCCCGCGACTGAACTTGAAAGCCCAACCCCCTCCACGCTCGCCTTCAAAGCCGCCGGGATCCGTGGCGACGCCATCGAGGGTGATGAACTCCGATACGACGACTCTGCCCATTTCTTCTTCTCTCTTTGGAATCGAGAGTGACTACCTGCGGATGGGGATCTGCTGGACGGACCACGTGTTGCCATCCGGATCGCTGAAGTAGATGAACGATCCCCAAGGCTGCACATCGACCTCGCTCGTCTCCACGCCGCGGTCTGTCAAAACCTTTTTGACCGCCTCGACGTCGTCGACGACGACCTGAAGTCCCTTCTGCGAGCCGGGCGCCATCTTCGTGACGCCCTTGCCGATGACGATCGAGCATGCGGAGCCAGGCGGAGTGAGCTGCACGAATCGCAGGTCGTCGGTGACCTTGTGATCGTGGTCGGCGTGGAAGCCGACCTGGTCGACGTAGAACGCCTTCGCACGGTCGACGTCGGTGACCGGAACGGGAACGAGCTCGAGCTTCATGTCCAAGGCCCAAGTCTAGTTCCGCCAAAAAGCGGATGATGCTGGGTGGCTGGCCGGTTGCGCGGGATGCCCTTGGCAGAGGAGGAACTATGTCTGTTTCCACAGTACGAACCACCGAAGAGGAGATCGAGCACGCAAACGCCACCGCTCAGACTCCCGTCGTCTTCATCCACGGCCTCTGGCTGCTCCCGAGCAGCTGGGACCGCTGGGCCGCGGTGTTCGAGAAGGCCGGCTACGTGGCGCTGACGCCTGGGTGGCCTGACGATCCGCAGACGGTTGCGGAGGCGAAGGCGCACCCCGAAGTCTTCGCGCACAAGACGATCGGGCAGGTGGCGGACCATTTCGCCGATGTGATCGGCAAGTTGAAGAAGAAGCCGGTTGTGATCGGGCACTCGTTTGGAGGACTGCTGACGCAGATCGTCGCGGGTCGCGGACTCTCTGCCGCCTCGGTGGCGATCGACCCGGCTCCTTTCCGCGGCGTGCTGCCCCTGCCGTTCTCTGCCCTGAAGTCGGCATCGCCGGTGCTTGGCAACCCCGCCAACCGCAACCGGGCCGTTCCACTTACCTTCGACCAGTTCCGGTTCGGGTTCGCCAACGCCGTCAGCGAAGACGAGGCCAAGGAGCTTTA
The DNA here is from genome assembly GCA_005883585.1 of Chloroflexota bacterium. GTDB lineage: Bacteria > Chloroflexota > Dormibacteria > Dormibacterales > Dormibacteraceae > UBA10449. The sequence continues at coordinate 3,447 of VBFD01000082.1, forward strand.
CGAAACCTTCGCGGTGCCGGCGTCGGGCGCGCCCCTCTTCCAGGCGGCCGCCGCCAATCTCAATCCGTGGACCGAGGCCAAAGTCGACACCAAGAACCCCGACCGCGGGCCGCTTCTGATCATCTCCGGCGAGAAAGACAACACCGTCCCGTGGGCGATCGCCAACGCGTCGTACAAGCAGCAGAAGCGCAACCCGGGCGTCACCGAGATCGTGGAGATGAAGGACCGTGGGCATGCGCTCGTGATCGACAACGGCTGGCGGGAGGTCGCCGACAAGGCGCTCGCCTTCGTCCAACGCTTCGTGAAGTAACCGGCTCGCCACCCTGGCGTCTATCGGGATGGAGGAAGGGCGGCCAACAGCGAAGCGGCCGCGACGATGAAGGTCGCCAACACGAGCTCGAGCCGACGGCGGCGAACAGCGACGGCCACCAGCGCCACGCCCACGACGAAAACCTTGAGCAGCAGAATGCGTCCGTAGTCCGTCGAGACCAGCGCAGCTGGAAATGCTGTGTGGGCCACAGCCAGCAGCAGCCCGCTGCCCACGGCCACGCCCAGCGTCGCCGCCGCGTAGCGCTTGAAGCGCTGGTCGGGCGCGATCAGAAACGCCGCCAACCCGCCGGCCCACAGCCCCATCGCGGATACGTGGATCGCCACCAGGAGCTGCCCGGCGCCCGGCAACCCCGGGATGGCGTGGGCGCTTGCGCCATCGAGCACGGCCACGACGCCGCCGGTCGCCAGCAGCGGCCACGACCGCCTGGTGGCGATCAGACTCCAGGCCAGCAGAGAGCCACCGAGCCGCAGACCGAGCAGGCGACCAAAGCTCGAGCCGAGCACAGCGATTGCCGTGTCACCGTCGAATGAGAGGCTCACGAGCTGGCCGAGCAGCGCCAGTGGTTCGGCCGCAACAAGAAGGGCGACGCCGAGGGCGATCAACCGCTCGAAGCCTCCTACGCGCTGGGTCAGCACGCGATAAGCGACAGCGCCGAAAGCCAGCGCGAAACCCGCGAAGTGCACCCAGCGGGCGAGCGCCTGGAGCGCGAGCCCAAGGGGACTTGCGGTTCCGATCTGAGGAGCGTCCAGCAACCCTGAATAAGGGTTGGGGCTCGCGCGAACCACCGAAAAACCAAAAGCACCGCGCGAAGGGTGTGTGTCGGCGGCGAACACCTGCCAGCTGACGACGTATGTGCCGAGCTCTGTCGAGTTCAATGGCGTCGACAGGACAGCTCCTCTGGCGGAGATCGGCCCCGCCACCTGCCGCCCGCTCGGGCTGTAGACCCTGATGCCCGCGCCGGCGGGCGTCACAGGCTCGGTGAAGATCAAGGTCACCGCCGGCGGCATCGACTGAAGGCGCGAGTTCGGAGCCGGATCGGATTGGATGAGCTGCGCGTGGGCGAGGGCGACTTGCGGGATGAGCGCTACACCGACGATTACGAATGCAGCGACCGTAAGCCGCCGCGTCTGGCTCAGGAGTAAGCGGGCGCCTCTGCGCCGACCCCAATTACCGGCACCTCCAACGGGCCCGGCCGCTCGCGAGCGATGCGGAGGACAAGTCCTGCGGCCACCAGGCAAAGCAGTCCGGAGCTCATGAATGCCAGCTGATAGTCGCCGAAAAAGGTCCTCACCGCCCCGGCGGCGAAGGCGATCGATGCAGCTCCAAGCTGATGAGCCGCGAAGATCCACCCGTAAACGATGGCGAAGTTTTGCTGGCCGAAGACCTTGCGCGCAATCTGCACCGTCGGCGGAACGGTCGCGACCCAGTCCAGTCCATAAAAGACGATGAACAGAATCAGGCCGAACTGCGGGCTGCCGAAGACGTAAGGGAGCAACAGCAGAGACAGGCCGCGTAGCCCGTAATAAATGAAGAGCAGCCAGCGGCTGTCGAATCGGTCGGTCAGGTATCCCGACGCGAGCGTGCCGATGACGTCGAAAACGCCGATCACGGCCAGCAGGCTGGCCGCCGTCACCTCGGCCATCCCGTGGTCCATGGAAGCCGGAATCAGGTGCGTGCCGATGAGGCCGTTGGTGGAGGCTCCACAGATGAAGAAGCTGCCCGCGAGCAGCCAGAAGTCACGCGAGCGCACGCCTAGGCGGAGGCCACGAAAGGCGTTCAGGATCGGGCTCCCGGTCGTGAGCGGTACCGAGTCGGCTTCGGTCGCGCCGTACGCAGTGAGCCCAAGGTCGCTCGGACGGTTGCGGAGAAAGATCGCGACTATCGGAACGACCGCAAGAGCTGCGAGACCGACGCTGATCGCGGCCACCCGCCAGCCGAGGTTTTGCGCCAGCCAACCGAGACCAGGCAGGAAGATGAGCTGCCCGGTAGCGCCGGCGGCGGTCAGCGCGCCAAGCACGAGACCTCTGCGGTGTACAAACCAGCGACCGGCGACGGTCGCGGCGAGAACTGATGCCATGCACCCGGTGCCAAGGCCGACGACGACTCCCCACAGCAGATACAGCTGCCACGGCGAGTTCATCAGCGTCGTGAGCAAAGCGCCGGTCGCGACTGTGATCAGCGCGCCGACTGTCACAGCGCGCAGGCCGAACCGGTCCATGAGCGCGGCGGCAAACGGACCGGTCAGGCCGAACAGGATCAAGTTGATTGAGACCGCGACCGAGATGACGGCCCGGTTCCAGCCGAATTCGTTCTGGAGCGGCACGATCAGAATGCTCGGCGTGGCGCGGAACCCCGCGGCGCCCATCAGCGCGATGAAGGTGACCGCCGCAATGACCCAGGCGTAGTGGATTCGTTTCATGGTTTATCGTCCTCGTCCACTCCTCCTATAAGACGCGTGGTGCCGGAATACTTCCGGCGCCCTCAGGCCGGATCTTATCCACCGCGCCGCGCTGTAAAGAGTGCTGGCTTGGCTTCGGCATTCCGTCAGACTCCAACGGATGAACGCGAAGGCAGAGCATGTGCTGCGCGAGGTCTTTGGACTGGACGCCTTCCGCCCCGGCCAGGCCGAGGTGGTGGAAGCGATGCTCGCGGGCCGAGACGTTCTCTCGGTCGCTCCCACTGGATCCGGAAAGAGCATCAGCTATTGGGTGCCGGCTCTCGTTGATGGCGGCTTGACGATGGTCGTCTCGCCGCTCATAGCGCTCATGAAGGACCAGGTCGACCGCCTCGTCGAGCGAGGCGTCGCCGCGACGTTCATCAACTCGTCGGTGGAGCGGCCCGAGCAGGTCGATCGCCTGCGCAGGGCGATCGCAGGGGAATACCGGCTGCTGTTCCTAGCCCCCGAGCGACTTGGGCGCCCAGGGTTCATGGAGCGGCTCGCGGAGCTCCAAGTCCACCGCGTAGTCGTCGACGAGGCGCACTGCATCTCCACCTGGGGACATGACTTCCGGCCTGACTACCGCCTTCTTGCGGCAGCGATCGCGGCGTGCGGGCGCCCTCCGGTGGCCGGATTCACGGCGACCGCGACGCCGCCGGTTCGGGAGGACATCGCGAGGTCGCTTGACTTGAAGGACCCCTTCATCTCGGTCTCCGGGTTCAACAGGCCGACGCTGACACTTTCGGTGCTTCGCTGCCGGGGCGAGCGCGCCAAGCGCGAGCAGCTACACCGTCTGCTTCCAGACGCAGCACAGCGTGCGCTTGTTTATGTGGGCACAGTTACGGCGGCCGAGGAGGTGGCCGCCGAATTGGGCGCCGCCTGTTACCACGGACGTCAAGATGCGGCAGTCCGACGCCGGATTCAAGAAGACTTCACTCAAGGACGCATCAGCGTTGTTGTCGCGACTTCGGCGTTCGGCATGGGCGTGGACATCGCCGACATCAGGCGCGTCATCCACTATCAGCTCCCGGGCAGCCTGGAGGCGTACTACCAGGAGGCCGGCCGGGCTGGGCGCGACGGACAGCCGGCGGAGTGCACGCTGCTCTACAGCCCTGCGGACCGCGACCTTCAGGCCTTCTTCATCGAGCAATCCGGCCTCGAAGACGGTTCGCCACTGAAGGACCATGCCTACGCGCGGTTGACGCAGATGATGGCCTACGCCGAGATGCGGGAGTGCAGGCATGCGCGAATCGCAGACTATTTCGGCGAGAGGGGCGTGGCGCGGAAATGCAGCGCCTGCGACAACTGCCTCGCCGCACGGCCTCCGGACGAGCCCGTGGCGGAAGACGCTGTCGTCGCCGGGCTGGCTGCCGTCGCTCGCTTCAGCGGAAGGGTCGGCCTGGCCAACGTAGCCGCGGTCCTCGGCGGCCGGCGCACACGATGGTCCGCAGCGCAGCCCTGGGTCCAAGAGTTGCCCTTTCACGGCACGCTGAAGAGATGGAGCGATGAGCGAGTCAGGCAGTTGCTGGCGGAGTTAGTGGGAGCAGGGCTCGCCCGCCAGAGCTCAGGCGAGTACCCGGTCGTCGAGCTCACGCCGGCGGGCCGCGAGGCAGTGACGCGTGGGACACCGCCGCAGCTGATGCTGCCGGCCGACCCAGCGACGCTCGGCCGTCAGGCCGGGGCGCGTACCGGCGTTCCGGCTGAGACGCTGGATCGACTAAGGCGGTGGCGGCTGGAAACCGCACGCGCCGCTGGTGTTCCCGCATACGTCGTATTCCATGACTCCACCCTCACCGCGATCGCCGTGGCGCGACCCGCGAGCCTTTCAGCGCTCCTGCGTGTACCCGGTGTTGGCGACTCGAAGCTCCGTAGGTACGGCGAAGAGGTGCTGGAAGTGCTGCGAACGCCTTAGATTAGGGAAGCCCTTGCGTTGTGATCCCGCGGGGAGAGAATATCGGTCGTGGCAGCCACCGCGGCCGGCCTTTGGACAAACGCCCGGCGTGATCTCGCGATGTTCTTCAGCTACATCGACGGAGCCGAGACGGTGCTGCGCGGGAGCGCGTTCGTCGGTCTGACGGGTGGTCCTTCGGCTGACTTCAATATGGCCTTGTTTGGCGAAGACCCCGACGATCTCGCCATTTTCCATGACTTCGTGACCAGGGTGAATGCGACCCGCTTACCTGCCCTGGCCATGGTCTCGGGTGCCGCCGGCCGACTCCTTGCTCCGGCAGCTGAGGCCAAAGGATTGATCGAGGCCGGAACGGCGCCGCTGATGTCTAGAGCTGGGGCTTTGGAGGACGCGCCCGCTTCGGAATTCGTGACCAAGCGAGCTACCGAAGCGCGGGAAATGTCGATCTTCGGCGAGCTCGCGGCGTCCGCCTTTGCCCTGGATAAGGCATGGCTCGATCGCACATACGCTGACGCGGCTCTCCTCGACGCCCCGGCCTTGGGTTTCTACATCACGTATCGACGAGATGTGCCCATGAGCGCCGTCTGCACGTCGGGGGCGGGATCAACCGTCAACCGCTGTACGACAGCCTCGGGTTCAAAACCGTCGACGAGCTGTCGATCTGGTTGGTGGGGGAGTCGACGCAGTTCCCGGCCCATTGAGCTGATTCGACGACGGTGGTCATCACCGTCTGAGGCGGACTTAAAGCTCAGGTGCAAGAGAACGTTAAGTAATTCGTTGACTAAGCGGACCGAAACCGCGTCCTGGAGGTTTGCATGCCCTTCGTGCAGCGACTGCGCAACATCACCCTCGTCATCGCGGCGGTATCGATTGGATTCACGAGCAGCCCCACTGCTGCGCACGCCGACACGACGCTTGCCAACTGGGGTCAGCAGAGCCCGGCGCAAGCGCCGGCCGGCCGAGCCTACGCAGCCATGGCCTACGACTCGCTCCGGGGGCGCACGGTCTTTTTCGGCGGGGACACGTGGGAGTGGGACGGCAGCCACTGGAGCACGTTCCTCACGACCGTTTCACCCCCTTCCTCGATCGGCCCGGGCATGGTCTACGACAGCGATCGCCACGTCATCGTCTTGCTCGACAACGGCGGGAACACCTGGGAGTGGAACGGGTCTAATTGGATTCAGCGAGCCACGGCGGCATCGCCGCCGGCCCGGCTGTGGACGTCGATGGTCTACGACTCATTCCGACAGCGCACGGTCCTCTTTGGAGGTAGCGCGTCGGGTGGTGTTGACCTTGGCGATACCTGGACGTACGACGGCACCAACTGGACGAAGATGGCGCCGACGAGCGCACCCTCGGCCAGGTTCGGGATGGCGATATCCTTCGACTCGGCCCGGGATGTCGTCGTGCTCTTCGGTGGGCGTGCTGCCGGACAGCGTATGAACGACACGTGGGAGTGGGACGGAGCGAACTGGACCCAGCGCACCCCGACCGCGTTGCCCTTTGCGCGGTTCTGGCATTCGATGGTCTACGACACGCAGCTCGGTATGAGCGTCATGTGGGGAGGCGATCACATCGAGCCCTTTGCCCTGGGCCCGATCAACGACACCTGGCTGTGGGACGGCACCAAGTTCGGGTCGGGAATCGTGACCCCGGCGGGGAATCCGAGCCTCTCCTTCCAGGTGAACATGATGTACTTCCGGTCGTCAGGCATTGGGACGACGACAAGCCCCGCCCGGCTCCGCATTTTCGGTGCGGGGACCGGTCCTCCGCTCATCAGCTCGATCACGACCACAGGGGACTTTGCGGTTGCCGCCACCGACTGTCCCATTGCCCCCAATCCACTGGCGGTGGGCGCGTTCTGCAACGTGCAGTTCACTTTCACGCCAACGGTTTGCGGTACCGTAACCGGGAGCCTGGTCTTCGCGGACAGCGCGGCGGGGGGCTCTGAGTCGGTGGCACTCGAGGGTGGAGTGCTGAGCGCCGGCTGCGATGGAGACCTTGGACTGATCGCCTCGAAAGACGTCACCGTCAATGCAACCAGCCCCGCCGGGGCGACGATCTCCTACAACGGTTTGACGAACTTTGACGAGGACAGCACTCCAGGACCGATCACGTGCAGTCCCGCGCTGAACTCGACCTTTCCGATCGGCACGACCACCGTGACCTGCCAGATCACTGACAGTGACGACGTCACGAGCACCGTCAGCGCCACGTTCCGGGTGACCGTGAACGACACCGACCTGGCCTTGACCGGCGCGCCGTCGGACATCACCGTAGGCGCGGCCGGCCCATCGGGGACCGCCGTCACTTACACCGCGCCGTCCGCCGTGGATGAGGACGCGGGCACGCCGGCGGTGAGCTGCACCCCAGCCTCCGGTTCGATATTCCCAATCGGAACCACGACAGTGACGTGCGGGGCGTCAGATGGCGATGACACACCGAGCACGGTCACGGCAACGTTTCGGGTGATCGTCGGCGACAGCGACCTCGCCCTGAGCAGCATCCCGGCGAACGTCACCGTCCAGGCAACCACCGCCGGAGGGGCTGCGGTCGGCTTCTTCCCGCCGACGGCCGTGGATGAGGATGCGACCGCGCCTTCCGTCACCTGCGACCACGGCTCCGGCTCGCTGTTCCCGGTCGGGACCACGACGGTCACGTGCCAGACGACCGATGGCGATGACACACCGAGCACGGTGACAGCCACGTTCCAGGTGACCGTGATCGACACGGACCTGGGGCTGAGCGGGGTGCCGGCAGACATCACGGTCGACGCGGCCGGACCATCAGGCGCCGCGGTGACGTTTGTGGCGCCGACCGGAGTGGATGAGGATGGCAGCGCCGTCGCGGTCAGCTGCGATCACGCCTCTGGAGC
>VBFD01000083.1:0-19837 GCA_005883585.1 Chloroflexota bacterium
GCCTGCCGGCGTGCGCTGGTTCGCTGCGAACCAGCCGTTCACCCCGGTGGTGGATTCCCTGCGCGCGCTGCTCAGCGGCGCGCCGGTCGGCAACACCCCGTTTGTGGCTCTAGCCTGGTGCGCGGCGATCGCGCTGGTCTCCTACCTCTGGGCCCAGGCCGCGTTCCGCCGGGGCACCCAGTGACAGGACGCATGATCACGATCGGCCAGCTCGCCGCCTATGCGGGCGTGACGATCAAAGCCGTCCGCCACTACCACAAGCGGGGCCTGCTCGAGGAGCCGCCGCGTGACTCGTCAGGCTACCGGCGCTACGGCGCCCAGCACGCCATCGACCTGGTCAAGATCAAAACGCTCGCCGAAGCCGGTGTGCCGCTGGTCCGCATCAAGGAGCTGCTGTCCGCCGACCCCAACCGATTCGCGGCCGCGATCACCGAAATCGACCGCAACCTGCAGGAACGGGCCAAGGAGCTCCGCCGCACCCGCGAGCGCATCGCCCGCCTCAGCGCCGGCGACCGGTTGTTCGTCTCACAAGACGTCGCGGACTACCTAGAGCGGCTGTCCGAGCTCGGCGTGAGCCAGCGAACCGTGCAGTCGGAGCGCGACGGCTGGATCCTGATGCAGTCGGCCTCACCGAAGCAAGCCGCCATCTGGTTCGCCGACAAGATCGACGCCATGGGCGACCCGGAGTTTCGTGCCATTTACCTCGAGTACGACGCGGCGTTCGACTGGTCCCCGGACGACCGGCGACTCAACGCGCTGGCCGTTCGCACCGAGCGGTGGTTCGCCAAGCGTCACAGCGGGCGTAAGGGCGAAGAGCGGTCTGTCTTTGACCCGACCATCGCGCAGCTGGTCGCGACATCGGTCGGCGTGTCGTCGCCGGCCTGGGACCGGCTCGGCGAGCTCGGCAAGGAGCGCAAGAGGTGACGAGCTCTTAGCCGAAGCCACAGTCGAGGGTGACCTTGTCCAGGGCGCTTTCAAGCGCGGTGAGCTCCTTATTGTCCAGCTTCGCGACGAACAGATCCGAGACACCGCGCAGATGGACGGGGGCGGTTTCGGTCAGGCGACCCAGGCCCGCGTCGGTCAGCGCGACGACGACCTTACGGGCGTCGCCCTCGACAGCCGCGCGTCGCACCAGGCCTTCATGAACCAGGCGGTCGACCCGGCGGGTCATGCCCGAGCGTGAGATGAGCGCGCGGTCGGCGAGCTCCGTCATTCGCAGCGAACCACCGGCCTCCGCCAGCTGGGCGAGAACGTCGAAATCAGCCAGGGCGAGACCAGTCTTCGTTTCGAGATCGGTCTCGAGCTGGCGCATGAGCGAGGCGTGCGACCGCAGCAACGCGCGCCAAGCGCCCAATCCGCGCCGGCCCGGCAGCTCACGCGCCACCAGCCGGTCGAGGACGCCGGCCACATCAGGTTTGGAACGTACTTGCATGTGCAAACGGATCGTACGTCGACTGAGCTTAAGAAACCTCCGGGACGTTCAGCGAGTCGAAAGTGGCCTTGTTGACGAACTTGAACATGCGCAGGGGCTTGCCGTCGACGTCGACGTCCGCCACCACGGCGTAGCGCTCCTGGCGCGTGCCTCGTGATGTCGTGCGGACGCTGCGCCGCTTCTTGATCTCAGAATCCGGGACCTCGACCTTTGCCTTCGTCTTCAGGTTGTAGAACTGCATAACGCCTCCTTGCGTGAGATCGACCTCAATTCGACCACAAGGTTAGGGTAGCCCGCAAAGCTCGACTCTAAAGTATTGCCTTTACGCCGGCGCCTCCTTAGGCTTGCGGCGACGTGATGGGCCGCCTACGAGCAGTTTCCGTTGCCGGCTGCGCTCTGCTGGCGATGGGCATCCTGGGCGCGGTCCCGGCCGGCGCCGCGAACGTTCTCAACGTGCCAGGCACTTACCCGACCATCCAGGCTGCGATCGATGTTTCCACCAACGGCGACACGGTCATGGTCGCGCCCGGCACCTACTTCGAGAACATCGATTTCAAGGGCAAGCTCATCACCGTCCAGAGCGCGCAGGGCCCGAGCGCGACCACGATCGACGGCGGCAACCTCGCGCCAGTGGTCAACTTCTCCACCGCGGAGACCACGGCCGCGGTCCTGCAGGGTTTCACTCTCCAGCACGGCAACGCGACCGGCGCCTTCGCCTATGAAGGCGCGGGAGTCCACATCAGCGGCGCCTCACCGACGGTCGCCGGCAACAACATCGTCGCGAACACGTCGTGTGCCAACGGCGTTGGCATCTCGGTCGCGTTTGCGTCTCCCGTCATCCGAGACAACGCGATCGACGGCAACACGAAACAGCCGGGCTGCAGCGGCCAGAACGGCGGCGGCATATACGTCAGGGGCGCATCGAGCGCGCAGATCATCCATAACTCGATCTTCAACAACACGACCGACTACGGTGGCGGCATCAGCCTCTTCGCGGCTGGGACCCCGACCTTGCTCAACAACACGATCAGCGGCAACGGCGCCGAATACGCTGGTGGCGGCATCTACGCCGTCAACCAGTCGGACGCCAACATCATCCAGAACCTGATCACTGGCAACCGGTCGCCCGTCAGCGGGGCCGGCCTCTACATCAGTCCGCCATCTGGCACGCGGGGCGCACTCCTCGTCAGCAACACCATCGCCGGCAACTTTGGCGGGGACTCGGGCGTATTCCTGGGCGGCTTTGACGCCCAGGTCCAGCTGTTCAATAACATCGTCGCCGCCGCCACGTCGCCTCAGCCTGCCGTCCTCTGCGACACGACCTACTCATCGACCCCTCCGGTCTTCGACCACAATGACCTCTTCAACTCAGCCGGGCCGGCCACGCAGGGAAGCTGCTCGGTGGTGGTCGGCACCTCGGGCAACATATCCGCCGATCCCAAGTTCGCCTCGACCGGTGATTGCCACCTGCAGTCGAGCTCGCCGGCGGTCGATGCCGGCAACAGCGGCGCTCCCTCTCTGCCTTCCACAGACCTCGACGGAAAGCCTCGCATCTCGGGCGTCGCCGTCGACCAGGGCGCTTATGAGTTCCAGCAACCCCTCGTCGTAATGATGAGCTCGGTGTCCGGCGCCGTCGAAGGCGCTGGCTTTTCTGCCGTGGTGGCCCACTTATCCGGCGGCGCCGGTCCTTACACGGCAACCATCGCCTGGGGTGATGGGCAGACGAGCCCGGGGAGCATCAGCATCCCCAACGCCAACTCGGTGAGCGGCAGCCACGCATATTCGGAGGAAGGCGCTTACACCCTCGCGGTAACCGTTACCGACTCCACGAGCGCAACCGCAAGCGGCAGCACCTCGACCAGTGCGGCCGATGCGGCGCTCACAGTCACAGCGGCTTCAATCAGCGCGGTGGAGGGCGCCGGCGTCAGCGGCACGGTCGCCTCTTTCACGGACGCCGACCCGACCGCGGCTGTCTCCGACTACGGCGCCAACATCAACTGGGGCGACCAGACGAGCTCGGCCGGCACCGTCACAGCAAATGGGAGCGGCGGCTTCGTTGTCAGCGGCAGCCACGTTTACGCGGAGGAAGGCACCTACACCGTGACCGTGACGGTCACAGACGCCGGAGGCGCAAGCGCCAGCGGGACGTCTTCGGCAAGCGTGGCCGACGCCGCGATAGCGCTCACCGGAGCCCCCAGGTTCAATGAGCACCACAAGACCAACTTCACCGCCACCGTCGCGACGCTGACCGACACGGACCCCGGCGGAGTCACTACCGACTACACGGGCCAGATCGCCTGGGGCGACGGCACGGCGTCAGCCTGCCCCAGCTCCTCGTGCACCATCACGGTGCGCCCTTCGGGCGGCTTCACGGTCATCGGCTCGCACAACTACCAGGTGCCGATCCCGATGGCAAAAGCGATGTACGGCGGCTCGAGGACGGTGGTCAGGTACGCGAAGTTCATGCCGTAAAAGCCGGTCAGGAAGCTCAAGGGCAAGAACAGGCTCGCGATCACGGTCAGGGCCTTGGTCGTCGTATTGAGGCGGTTCGAGACGGTCGACAGATAGACATCCATCGCGCTCGTCAGCAGGTCGCGAAGTGAGTCGACGGTTTCGTACTGGCGGACGATGTGGTCGTACACGTCGCGGTAGTAGAGCGTCATGTCCTGCTGCTGGAGGTGAATGCCGTGAGTGACCAACTTCTGGAAAACGTCCCGCTGCGCGCCCAGGAAGCGGCGCAGGTCGATCACCGAATGCTTCAGGTGATAGATGCGGTCGAGTGAGCCCGGTGCGGCCTTCTCGATGATGTCGTCCTCCATCTGGTCGACGGTGTCATCGACACGCTCGAGAACCGGAAAGGTGGCGTCCACGATGGCGTCCACGACCAGGTACGTGAGAAAGGACGGCTGCCCCTTGGTCAAGTCCGGGCTCTTGGCGATACGTTCCTTCAGAACCGCGAGCGCGGGAGCCGGATCCTGGTGGACGCTGACCAGGAAGGTCGGCCCGACGAACAGGTGGTGCTCACGGTATGCGGGCTCGTCCTGCACCCAGTCGGCCTGGAAGATGACAGCGAAGTTGTAGTCGGGGTACTCGTCGATCTTCGGGCGCTGGTTCTGATGCTGGATGTCCTCGATCGTCAGCGGGTGAAACTTGAAGGTCTGTTCCAGGAGCTTGTAGTCGTCGGCATCTGGATTCTCGATGTCCAGCCAGAAGCCATCTTTGTGAGCGTTGATGAAACAACGGCCGATCGAGGCGTCTTCGGTGTCATCGACTTTTCCGGTGGTCGTCAGCAGGGTCCTCATCGGCTGGCATGCTAAAACTATCGCCGTGGCCCGGCCATCGATTTACGAAATCGCCGGCGGCGATGAGGCGTTCCTGGCGCTGGCGACGGCCTTCCACGAGCGGTGCCTGGCAGACCCCGAGTTGAATCACGTCTTCTCTCACCACTCGAGCCCCGAGCACGTCGAGAACCTGGCCGCGTACTGGGCGGAAGTCCTGGGAGGTCCCCCGTCCTACTCACGTCTTCATGGCGGCCAGTCGGCGATGCTCGAGATCCATGCTCGTGAGGGAGGAGAATCCCTCGAACCCAGCTTTGTCGCCTGCTTCATCCAGGCCCTGGACGACGCGCGGCTACCCGATGATCCTGAGTTCCGGGCGAGCATGCGAGCTTACATCGAGTGGGCGACCAGGGATTTGGTCTCGTACCTGGCGCCGGAGTCGGTGGTCCCGCCTGATATGCCGATGCCACGCTGGTCGTGGAACGGTCAGGAGTAGAACGAGAGCCGACACTTTTCGGGCGTCAGGTCGTTAATAATCTCGTGACCCGGATCAAGGTGGTCCAACCGCCGGAGGCCGAAGGGCAGCTGGCCGAGCTCTATGCGACCGCCAAGGCGCAGAGTCCGATCGGGGTCGTGGCCGAGATCCTCAAGACGATGAGCCTTCGGCCCGATTTCCTGGCCGCCATTCAGGCCGCTTCGCGCATGCATTTCACGGACGGGGCGCTCACCCGCGCGCAGCACGAGATGATCGCGTCGTATGTCTCCGCCATCAACCGCTGCAGGTATTGACTAAGCGCCCACACGTGGTTCCTGCAGTTGCAGGGTCAGGAGTTCGGGCAGGCGGCGGAAGCGCTTCGCAACGGCGACCTCGATGGGGCCGGCCTGGACAGGCCGGAACGATTGCTGCTCGAGTTCGCCGGCACCATCGCGAAAGCCGCCTACCGAGTCACCGACGAGCAGGTCCAGGGTCTGCGGGATGTTGGCTGGCGCCAGGCCGGTGTAGTCGACGAAGATCCGGTCGTAGGTCTCTCCTGACGCGGCGAACACCCCCCAGCTCTTGTCGTACGTCGAGCTGGTTTGAGAGACGACATTGCCCACAGCGTCTCTCGTCGTCAGCGTGGCTGTCCCGTGCAACGTGACCCCCACCAGCCGGGCGGCCTGGGTCGCGAACTTGGGCAGGAAGAGCTGGATGCTGATCGAGTCAAAGCTGTAAGTCTTCTGCACGATCTGTCCGGCCGCGATGTCGGTGCTGATGACGTCTGTGAATTCCTTGAGACCGTCGTCGCGGGCGCCAAGCTCGGCCAGCTTCAAGTCGTGGGAGCGCCGCGCCTCCGACTCGATGATCAGGTCGAGCACTGCGTCGTGCGCCATCTTGGCCGCCATCTGCTGGTTTATCGAGGGGTCGAACGAGCTCACGTTCGACGCGAGGCTCACCGGAGGTATGGGAGGCAGGTTCCAGACCCGGGCCGACGCTGACACCGGCGCCGAGTTGCCCGCCGGCGGCAGCGCCGCGGCGGCGGCGCCGCTGACCCAGCTCGCGACGGGCTGTTCCCCCGTGCCAACCTTCAGCGTGACCGTCGGTGTCGAGCCGTCCGCGAGTCCGGCGGCCGGTGCTGGGCTGTGGGTCGAGAGGGCCGCTGCGACCGGCAGGGCTCCGGTGAACAAAAGGGCGACCGCGAGGCCGGCTGCAACCCGCCACCCGCGCCGTCCAAACGACAGAACCGGCAGGCCCCTTTCGAACGGGGCCAGGAACCGGACCAGCGCGAAACGCATGGCGCAGGCGATGACCAGGCTCCCGAGGATCGCGGTCTTGGTCCAGAACTCGAGCGCTGTGGGGCCGAGCAGCAGAACCGCCAGCAGGGCCACGATGACGCCGAAGGCGACCCTGGCCACCGGGCCATCGGGCACCGTCCTGGGGTCCGGGACCATGAACAGCGCGAAGATGAGAATCTCCGGCGACGTGACCAGGACCTGCCAGAGATCCCGTCCGCACAGCGGGGTCACGTGCCAGCTGGCAACCATGCAGTGGTCTGGCACTGGTGCGATCGCGATCGCGGTGAAAGCGGCGAAGCCGACCATGAATCCGAGCACCAGGCCGATCAGCTTCAGCTCCCACGCGATCAGCAGCCCGCCGACGATCAGGATCGCGTAGGTCACGATCATCCAGGGGCCCATCGGTATCCACCACAGATCCAGGGGCTCGGTGTGCTGCGGACCGAGAGCAACGAACGCGAGGACCAGCGCCACGTTGGAGGGGTTGAAAATGTGGCGTCCATGCCAGCGGATCAGGTACTTAGACGCCATCCCCAACGCCACCACGCCGATGAAGATCTCGATCCCGTGTGTGCTCCACCACTGGCCGTGGAGGGTGCCCGGGACGCGAAGGATGAAGGCCGTGCTGTTGCCGGTGAGCAGGCCGCTGGCCGGCCACAAGATCGCCTTGTCCTTGAAGAAGGCGACGACGAACTCGATCAAGGCGCCAACCGCGAGGCAGACCAGGATCTGCGTTATGGAAAGCCGGAAACCCAGGACCGTCTGGCCCAGGACCTGGAGCGTGATCAGCACCGCGGCCACGTGCAGCCGGGGGTCGCGGATGCTGGGTAAGACGACCTTGTACTCGCGACCGAAGAGGTGGGCCGTCCTGCGTTTCGGTCCACCGGCGGCGGCCGGGCGTTTGGACTCGCCCGGAAGGCTTATCCCCTGGGGAGGCGCTACGTCGCTGGTCGCCACGGTCGGGTAACGGTCATAGTATGCAACCCGTTACAGAACCGAACGCCTTGGCATTTTCAGCTTCCGATGGCCTGGCGACGGCCCAAAGCTTCGAGATAGTCGGCACGTACACGGGCCCAGGAGCCGTCCTGCCCGTGGCGAGCGGCGCGCGCACGAGCTCACCGCCGCCGGCGACGACGTGGACGATCGATCTCCAGATCGTCCGTCCGGATACGGAGCACATGGTCGTCAGCGCCGACAACGTGAAGCTGGAGGCGATCATCCTCAGCAGCGGCGCCTACTTTCGCGGCCATGATTTCCTCGCCCAGCACATAGGCACCGATCCCCTGTCTCAGAACCTGGTCAAAGCGGCCGGGAGCTCGTGGTGGAAGGGCTCTTCCAGCATCGTGCCGCAACTCCCGGACTTCACCGGTGGAATCAGCTTCAGGAATACCTTTCTGGGCACGGCCGTGACCCAGCGCACCGACCACGCATCGGTCGACGGCCACGATGCCGTCGACCTGTCGGGCCCCAGGGCGGACGTGTATATCGCCGCCAACTCTCCTCACCGAGCGCTTCGGGTGCATCTGAAAAACGGCGTTGCCATCGACGGGATCAGCGCCGCCGACCTCCGATACAGCAACTTCGACAAGGACTTCGGGATCGTGGCGCCAACCGACGTGATCGATTTCTCCAACCTGTCGACGCTGACGCCGATCTACACCGTGCTGTCGGTCGATACCTCGGGATGCGGCTCGCCGTGTGTCGTGTCGGCGTCGCTGAAGAACATTGGCGGGATGCGGCCCGCGAAGGGCCCGTCGACCATCACTTTCACCATGACCGACGCGGCCACAGGGCACGTTCTCGGCAGCTGCCAGGCGCAGGTCAGGCCCGACGTCGGATACAACTCCACGACTGGCGTCTCCTGCACCATCGGCGGCGTGAGCGGCGCGCCAAATGCGGCGATCGTCACCGCGACGGCCGACAATCCGGGGCAAGCCTGACGCTCGGGCGCCGCGTCAAATGACGCGGTGCATCGTTGAACTCCCGCGGCAGGCGCCTTAGGGTTTAGGCAAGCGCCGCGTTTTGCGGCTCTGTCGGGGGAAGTAGCGGGCCCGCGTCCCGCCGTCTGAATTGGGGAGGAGTGGCCATGGAGATTGGCAAGTCCCAACCGGTGCAGAAGGCACCACCTACCGGGGAGGCCACCGACGCGGCCCACTGGGAAGGCCTCGAGGAAACCACCGAGTTCAAGGAGCTGGTTCGCGCACGCTGGCGTTTCGTCGCGCCGGCCACGATCTTCTTCCTGGTCTATTACTTCGCGCTCCCGCTGAGCAACGGACTCTTCCCGAGCTTCATGCGCACGGAGGTCATCGGCCACATCAACATCGCCTACCTGTTCGCGCTGTCGGAGTTCGTCATGGCATGGGTGCTCGCCTACTTCTACATCCGCCAGGCGACCCGGGTCTTCGACCCCCTCGCGGAGAAGGTCCGCCAGCGGGCCGGCCAGGGGAAATAGAGGATGAGCATCACCCTCACTCTTTTCCTGATCGTCGTTGGAATCACGCTCGTGATCACCGCGTGGGCGGCGCGCCGCACGCGAACCACGGTCCAGTTCTGGGCCGCCGGCCGCACGATCAAGGGCTGGCAGAACGGGCTCGCCATCGCGGGGGACTACATGTCCGCCGCCTCATTCCTGGGCATCGCCGGCCTGATCGCGTTCAACGGCTACGACGGCTTCATGTACTCCGTGGGCTGGCTGGTCGCATACCTGACCGTGCTCTTCCTGATCGCGGAGCCGATGCGGAACACCGGCAAGTACACGATGGCCGACGTCCTTTCCTACCGGATGTCGCCGGTGCCGGTGCGTTCGGCGGCGGCCTTCTCCACCATCGCCGTGAGTGCGTCTTACATGATGGCTCAGATGATCGGGGCCGGAAGCCTGATCAAGATCCTCCTGCCCGACCTGGACAAGAACCTGAGCCCATATTTCAACTGGGCCCTCTTCGGGACCAAGCTCGACCCATCGATCGCACTCGTCGGCGCGCTGATGATGATCTACGTCATCGCTGGCGGCATGGTGGCCACGACCTGGGTTCAGATCGTGAAGGCCGTTCTCCTCATGGGCGGCGCCATCCTGCTCAGCCTGCTGGTGCTGCTGTACTTCAACTTCAACTTCCTCGCCTTCTTCGACAAGATCTATTCGGTCAAGGACAAGGCCACGGGGCTGCCGTTCACCAGTCCCGGCATCCTGTATCCGTACGGCAAGGCGACGGTGTGGGGAATCGACAAGGCGTTGGTCGAGAACGTCTCGCTGGGCCTGGCACTCATCCTCGGCACCGCGGGCCTGCCCCACATCCTGATGCGTTTCTTTACGGTGCCCAATGCCAAGGCGGCGCGCAGCTCTGTCGCCTGGGCGATGGGGCTGATCGGTTCGTTCTACGTGATGACGACCTTCCTCGGCTTCGGTGCGGCGGCGCTGATCGGCAAGGCCAACATCTGCGCCAAGGTCGTCACGGGCTTCAAGTGCGCGCCCGGGCTGAAGCCGAACACGAACATGTCCATGCCTCGGCTGGCCGACTTCCTTGGCACCAACTTCTTCGGCGCCACGGGTGGCGAGTTCCTCCTCGCCTTCATCGCGGCGGTCGCGTTCGCGACCATCCTGGCCGTGGTCGCCGGCCTGACGCTGGCCGCGTCAGGCGCCTTCTCGCACGACTTCTACGTCAACGTGGTTCGGACTCACCTTTTCCACGGGACCGTGAGCGAGCGCGAACAGGTGCTCGTGGCGCGCATCACGGCTGCCCTCGTCGGCCTGCTTTCGATCTGGCTCGCCGCCAAGACCGGGGCCACCGCCAACGTGGCGGCGCTGGTCGCCGGCGTCGCCTTCGTGATCGCCGCGTCCGCAAACCTGCCGGCGATCCTCTTCACGTTGTTCTGGAAGCGGTTCAACACCTGGGGCGCCGTGGCGTCGCTGGTGGGCGGCACGGTCGTCACCATCTGGCTGGTCGCGGTCGGCCCCGGCTGGACGCTACCGGCCGTGGCGCACCCTGCCTTCCCGCTGCAGAACGTCGGCATCGTTGCGATCCCCGTCGGTTTCCTCCTCGCGATCGTCGGAACGTACGTGGGCGAGCTCGCCAAGGCCGATCGCCTGGCCGAGGTGAAGTTCCACGAGATCGATGTACGCGCCCAAACCGGGGTTGGCGCCGAGCCCACGCCGGTGCCCGCCTGAGACTTGACTCCGGGAGGGGGCGCCTTGCGCCCCCTCCGTTCCGATGAGCACCGGCGAGCTCTCATCGCTGGGCGCGCTCGCCGTGGCCTGTCTATTCGCGGCGGGGATCCTGTTTCGCTCCTGGCGGCGCCGCAGGAGCCGGCCGCCGCTGATCGCCGCCGTCGTGGTCATCGCTCTTGGCGCGGGCGCCATCATCCTGGCCCTGCTCGGCGTGCCTTACCGCCTCGTGGTCGGCCCTGCCTTCATCATCGCGATCCTTGCCGTGCTCGCGTCGGCGCGAATGGAACGCCGGCCCCCGTAGGCTTATCGATATGGGCACGATGCCGCCGGACATGAAGGCTTTCAACAGCAAGGTCATCGACGAGTGGCGGGCCAATGGCGGCAAGCTGAGCGGGCCGCTGGCGAAATCGCAGCTCATCTTGCTGACCACCATCGGCGCCAGGTCAGGCGAACCGCGGACTGTAGTGATCGGGTATCGACCGCACGGCGAGGAGCTCGTTGCCATCGCCTCTGATAACGGTGCGCCGAATGATCCGGCGTGGTACCGCAACCTGCTCGCCAACAACGGCACCGCCACCGTCGAGCTGGGCGCGGACAAGTTCGAGGTGCGAGCCAGGACCGCGCGCCCGGAGGAACGTGACGAGTACGCGCTGTTGGTGGATTACCTCGAGAGCCAGCAGAAGCTGACCAAGCGCGAGATACCGATCGTGGTCTTCGAACGAATCTAGGAGCCGATCAAGGCCACGAAGTCCGCGTGATTGCGGATTCGGACCAGGTCGGTGTCGGTGGGGGCGATCTTTTTCAGTCCCGGATCGAGGTCGAATGCGTGCTTCAACCAGTGAAGCGCCTCATCGTCGCGACCAACGCGTGCGTAGAAGCACCCCATGTTGTACGTGGACGACGCAACCGACATCGGGTCTGGAAACTCGGCCCGATCCAGGTCGTAGACCCACTGCTGCGCAACCTCCGCGGCTTCCTCGTCTCCCTGTTCCAGGTGCCAGAACATGAGGTGCTGTCCCAGATGGAAGTGGCCGTTGCCCGGGACCAGCTGCCAAAGCAATGCTGCGCCTGGATACCTCGGATGCGGCTTGATGAGGTCTTCTTCCGAGATTGCAGCGACGGCCGCCCCCAGCCGGTCGTATGAAGCCCGCGCATCCGTTTTGATCACTTCCGCGCTTCGGTCCTTGTTCGCGGCGTAGATCTTCGCGTTCTGCACGTCGTCGTCGTCGGCGACGTCGGGCAGCTCCAAACCGGTTCGCACCGCGTCCAGCACTTCCGCCGCGTAGATGCGCCACCAGGTGAGATGCGCGAGGTGGTCCTTGACCGTCCACAAGCCGGGCTCCGGCGGCGGTGAATCGTCGGCCATCGTCATGAGCTCGTGCTCACGTTCGCGCGAAGCCACGATCGTGGCCTGGAGCCGCGGTTTGAGGGGTTGCGCTTGCACCGAGGCTTACGTTAGCGCGACACGAACTCCATCGCCTCTTTGGCCAGCGGCAGCCACCGGGCCTCGCGTCCCGCGCCGACGACGAGCCATTCCTTCATCGCCCTTCCATTGCGACGGGGATCGAATCGCTCGCCAATGCCCGCGGCGACGAGCGCATCGACGCGGGGGCGAGGCAGCTTGACCACGAATCGATCGCCTGAAGACAGCATGGCGAAGATCTTCTTGTTGATTTTCAAGGCGTTGGCGCCAAAACCGCGTTTCGAGTCATCCGGCTCTGCGTGCGTGATACCGCCTTTGCCTGCCAGCGCCTTCACCACCGCCGCGTAACGAGTCGCCGCCTTGGTCATGCTGCTGAGATACTGGACCGGGTGCGCCCCCCGTGTCAGTGACACCATCTGACCCCGGCAAGATCGAGCGCCTGCGGCAAGTCTGTCTGGCGCTGCCCGGCGTAACCGAAAAGCTCAGCCACGGCGAGCCTTCATGGTTCGTGGGCGGCAAGCAGTTCGTGACCACGGCGGACCATCACCACGACGACCGTTTGAGCGCGTGGCTGGCGGCGCCGGAGGGCGCGCAGCAGATGCTGGTTCAGGCCGATCCGCGGCGGTTCTTTCGTCCGCCATATGTAGGGACGCGGGGCTGGCTGGGGATTTACCTCGACGTCGAGGTGGATTGGGTGGAGGTCGGCATCATGGTCGAACGGGCGTATAGGCAGGTGGCTCCGAAGCGCCTGCTGCGCGACCAGCCGGGCCAAGTGTGATGTGGTAATGAAGGCGGAGCACCGGCATACCCCACCAGCGCACGTCGTGGTCGGTCCGCACCGAGCCATCGCCGTCGGGATAGACATGGAAGAGCTCGGTGAGACCGCGCACGTACCAGACGCGAAGTCGCGTTGGTCCGGTAGCGGTGATTCGGTAGAAGCCAGGATCGCCAAACCGGCGGCCTGACGAGATGAGCTTCAGGGAGCCGTCCGAGTTGGCTTCGGGCCGCAGCAGGACGGTCGCGTTGCCTCGCGGGACCGGGAAAACCGTCTTCACGCAAGGGCCGGACCCGGGCGGTGAGGCCGTCGCATACAGGCCCGAGTAGATGACCAGGCCGCTGGCCAGGTTGCGGCGCAGCCAGCTCGTGAAAACCACGCGTCCGGAATGGTCGACGAGCTGCTCCACGTCGCTGGTCATGCCCTGGGCGGTCTCGAGCGGGTACATCGGGAAATTCAGCTGCTCCATCCGGCGGCTGACGAAGTGGATCAGCGCCCAACCGAAGGGCCAGAAGAGCGGCGACCACTGCGACCACACGTCGAGGTGGTAGCGAGCGGTGTGCTCGTAGAAGTCGCGCACCGAAGGGTGGAGGCGGCTGGAGTCGAAGCCATCGCCATCGAGCGCGCCGCAGTCTGGAAGCAGTCCGATGTCGCGGCCGGTCTTGACCTCGAGGCCGGCCTCAGTGGCGAGCGAGCGGTGGAAATCGGTTCCGATTCGACGGGGGCCGGTCGGCCCGTCCAGCCATGTGGCCTGGCCGCGATCCATGCGGCGGCCGAGCAGGAAGCAGAGGAACAGGATCACGGCCTC
This sequence comes from Chloroflexota bacterium, assembly GCA_005883585.1. Classification (GTDB taxonomy): domain Bacteria; phylum Chloroflexota; class Dormibacteria; order Dormibacterales; family Dormibacteraceae; genus UBA10449. The sequence goes on from VBFD01000083.1 coordinate 13,652, forward strand.
GGCGATCGTTCCGACTAGGCGCCGCATGGCACCACTCTAAGCGCGAGGGTGGGCGGTTACGACCTTCTAATGGTGGTGGTGTTCGTGCTCGGGCTCGTGGTGGTCGTGGTGCCCGTGCGTATGCCCGCCAGGGCTCTCCATTGCGCGTAGCATGCCGAGCCCATCGGTGGTCAGGAACCGCCATCCGAGCAGGGCGATCAGCGCCAGCGCCGCGAAGTCGAGGAACGTCGTGTAGTTCCACGTCGGGCTCGTCTGGAAGACAGCGATGAAGTGATGCGCAGGAGCCAGGCCGAAGAACTGGAACAGCTCACCGATGAGAAACCCGGCGAGGACCATCGCGACGTATGAGGTGATGAGCAGGTAAAGGCTCGTGCGCGCGCCGTAATACTTCCGGTAGATGTTGAGGATGGGGATGATGATCAGGTCGGCGAAGATGAAGCTGATCACGCCGCCGAAGCTGATGCCGCCGTTCCACAGCACCACCGCGAGTGGGATGTTGCCGACGGAGCACACGAAGCTCAGCAGGGAGATGATCGGCGCCACGATCGGATCCCAGAACGCGCTCAGGCCCGGCTGACGGGTAAGGAAGAGCGACTGCCAGAAGCTGTTCGGAACCCACGCGGCCAGCGCGCCGGCGATGAGGAACCCGAGCAGCAGGTCCTGCCACAGGCTGTAGACATCCCCATAGAAGTAATGGCTGACCGCGGTGAAGGCGCGTGGGGAAAACAGGCGCCGGAGGAATGGGCCGCCGGTGACGGCCATGTCCATCTCTCCGTGTCCTTCCATACGGCCTCTGAGTCCCTTCTCGGCCTGCTCGCGGGCGAGCGTGGCCATGCGCGCGCGAAGGGTGTATTTGAAGATGAGCGCCAGGATCCCGATCATCAGCAAGCCGCCGGCAAACTCGGCAGCCACGAACTGCCAGCCCAGCAGAACGAACAAGACGATGCCAAGCTCGAAGACCAGGTTGGTGCTGGCGAATTCGAAGAGGATCGCGTTGGCCAGGGTCGCGCCTCTGCGGAACAGCCCACGCGAGATGGCGACTGCCGCATAGGAGCAGCTGGAGCTGGCGGCGCCGAAGAGCGTCGCGAAGGTGACGCCGCGGAGGTCGTCCTTGCCGAGCGTGCGAATGATCGCCTGCTTGGAAACGACCGTCTGCACGATCGCGGAGATCACGAAGCCGAGGGTGAGCGGCCAGAGGACCTCCCAGAACATGAAGAAGGCCATCTGCAGCGCCTGACCGATGGCGTTGAAAACCGACACTCTGGTTACGCCTTCACGAGGCGCTCCACCGCGCCATTGAGCTCCTTGACTTTGGCGTCGCCGTCGCCGGCCCGGATCGCTTCAGCCACGCAGTGCTGGGTGTGGTCGGCGAGCAGAAGGAGGGCCACGTTTTCGAGCGCGGCCTTCACGGCGCTGACCTGGGTCAGGACGTCGATGCAGTAGCGGTCATCGTCGACCATCCTCTGAAGGCCCCTGACCTGGCCTTCGATTCTCTGCAGGCGGCGCTGGACGTGCGGCTTGTGCTTTGCATACCCTGGCATGCACGCCACTATACCCCCGAGGGGTATAGCTCGCTACGGTCGGGTGCCCACTATGCGGTCTCGATTCGGCATGTAGTCCGGGACCACCTGGGCTTCGAGCCCGGCATTGGTGACAGCCGACACGTAGTCGTCGGTCTCGGTCAGCCTGAGGCGATGGGGCTCCATGAAGTACTCGATGCCCGCACTGGTTTGGACCAGATGGTGCATCTCCAGCTCGGTGATGCTCCCTTCTCGGCGGCTGAACGAGAGGCGCACGACCGTGGCTTCACTGTCATGGGCCACGTCGGGCTGGTCAGGACGGAAGTTGTCAAGCCAGTGATCGGGACGCACCCAGCCGTCGATGATCAAGACTCCACCCGGCGCGACGTGCGCCGCAAGTCGAGCGACTGCCGACCGCATCTCCGCCAGGTCTGTCATGTAGCCGATGCTGCTGAAGAGGCAGGTGACGGCGTCGAAGGTCTTGCCGAGGTCGAGAGTCCGCATGTCGCCCTCGCGCAGCGGAACCCCGGGCAGCCGGGTCTGCGCGACAGCCAGCATCGCGGGACTGAGATCTACACCCTGGACCTCGTACCAGCGTTGCATCTCGACCAGATGAGCACCGGTGCCGCAGGCGACGTCGAGCAGGGTTTTCGCGGTCGGGCATGCGCCCTGGATGATCCGGTGCAGCTCGGCCGCTTCAGCCGGATAGTCCTTGATCCCAGAGCCCACATAGAGAAGGTCGTAGATCCTCGCGCTCTTGTCGTACACGACCTAAAGCTAATTGCAGGCGGCGATGTAGTGCTGGAGGGCGCCTTGCCAGCCACCACGCGGCCCGGCGTTCCAGGAATTCGCGCAATCGCTGAAGAAAGCAGCCGAACGACCCGCCTGATCGCGGGCTAACCTCTCGTGGTTGAATCGGCTGGCCACGGCGTTCGCAATCGGTGGGATGCTGCTCAGCGCGTGCGGTGCGGCTGTTGCGCCCGCAGTCTCGCGCTCGAGTCCCATCGCAACGACGACAGCCCCGGCCACATCTTCTGCTGAGGCGTCGCCCCCGCCTGCGGATCTGATCCTGTCGGACTCGAGGTACGGCAAGATCCTGTTCGACGGGTCGGGTCGCACGCTCTACTTATTGGGTGGCGGTGACCAGGTGGTCTACGCCGGCCACCCGCTCTACTACTACGCAGGTGATCACGCGGAAGGCGAGATCAAGTGCCAGGCCGTGGTGGAGTTCGGGGGCGGATGGTATGTCGTCGATGGCAATGGCAACAAGATCACGCGCCCGTGACATGCGTCGTAAGGACGGACTAGGAAGAAGGAGTTCGGCGGAGCCGGGTGGTCCTTCAAGGACGTATTGCTGTTAACGTATTGACTCCGAACAGATGTTTGGTATACTTGTCTCATGTTGGGGGAAGGGGGGACACCCCTCTCGAGACTGCTAGCGGCGGCGCGCGACTTTCAGGCTAGGGAAGACCGCCGGGTTGACCTGAAAGGCTTGCGGGCCGTCATCGATTTACTCGAAGGCGAGTTCGCCGGCGAGGCTTGTGCGATGAAACGCTCAGGCGAGCAGCTGGTTGCCGGCAACATCAGCGCCGCCACCTGGATCAGCCGGATCTGCGGCATGTCGAAACCATCTGCTCACGACCGGCTCTGCGTCGGCGAGCAGCTGGAATCGTTGCCCCTGGTTGCAGAAGCCCTCTCAAAGGGCGAGATCAGCTACCAGTCGGCGTCGGTGATCTGTCACCAGCGCGAGAAGCTGGGCGAGAACAGCGATTGCCTGGACGAAGAGATGTGGGTCGGCTTTGCGCGCAAGCACACGATCGAGGATCGGAACTGGATCGGTGCTCACATGCGCTATGCGGGCGAGCCGGAGGGCTTCGATCGCGACACCGAGGAGAACTACGAAGAGCGCTTCCTCCACATCAGCCAGATGAAGGGCATGTATCACCTCAGCGGGGTCCTCGACCACGAGAGCGGGGCCGCCCTCAAGACCGCGATCGACGGGCTCGCCAAGCGCCTGGGGCAAGACGACACCAGGACGCCCAAGCAGCGCCGCGCGGATGCTCTGACCGAGGTCGTCTACAAGGCCCTGGACGAGGGCAAGCTGCCCAGGCGCAACGGGGTCCGCCCGCACATCACCATCACCACCACCCTGGAAGGCTTGAAGGGCGAGCTGGGGGCGGCGGCCTCAGAGCTCGAGGCGGGGATACCGATCTCGAGCAAGACCGTGCAGCGGCTGGCGTGCGACGGCACCTTGAGCCGGGTCCTGAGAGCAGACTCGATGGTGGTCGATGTCGGCCGGGCGACGCGAGCCATATCGCCGGCCCAGCGCCGCGGGCTGAAAGCCCAGTACCGCGGCTGCGGCGGGCCGGGCTGCGACCGCCCGATCACCTGGACGAGTGCGCATCACGTCGAGTTTTGGTCTCGGGGCGGGCCGAACGACCTGCCCAATCTCCTCCCCCTCTGCTATTACCACCACCGCCTGGTGCACGAAGGCGGATGGCAGGTGGTGAAAGCGGGCGACGAGGTGAGGTTCATCCCACCTGATCGTGTGAACGTGCGGCGTGCGCGGGGACCGGGAGTGCGCTGGGCGGCTTAGACCCAAGAATCAGTTGTCTGACGTACGAGACCGCCTGAATTCCTGGACCTCGTGCAGAGTTCGGTTCACTCCCATCTGCCGGTTCATCCATGGGCCCATGCCCGGAAAGAAGTCGATCAGCGCTCGCATCAATCGCCCGGGGCCGGGCATCACGACGATCTCCGCGCGGTCGCGGTCGAGAGCGCGCAGAAGTGCTTTGGTCACCATCCCGACTGGGGCCATGAACGCGGAGGCAGGCTGGTGCATCTCATCGAGGGTGCGCTGGCCTTGACCCGCCCCGCGGATCGCGCCAAGGATCAGCACTGAGGCGGTCACGCCGCGCGCTCGGTAGTCGCTCCGAAGGACCCGCGTGAAGCCGATCACGCCGTCCTTTGCCGCCGCATATGCCTCCGTGAACGGAAAGCTGACGCGTCCGGCCATCGCGGAGATGTTCACGATGTGCCCGCGGCCTCGCTCGAGCATTCCCGGCAGGACGAGATGCGTCAGCGCGATCGGCGCCGTCAGGTTCAGGTCGAGGATCGCCAGGTTCTCTTCGATCGTCATCTCGTCGAACGCACGCAGTGGATCGCCGCCGGCGTTGTTGACTAGCACATCGACTCCGCCGAATTCGCGCTCGGCCGCACCCACCAGCAGCGTGCGCGAATCGGCGTCGAGCACGTCGCTGACCACGATGACCACGCGCGCGCCGCGCTTGCGCAGCTCGGACGCGACGGCTTCCAGCTCCGGCCCAGACCTGCTCGTGAGCACCAAGTTCATGCCACGCCCGGCGAGGGCTGCGGCGATGTGCGGTCCGATTCCTCTTGAGGCTCCGGTGACGAGCGCCGTCTTATCTTTGAGGTCCATCTCACACCTCCCTATTTCTTTGCGGCGATGCGCATGCGGATGGTCTTGGTCATGCCTGCAAGAGCGCTTCCGTACCGAACGATCGGAGGCAGCTGGGACTTGACGTCGGCGATCTCGACAACGGAGGCGTCGACCAGGTGGTAATCCGTACCCCGATAGCGGAGATCCGCATCGCCGGCAGCGATCACGTTGCGTGCCCAGCCTGAGTTCTCACCGAACGCGAGCCCGAACCAGAACCAGCCGCCGCGCGGAAAGGCCGTGACAGGGGTGGCGTAGATCCGGCCAGATTTGCGCCCGCGATGATGAAGGAGGGAGAACATCGGGACCCACCGGCCGCCCGCGATCCGCAGAATGAGCGGGTTCAGCAGATGAGTCAGCGGCCGGATGATCCGGTCTACGAAACGCGGTACGTCGGATGGTCGCGACACTTCGGCACTCGCAGTCATCTCATCAAACACTCCTTGGTAGAGGCATGAATCCCATGACCACTGTAGTCTATTCCATCAAGTGATTGATTGAGCGCGAAGAAGAAACCCGGGCGGGGCCGGCCGAAGGCGAATTCGGACGCCGAGCCTCGGCGTGACGAGCTGGTGCTGGCCGCCTACCGGCGGATCGCCGAAGCCGGCTTCGAGGGCTTACGCACCAGGGACGTGGCCGCCGAGGTGGGGGTCAACATCGCCACCCTCCACTACTACTTCCCGACCAAGGAGGCGCTGATCCGCGGCGTCGTCGGTCACGCGATGGGCCGGTTCCGGACGATATTGACGCCTGGCACCAGGCCTGGCGAGCTGCTGGCGGCTCAGTTCAAAGGGATTCGGCGGCTGGCCAAGAACGAGCCAGAGCTGTTCGTGGTCATGGGCGAGCTGGCCCTGCGGTCCGGACGGGATCCCGCGATCGCCGCGATCTTCAAGGACACGATTCAGGCCTGGCACGAAACACTCGTCGTGCTCGTACGTCACGCTCAAAACGACGGCTTCGTGGACGCAAAGCTGAATCCGGACGCGACCGCCTCATTAGTGATCGCGACCATGAGCGGCCTGTTCATGGTCCCGGTTGCCAACTCGGCTTCTGACCGGATCGACAAGGCGCTGCGCCAACTGGAGAGCTTCCTCGGCCTGAAGTAATCCCTGCCATCTCATCCCTACGGATGAGGGCAAAAATCGCCCCCTGTGCTGACGACGTGGTGAGCGGTGACGAATAGCGTGGTCGCCATGGAACACACCACGA
>VBFD01000120.1:0-26996 GCA_005883585.1 Chloroflexota bacterium
TGGACGTCAGCCATCTGAAGATCGACGACTATGGGAATGTGGTCAATGCATTGACCACCGACCAAGAGATCACTACTGGGAGTGTCGACATCGACCTGGACTGGAGCGGCGCGCTGAGCGCGGGAACCTTCACGAATACGGCACACAAGTTCAACATCGACTTCGTTCGCGGCGCAGCGACTCTGAGCTGGGCTGCACAGGAGCCTGGCTTCGAGTTCGTCTCCACCAGCACCAATCCGGGCGGCTTTGCCGAGATCGGCAAGGAGCGAAACGGCGTCTTCTTTACGTAGCGGCTAGGGAGGGGGCTTAGGGCTACCCCGCCTGCGTGGGCGGGGTCGGCCCCGCGGCCTGGCCCGCCAGCGCCTCCTCCGCTTCGGCGCCTACAAGGATGTCCTTCGATTCGGCGTTCGCGGCCGCGAGTATCGACTTCTGCGTGAACTGCTGAGAAAAGCTCTGGTGCGCCTGGGCGGCCAGGTCGGTTGGAAACTGAACCCAAGGGGACGTGGGCGTCTCTCGGATCGCCACCACCTGATAGATGCGGAACTTCTCAGCCGACTTGCCTTTGAGCTGCACGCCTGGCACCAGATCGACCGCGATGTAGTCCTTGCACGTGTCGTACGTCGATTGACCGATGAGGAGATGGAAACCGGGCGCGTTGGCGCAGAAGCGCGCAGCCGTGTTGACGGTGTCGCCGAGCGCCGTGTACTGGATGCGGCTGCGTGAGCCCAGGTTGCCAACCACGGCCGGCCCTGTGTTCACCCCGATGCCCCAACGGACCGGGGGCAGTCCGGCTGCGAGCAGCCTTTCCTGCAGCTCGGGGGCGCGATTGATGAGGTCGTAAGCGCAGCGAACGGCGAGCAGCGCGTGATTATCCTGGGTCCGAGGAGCATTCCAGAACGCGACGATCTCGTCACCGACGTATTTGTCGATCGTCCCATCCCAGGTGAAGATGATTCCGCTGAGGTGGTCGAGGTACATCTGGATCACCGCGGTGACGTCGTGCGCCGACATCGACTCCGACATCGACGTGAATCCGCGAATGTCGACGAACAGAAGCGTGATGTCACGCCGTTCGCCGCCGAGCATGATGTCGGCCACTCCGCGCCGCGTCGAGGCCAGCTGCCTCACGATCTCCGGCTTGAGGTACTGGCCGAATATCGAGGTCACCTTGCGCCGCTCCCTGTCTTCATAGAGGACCCGATAGGCCGTGACACCTGTGTAAGTGAGGGCCAGCGCCAGCAACGGATGAAAGATGTCGGGCACAAACCTGTTGTTGCCGGCCAGGAAAGCCATTGCAAATGTGAAGACGACCAGCGCGAGGATCGTCACGATAAGCCCTCGCATGACCGACAGCCGTGCGACGAGCACGGCCAACAGCAAGGCCACGACCAGAATTGACAAGAAGGTCACAACCGGCGGCTCACGGCTGAGCAGCGTTTGAGCCACTGAGACACCGAACATCTGAACCACGTTCGCGTGCAGCTCCACACCGGCCATCGACAGCGTGCCGTTGCTTCCTGCGCTCGTCGTGACGAGTTGCTCATCGTGCACCCCCGACAGGTTGTAAGCGCCGACGAGGACGATGCTGCCCTTGATGCGATCTGGCGCAACCGCGCCGTTGAGCACGTCGATCAAAGAGACGTACTGCCCGTTCTCATAGTTGCCCGGCGGCCCCGAGAAATTGATCAGCGCCGAACCTGTTCCATCGACCTGGGCCGACCATACCGACCCATACGAGGCCTGACCGCCTGACTCGACCAGCGTCGGTCCGCTTGCGGGATCCGCGCCAGAGTTGGCGGCGCTATAAACAGCGAACCCGAAGGTATTGATCACGGAAGTTGTGCACGTTCCGAGAGCGAAGCACGCAGGCTGGACGAAGAGCGGAACACGCCTCACCACGCCATCGGCGTCGAGCTGAATATCTGGAGAGGCCAAGATCACGTTCCTATCCGGCTGCTGGCAAGGGGCGCTTGGGTTGGTATTGGAGTCCGCGCAGCGGAAGTCCCTGATCGGGATCTCGTCGATACCGGCGTCCGACTGTTGGATCAGCTTGCCGTCGCCGGTTATGAGTCCGCTCGCGGGATAAGACAGGACAACCGGAATCGTGCTGTCGCGCAAAGCCGAAGCGAGCTGCGCATCGTCGGTTCCCGGGTCCGGAAAGCTCACATCGAAGCCGACAACGAGCGCGCCGGCACTCTCCAATTTCTTCAGCGCTGTCGCGTAGACACTTCGTTTGAGCGGGTATTGCCTGAGAGCCCTAACGCTCTTGTTGTCGATACCGACGATCAGCACGTGAGGGTCTGGTTTGCCGTAGCCGTAGAAGCGGTCCTCTGGATGCACCGAGATGTTGACCAGGCAGCCGGCGGCATGAGCGTCGCATGTGACCTGCTGCGTATAGAGCCAGAACATCGATCCGCTGAGCACCAACGCGATGAGAACCGCGACGACGGTGCGGTAGGTGTACCAGTAGCGGATGTAGCGGCCCACGGGAGCGGTGGGATCATAACCAAGGTGGCCGTAAAAGTCGGCATCGCGGGCTGGATCGACAAGTCGCTGATCGACTCAGGTCTGTTCTATCCGATGAACGCGAAGTCGTCGGAGGAGCGCCTTCAGTTCTACGCCAGCCAGTTCCCGCTGGTCGAGGTCGACTCGACCTACTACGGCATGCCGAAGAAGGAGAACTCGGACCTGTGGGTGGCGCGCACTCCGGCCGGCTTCACGTTCGACGTCAAGTCTTTCTCGCTCTTCACCAACCACCCGACCAAACCGATGGCGCTCCCGAAGGACATCCGCGACCAGCTGCCTTAGAAGCTGCGCGAGAAAAACATCTACATCGAGCAAATGCCGCCGGAGCTGGTGGACGAGTCATGGGAGCGGTTTCGCGAGGCCCTCGAGCCGCTTCGCGCGGCGGGCAAGCTCGGAGCCGTGTTCTTTCAGTTTCCGCCCTGGTTCCTCCCGTCCTCGCGGTCCCTCTCGTATGTCGAACAGTGCCAGGAGCGCATGTTTGGGTTTCAGATCGCCGTCGAGTTTCGCAAGCCCGAATGGCTGGATGCAAGGCACCTCGAAGGCACGCGCGCCTTCTTGCATACGCGGGACATTCCGTACATCGCCGTCGATGTTCCACAGGGCCACAAGACGAGCATGCCTCCCGTTTTCGACGTGACCTCGTCGAAGCTGGCCGTGGTTCGGTTCCACGGACGCAACCACGAGACCTGGGAGCTGAAGGGAGCGCCGCCGAACCTTCGCTTTCGCTACGACTACTCAGACACGGAGCTCAGCGAGTGGGTGCCTCGCATCAAAGAGATGGAGAAGTCGGCGAAAGAGGTGCACGCACTCATGAACAACAACTACTCCAACTATTCGGTCAAGAATGCCAAGCAACTGGAGAAGCTGCTGGCCGCCTGGCAGAAATAGCTAAGGAGCCGGAGGTAGGCCGGATCCGCCCACGTGTGGCGACCTGAGGCGGCGCGCCTCCCCAATGCTGTGGTCGAGAAGGCCGCCGAAGACCGGCTCCGCAAGGTCCACCAGCCGGTAAGGCAAGACCATCGCGTCGCGCCGGGGGAAGCGCGCGGTGCGCACGATGAGCCTCGCCACCCACGCGGCCGAGTACTGCGGGCCGATCGGCGCCTCCGTGGCGGCGAAGAACTCGGTCTTGGTCGAGGCCGGATACACGACGCAGACCTTCACGCCCGATCCCGAAAGCTCCCCCCGCAGCGCGTGCGAGAGACCGACAATCGCGAATTTCGTCGCCGAGTACACCGCCGAATAGGGAGCGGCCCTGAACCCCACCACCGAGGCGACGTTGATGATCACCCCGCGACGGCGCTCGAGCATGGAGGGCAGCACTGCCTGCGTGGCGGCAATGACTCCGGCCAGGTTGGTGGCGATCAGCTCGTCGACTTTCTCCTCGGGCATTTCGTGGAACCTGCCCATCCACCCAAGTCCCGCGTTGTTGACGAGGATGTCGATCCGCTCGTGATCGCGGAGCGCCGAAGCCACGAACGCACTCGCATCGGTGCGACGCCCAACGTCGAGCCGCCTCGTGCTCACGTCCGGGGAGCCTTTCTCGCGGCACTTCTGTGCCACCGCGTTCAAGCGATCCAGGCGCCGCGCGCCGAGCGCGAGGCGCGATCCTTTGCGCGCGAAAGCCAGGGCAGCCTCCTCGCCGATGCCGCTCGACGCGCCGGTGATGGCAACCACAGCCCCCTTCAGCCGCACCCCGCAAGAATAGGTGCGCCGTAGAATCGCGACCATGAAGGCACTGACCTATCAAGGCGTCGGTGACGTCAAGGTGGTCGAAGTGCCCAAACCCGCCATCACGGGCTCGGGGCAGGCCCTGGTCAAGATCACTCTCGGTGCGGTCTGCGGCTCCGACCTTCACATCCTTCACGGCAACATGCCCATCAACGAGGGGGCTGTGCTCGGCCATGAGTTCGTCGGCGTGGTCGAAGAGGTCGGGCCGAACGTAGAACGCTTCAAGCCTGGCGACCGTGTGGTCTCCAGCTTTTTCACAGCCTGCGGTCACTGCGCGTTGTGCCGCAAGGGCTGGTTCAACCAGTGCGTGAACAAGGCACTCTTCGGCACCGGCGAGCTCTACTTCGGCGGCCTTGGCGGCGGGCAGTCGGAATACGTGGTCGTCCCCAACGCCGACTACACGATGGAGCCCATCCCGGCCGGCATGGCCGACGAGCAGGCGATCTTCGTCGGCGACATTCTCGCCACAGGTCTTTTCGCTGCGGAGAGGGCGGAGATCAAGCCCGGTGACACGGTGGCTGTCATCGGCGCGGGCCCGGTCGGGTTGATGACGACCATGTGCGCGCAGCTGTTCGGACCGGCACGGGTCTTTGTCGTCGACATGGTCGACTCGCGCCTCGAAATCGCCCAGGAGCTCGGCGGAATCCCCATCAACGCTTCACGGGTTCACCCGGTCGAGGCGGTGATGGACCAGACCGGGGGCATCGGGGCCGACTCGAGCATCGAGTGCGTGGGATTGATGTCGTCGGTCGACACGGCGATCCGCATCGTGAGAGGCGGAGGGACAATCTCGATGGTCGGGGTACCCCAGGCCGTCTCCGCCGACTTTCCCTTCTATCACATGTGGGTCAAGTCACTGACTTTCCGCTCGGGCTGGTGCAACGTTCAGCCATACATGAGGCCGCTTCTCGACCTCATCGCGTCGGGGCGACTCAAGCCGGAAACGATCATCAGCCACCGGATGAAGCTGGCCGACGCCGAGGAGGCGTACCGCATGTTCGACGCCCGCGAAGCCACCAAGATCGTTCTCACTCCCTGAGGGTCCCCTAGTCCACGACGCTCTCGCCGGCCGCGTGATCCAGCGCCATCAGGTATCCGCGCGCGCGCTCGCTGAGCGGGTAGCGGTTCTCGAGCTCACGAAAGGCCGGCCCGTGGTCGCTGTGCTCGAGATGCGCCAGCTCGTGCACGATCAGGTAGTCGAGGACCCAGGCTGGGAGGGCGGCCGCCCGCGCCGCGATGCGGATGGCTCCCGACGTGAACGTGCAGCTGCCCCATAGATGCGACATGTCCGCGAAGACGATCGACGTCCAACGCAGCCGTCCGCCGAAATGCCGCTCGTTCAGGTCGCTCGCGCGACCGGCGAGCCTCTCGTCAGAGGGCTTCGATCGCTCGACGCGCTTCTGGAGTCGCCGGCTCATCACTTCCGCCCATTTGTGGCGCTCTGCCTGGGACATCCAATCCGGCACAAGCAGCTCGAGGACGCCGGCTCGCAGCCGCGCTGCGACCGTGCGGCGCCGCCTTCGGGTGGCAACTATGCGGACGGGCGGCGGAAACGCGTTTGCGGGACTGTTCAAGGCGTTGTGCTCCGATGTTGCTGAGACGGGGTGTTCGTACGCGATTCTAGGCGGGCGAGTGAGCGCCAGGAAACCCTGGTTGTTAAGCGCGTTTTCCGACACACATCCTTAGGATTGCCCAAAGCGTGCCCAGAAGCCTCGTCATCGGAAACGGCAACGTTTTGGTTGGTTTCGATGCCAACTATTCGGTTCGCGACATCTACTTTCCGCGGGTTGGCGACGCGAACCAGACCATGGGCAACCTCTGCCGGACCGGGTTCTTCATCGACGGCAAGTTCGCCTGGATTTACGACGACGGCTGGGAACGCAAGCTGGGTTACGTCGAGGATTCGCTGGTCACCGACGCCACGCTGAAGAACGCCAGGCTTGGTATCTCTGTCAAATTCACGGATTACGTCGACCTCGCGCGCAACTGGTTCATCCGCAATGTCGAGGTGACGAGCCCGGCGGGCTTCAACGTCGGCCGTGTCTTCTTCCACTACGACTGGTACATCGAAGGCTCGGATATCGGCAACACCGTCGCCTACGACCCACGGCATCGCGGCGTGATCGCTTACAAGGGCAACCGCTACTTTCTCATCGGTGGCGTCTCGGGCCCTGAGTTCGGGATCGACACGTGGGCCAACGGCAAGAAGGGAAATGGGCTAGCCGGGACGTGGGTCGACGCCGAGGACGGCGTGCTGGGCCGCAACCCGATCGAGCAGGGGTCGGTCGACTGCACAGTCGGCTTCGACTTCGGGCCGGCGGCTCCGGGCGAGGCCCGGTCGGTGTGCCACTGGGTCTGCATGGGCGCGCGGCTCAGCGAGGTTTCGGCGTACGGGCAGGACCTGATCATCGGCCGCGGGCCGGGGGTGTACATCCAGCGCACGCGTACCTACTGGCAGGTGTGGTGCGAAAAGGACCACCGCCACATCGACGAGGAGCTGGGCGCCGATGTGACGCAGCTCTATCGCCGGAGCATCCTCACCGCCCGCACACACGCGGACAACCACGGCGCGATCATCGCCGCGACCGACTTCGACATCACGAAGTTCGCGCGCGACACCTACGCCTATGCGTGGCCGCGTGATGGTGCGCTGGTTGCGAACGCCCTTGATCGCGCCGGGCACGAGGACATCACGCGCCAGTTCTTCACGTTCTGCCAGGAATCGTTGGTGGAAGAGGGGTTCTTCCTGCACAAGTACACCCCCTACGGCAACCCGGGGAGCTCGTGGCTCCCATGGGTCGACGCCCGTGGCGCGCGCACGCTGCCGATCCAGGAGGATGAGACCGGGCTCGTCCTCTGGGCACTCTGGCAGCACTACAAGATTCACCGCAACCTCGACTTCGTGGTCGGTCTCTACACCTCGCTGGTCGTCCCCGCGGCCGATTGGATGGTGTCTTACGTCGACCAGCGGAACGGCCTGATCCAGCCCTCGTGGGACCTCTGGGAGGAGCGGTGGGGTGTGCACGCGTTCACGGTGGGTTCGGTTTGGGGTGGGCTCGACGCTGCCCGCAGCTTTGCCGAGCTCTTCGGGGACGGCCCCGCCGCCTCGCGTTATCGCGACGCCGCCGAACGTTTGAAGGAGGCCGCCGACACGCACCTGTACACGTCCGAGCTCGGCCGATTCGCGCGGCGAATCGCCGTCGAAGAGGACGGCACGATGACCGTCGACATGGTCATCGACAGCGCGATCAATGGGCTGTGGCGATTCGGCATGTACGCACCCGACGAGACACGCATCGCCGAGACGATGGCTGCGATCCGCGACCAGCTCACGAACAATGCGGCCGCGGGCGGGATCGCACGCTACCGGGACGACTACTACTTCAGGGTCGAGCCTGACATCCAGAAGGTGCCCGGCAACCCGTGGTTCATCTGCACCATGTGGCTGGCCCAGTGGTACATCGCGGTCGCCAAGACCACCCACGACCTGAAGCTCGCGCGGGACATCATCAACTGGGTCGTCGCGCACCAGATTCCGGGCGGCCTGCTCTCAGAGCAGCTCGACCCCAACACCGGCGCTCCGCTGTCGGTGTCGCCATTGACCTGGTCGCATGCCGAGTTCATCGCCACGGTCGACGAGTTCTGCCGCAAATCGGAGAGGTTGCGCCGCTCCTCGATATCGACAGTTGTTCCGAAGCCGGCAAACTCCTAGAGCGGGATATTGCCGTGTTTGCGCGAGGGCCGCTCTATGGTTTTTCGCTGCCCTAGCTCCAGGCCGCGGATTAGAGCGCGGCGAGTCTCGCTGGGTTCGATCACGTCGTCGATGTAACCGCGCTCGGCGGCCACGTAAGGGTTGGCGAAGCGCGCGGTGTACTCGGCCACCAGCTCCTTCCGCCGCGCGGCCGGATCCGGAGCCGCCGCCAGGTCGCGTTTGTAGATGATGTTGACCGCCGCCTCGGGCCCCATCACCGCGATCTCGGCCGTGGGCCATGCCAGGTTCAGGTCGGCGCCCATCTGCTTCGGCGACATGACCGTGTATGCGCCTCCGTAGTCCTTGCGCGTGATGACCGCGAGCTTCGGCACCGTCGCCTCCGCATACGCGTAGAGCAGCTTGGCGCCGTGCCGGATGATCCCGCCGTGCTCCTGGTCGCGGCCGGGCAGGTAGCCGGGCACGTCGACGAAGGAGACGATCGGGATTCCGAACGCATCGCAGAAGCGGATGAACCGCGCCGCCTTCACGGACGCGTTGATGTCAATCGCTCCGGCGAGCACCTTGGGCTGGTTGCCGACGATGCCGGCGACGTGCCCGCCAAGCCGCCCGAAGCCGACGATGATGTTCGGCGCGAAGAACGGCTGCACCTCGAAGAACTCGCGATCGTCCAGCACGCGGGCGACGAGCTCACGCATGTCGTAAGGCTTGTTGGGCGCCTCGGGCACGATCGACTGCAGCTCTGGGTCCGCTCGCTCGGGGTCGTCGGTGGTCGGCAGGTATGGCGGCCGCTCACCATTGCTTGAAGGCAGATACGAGAGCAGGCGGCGAACGCCGGCGGCGCACTCCTCTTCTGTCTTGGGTAGGAAGTGCGCGACTCCGGACGTCACGTTGTGCACGTCACCTCCGCCGAGCTCCTCGAAGTTCACGTGCTCACCGGTGACCACGCGAATGACCTCTGGACCGGTGATGAACATGTAGCCCTGGCCGGCGACAATGAAGATGAAGTCCGTGATGGCCGGCGAATACACGGCTCCACCGGTGCACGGTCCGGCGATGATGCTCAGCTGCGGAATCACACCGGACGATCGCACGTTGCGATAGAAGATGTCCGCATAACCGGCGAGGGCGACGACGCCCTCCTGGATGCGAGCGCCACCGGAGTCGTTGATGCCGATGATCGGCACGCGGTTGCGCAGCGCCAGCTCCTGGACCTTGACGATCTTTTCGGCGGTGACCTCGCCCAGCGAGCCGCCGTATACCGTGGCGTCATAGGCATACACGGCGACCGGACGGCGGTCGATCTCGCCGAAGCCCGCAACCACGCCGTCACCGGCGATCCTGCGGTCCTCCATGCCGAACCCGTAGGCGCGGTGCGTGGCAAACAGGTCGAGCTCTACGAACGTGCCCTCATCGACGAGCATCTCGACACGCTCACGCGCAGTGGACAGACCCTTGGCTCGCCTCTTGTTGGCGGCCTCGTTCTCGGAGTGAAGCGCCTGGTATCTGCGCTTGCGGTACTGGTTGATCTTCTGCTCGGAGACAGAAGCGGGGCCGCGCTCTGGCGGGGCGACATCTTCGACGCTCGGCGTGGTGCGCCGAACGGGAGACATGCTCTTTGGTCTGCGGGCGGCCATACCGCATATCGTAGGCGCCGTGCCCGAGTACGGCCCTCAGCTGGATCTCGACCGCGCGATGACGCTGCGTCAATTGCGCACCTTCAAAGCGGTGGCCGACCTCAGCAGCTTCAGCCAGGCCGCGCAGCAGTTGCGGCTCAGCCAGCCGTCGGTCTCGTACCAGGTCAAAGAGCTCGAGGAGGCGCTCGGAGTGCCGCTGCTGGATCGACTCGGCAAACGCGTGCAGCTCACCGAGGCGGGGTCGATCCTCTACGGATACGCGCGCCGTACCCTCGACATCCTCGACGAAGCCGCGCTGGAGCTCGAGGAGCTGCGTGGCATCAAGCGCGGCAACCTGCGCGTCGGTGCCAGCACGACGGTCGGCATCTACCTTTTGCCCGCCGCCCTCGGCGCGTTCAAGAAGCTGCATCCTGGGCTCGTCATCTCACTCGAGATCGGGACGCGCGCACGCGTGCAGGAGCAGGTCTTGAACAACGAGCTGGACCTGGCTGTCGTCGGCCCTGCACTCAAGGACTCAGACCTCGCCATCCTGCCGTTTCTCACTGACGAGCTCGTTGTCGTGGCGCCGTCGAATCACCGGCTCGCGGAGAAGCGCGGGCTCAGCTTGAAGGACCTCTCCGACCAGCCGTTCGTGATGCGCGAGCCCGCGTCCGGGAGCCGCTGGTCGCTGGAGAAGGCGGCGCGCAAGGCGGGCGCCAAGCTGCACGTCGCGATGGAGCTGGGCTCGAACGGGGCCATCAAGCATGCCGTGGAGTCAGGGCTCGGGCTCGCGGTGCTTTCGCGATACGCCTGCGCGCTGGAGCTGTCGAGCGGCCGCCTGGTCGAGCTCAACGTGCGTGGCTTCCCGATCCGCCGTGACTGGCACATCGTCCATCTACGCCGCCGGCGGTTGCCGGCGTCGGTGCAGGCGTTCATCGCTTTCTTGAAAGATCCGGTGTGGCTGGCGCGCGACGGCAGGCGCGGCCGCACCCGGCCGCCGACGGATTAGTTGGAGCGTCTGCGAAGAGCCGCCGTCGACCTGTTCTCGCGCCCGGCCTTCTACTGGGCCCTCGCGGCGGTGTTCTGGATCAGGGTGGTCGTGTTCACACTGCTCACCGCGCGGCGGCTCGACACCGAGGGGATGTGGGAGGGTGCGCATGCCTATCTGACCAATCCCTTCCACATGTACGACGCGGCCGCCGAGTTTCTCGCGCGCACGCACGTCATCGCCCAGCCAGGCGGCCTGGATGCGTTCGTCAGCCCGCCTCCTGTTGCGCTCCTCGCCGTTCCCGTCGCGCTGCTTCCAAAGAACGTGGCGGTCCCGGTGTGGACCGCGTTCGACGGCGCCGCGCTGATCATCGCCCTCATGCTCCTCTACCGCGTGCTCGCGCCGCGGCACCGGCTCGCGACTCCGATCTTCTGGCTCGTCGCCGGGTACTTTCCGCCGCTGTTCGCGGACGTCTCTTCGGGACAGCGAGGCGGGGTGCTGCTGCTCGGTGCGGCCGCATCGATCTGGCTGGAGCCCAGCCTGCCGTGGCTCGCCGGCGCTGTGGGCGGCATCGTCGCCTCGCTGAAGTACTACCCGGCCGCGATGATCATCGGCCCGAGGCCGGAGCACAGGGTTCGTTACGCGGTGAGCCTCGGCCTTGTGCTCGTGGCCGTCAGCGTCATCAGTTTCGTCCCGCTCGGGATTGGCGGGGCCCTGCATTACTACCAGCACGTCTTGATACCGTCGCTGGCTTCGCACAACAGCGACTGCGCGTACGACTCCGTGCGAACTCTGTTCACGCGGACGATCGGCGGCGAGACGTACAACCAGCCCACCGGCCACGGCTACGTGCCGGTCACCTCGCCGATCCGCCTCCCCGCACTGGCACTCTTCCTTTCCTATCTGAGCGCCGTCCTGTTCGCGTTCGGTGCGGTTTGGGCCGCATGGCGAAGCGGATGGAATCCCGCGTACGGCATGTCGCTCGGGTTTGCGCTCGGCGCGCTCATCCCCAACGAGGTTTGGCCGTACCAGTGGCTGCCGCTGCTGCCGCTGATCCTGATCCTCGCGGTCCGCGCGATCGAACGCCGCCGTGTGATCACGCTCGCGCTGCTGGCGGTCTTCCTTTTGGGTTTCGTGCGCCAGCCTTGCGACTTCTTCTTCCCCAACCTGTGGACCGTGGCCGCGATCGCCGTCTTCGTTTTGGGCGTGTGGGAGAATCGACTTTTCCGGGCTTCTTGATTCACCGGGAGGGTCGCGAATGCCGCTCAACGCTGATGTCAGCTTCACCTGGGTCGGTCACGGCACCTGGAAGGTCCGGAGCGCAAAGAGGAAGGACGTGCTCATCGACCCATGGGTGATGGGCAATCCGGTGGCGCCCGAGGAATTGAAGAAGGTCGACAAATGCGACGTGATGCTCATCACGCACGGCCACTTCGACCACATCCATGACGCGCTGGAGATCGCGCGCGCGACCAAACCCAAGATCGTCAGCAACTTCGAGATAACGAGCTGGCTCGGATCTAAAGGCATCGAGGGCGAGACGCTCATCGGCGGCAATCAGGGCGGCACCATCGACGTCGGCGGAATCAAGACCACGCTCGTCCACGCGGAGCACTCGTGCGGCATCTCCGACGGCGCCGAGATCGTGTACGGCGGACAAGCATGCGGGTTCGTGATCGAGTTCGAGAACGGATTCACGGTCTACTTCGCCGGCGACACGGACGTTTTCGGCGACATGGCGCTGATCGCCGAGCTGAGCGACTTCGATGTCGCATTCTTGCCGATCGGCGGCTTTTACACGATGGGCCCCGAGCGCGCGGCCAAGGCCGTGTCCCTGCTCGGCGTCAAGACCGTGGTGCCGATGCACTTCGGTACCTTCCCGCCGCTCACCGGGCGGCCCGGCGCCCTCCAGGAGCTGGTCGGCTCTGGAATCGAGGTCCTCGACATCAAGCCGGGCGACACGGTCTAACGACAGCCACGCCCTCGCGGGCCTGCTAGCGTGGTCGGGGTGAAGTTCCGGTACTCCCGGTGGGACGGCACGCAGCGGCTCGACGACCTCGACGCCGGCGACGTCCTCGACGCCCTGTCGGACGACCTCATGAACTACGGCGACCTCAACGCCGCCTTGCAGCGCCTGCTGCGATGGGGCGCGCCGAACATGCCCGGCCTGGAGCAGCTCCTCAAGCAGCTGCGCGAGGCGCGGGAGCGCGAGCTGGGCCGTTACAACCTCGATTCAACCGTCGAGCAGCTGCGCCAGGAGGTGCAGGACGTCATCGACACAGAGCGTGGGGGGATCGACCGCCGTCTCGACGAAGCCGCCACTCCTGAGGCACGCAAGCTGCTGGAAAGGATCGCCCGGCAGCGTCGCGAGCAGCTCGACCGACTACCCGACGATCTCGGCGGGCGCGTCAAGTCGCTGCGTGACTACGAATTCGTCGACGACGCCGCGCGCCAGAAGTTCGAGGAGCTGATGCAGAAGCTGCAGAAGCAGATGGTCGACCAGATGTTCCAGGGCTTGAAGGGATCGATCCAGCAAATGCAGGGCCAGGACCTCTCGCGGGTTCGCGACATGGTGCGCGAGTTGAACAAGATGCTCGAAGACCGCATGGAGGGCCGGACTCCGGACTTCAACGGTTTCATGGAGCGGTTCGGCGACATGTTCCCGCCCGGCATCAACAGCCTCGATGAGCTGCTTGAGCACCTGCAGCGCCAGATGGCGCAGATGCAATCGCTGCTGCAGAGCCTGAGCCCTGAGGCGCGCGAGGAGCTGCGCCAAATGATGGACGCCCTTCTTCAGGACGACTCGCTGCGACTCGAGCTCGCGCGTCTGTCGGGGTTCATGCAGGCGATGATGCCGCCGTCGGAGATGGCCGAGCGCTATCCCTTCTTCGGCGAGGACCCGCTCTCGATGGGCGAGGCGATGGGTCTCATGGAGCGCCTGCAACAGATGGACCGGCTCGAGTCGCAGCTGGAGCGCGGCAGCTTCCGTCCGGATGACGTCGACCGATCGCTCGCGCAGGAGCTGCTCGGCGAGGAGGCGAGGCAGGCACTCGACCAGCTCCGCAAGCTGACCGAGGTGCTCGAGAAGGCTGGATACGTCGAGCGCAAGGGTCGCCGGATGGAACTGACCCCGCGCGGCATGCGGCGAATCGGCCAGTCGGCGCTGCGCGACATCTTCGACCAGCTCAAGAAGACCCGCATGGGCCAGCACCAGCTGTTTCGCGGCGGGATAGGCAACGATGCCTCGGATGAGTTGAAGGACTACGAGTACGGCGACCCCTTCTTGCTCGACATGAAGGAGACGCTCTTCAACTCTCTGGTGCGCGAAGGCCCCAAGGTGCCGGTCCACCTCAACGCGAAGGACTTCGTCGTGCACCGCACCGAGCACGTCACCCAGGCGTCGACCGTGCTGATGATCGACATGAGCCGCTCGATGTTCCTGCGCGGCTGTTTCCTGGCGGCCAAGAAGGTGGCCATCGCCCTGGACTCGCTCATCCGCAGCCAGTACCCACGCGACTCGCTGTACGTCGTCGGGTTTTCGAACTACGCGGTCGAGCTCAAACCCCAGACGCTGCCCCAACTCGCGCTCAACGACTACGTGTACGGCACCAACATGCAGCACGGCTTCCAGCTCGCGCGTTCGCTGCTGGCCAAGCACCGCGGGAACCGCCAGATCATCATGATCACGGACGGCGAGCCGACCGCCCACATCGACGAGGACAATGGACGCGCGTATTTCGCGTACCCGCCCACTTTCAAGACAATCCAGCAGACGCTTCGAGAAGTGCGGCGCTGCACCCGCGACCGCATCGTCATCAACACGTTCATGCTCGAGCGGGGGCCGTATCTGACGGAATTCATCAATCAGATGACCCGGATCAACAAGGGGCGGGCATTCTTCGTCTCGCCGGACCGGCTGGGCGAATACGTCCTGGTCGACTACGTCAGCGGCAAGCTGCGCCGGCGGGCGAGCAGCCGCCGCTCTTCCCGGATCGCGTAACAAAAAACTCGCCCGTTTGCAGCAGGCGGTTGACCGGGCCAGATGCTTATGATCGGAAACGTGCCCGCCAGGCAGAACGCCGCATGAAAGCCGCCCCCCAGCGCCCCCACCTGGGAGGGGCTCCCGGCGATTCCTCCGAGCGGCGCAACCTCAGCCCGGCCGCGCTCTATGAGCACGCCATCCGGCGCGACGAGGCGGTGATCGTGTCCACGGGCGCGCTGACGGCGGAGACGGGCAAACACACCGGCCGGTCGCCCAAGGACAAGTTCTTCGTCAAGGAGCCGACCAGCCGCGACGCCATCTGGTGGCACCCCGGCAACCAGGCGATCTCGACAGCGAGCTTCGATGGTTTGCTCGCCCGGATGGAGGAGTTCAGCCGCGAGAACAACGTCTACACGCAGGACGTTTTCGCCTGCGCCGACCTGCATCACCGGCTCCGCGTTCGGGTGATCACGGAGTTCGCCTGGCACAGCCTGTTCGCGCGCAATCTGTTCATCAGGCCCACGGCCGACGAGCTTGTCAACTTCGAGCCTGATTTCACGGTCATGGCGCTGCCTTCGGTCAAGGCCGACCCCGCTCGGGACGGTACGCACAGCGAGACGTTCATCCTGGTCAACCTCGGGCGCCACATGGTCCTCATCGGCGGCACCGAGTACGCGGGCGAGATCAAGAAGTCGATCTTCACCGCCCTCAACTACCTGCTCCCGGCCAAAGGCGTCTTTCCGATGCACTGCTCGGCCAACGTCGACGAGGACGGAGGCGATGAGGCCATTTTCTTCGGCCTCAGCGGTACGGGCAAAACGACCCTGTCGGCGGATCCGAGCCGCCGCCTCATCGGAGACGACGAGCACGGCTGGAGCGACTCCGGCGTGTTCAACTTCGAAGGCGGCTGCTACGCGAAGACGATTCGCATCCACAAGGAATCCGAGCCCGAGATCTACGCGGCGGTGGAGAGCTTCGGCACGATCCTCGAGAACGTCGTCTACGACCCACGCACGCGGGTACCGGACTACGACTCCGACGAGAAGACCGAGAACACGCGCGCGGCCTACCCGGTGGACCTGATTCCGAACGCGGTTCTCTCAGGCATCGGCGGCCATCCGCGCAACGTGATCTTTCTGTCCGCCGACGCGTACGGCGTGCTGCCGCCGGTGGCGCGTCTCGACGACGACCAGATCCGCTTCTATTTCTTGTCCGGCTATACGGCCAAGGTCGCCGGCACGGAGCGCGGCGTCACCGAGCCGGAGCCGATCTTCAGCACCTGCTTCGCCGCCCCATTCCTGGTGCTGCCTCCTGAGACCTACGCCGACATGCTCATCGACCGGGTCAACCGTCACCAGGCCCAGGTGTGGATGCTGAACACTGGTTGGGTCGGCGGCCCTTATGGGGTCGGCAAGCGGATGTCGATCGCGCATACGCGGGCGATCGTGAGCGCGGTGGTGGAGGGGAGGCTGCGCGACGTGCCGACTCACGTCGACCCGATCTTCGGGCTGCACATCCCCGACCGTGTCCAAGGGGTTCCGGCCGAGGTGCTGGACCCGCGTAGCGCCTGGGCCGATCCCGACGCCTACGACCGGCAGGCCATCAAGCTCCGCCGTCTGTTCGAGGAGAACATCCACTCCATCGGCAAGAACGCCGCCACTGCCGGATAGACGCTGAAGTTCGCAATCGTCGGCAGCAGGCGATTCTCGGACCCGGAGCGTGTCACCGCATACGTGAGCTCGCTGCCGCCGCGCTCTTCCATCATCACAGGGAGCGCCAGCGGGGTCGACGCGGCCGCGACGAAGGCGGCTCGTGCCAAGAACATCCCGGTGCAGGTCATGCCTGCCTCATTCGACGAGCTCGCGGACGCGAGCAAATCGGCAGCCCGCAACCAGCGTCTGGTTGATGCGTGCGACGTGCTCGTCGCCTTCTGGGACGGCGCCTCCAAGGGCACCCGTGCCACGGTCGACCGCGCCCTGGACTCCGGGAAGGAAGTCCACGTCTTCGTCGCCAATTAGACTGGTTTCATGGCCGTCGCGATCGCGGTGCGCGCGCGGTTCTTCGCTCGGTTGCGCGAACAGGCCGGCACGGACTCGGAAAGTGTCGAGGTCGAGCGCGGCTCGACGGTCGCCGATGTCTACGACGCGCTGCGCAAGGCACACCCGGCGCTGGATCCGAATCGTGAATCGGTGCGCATCGCGGTCAATCAGGAGTTCGCGGACTGGGATGTGATCGTCGCCGCCGGGGATGAGGTCGCCTTCATCCCTCCGGTGAGTGGCGGCACCCATGCCGTCGGTGTTTTCTTCGAGCTCACGACCGACCCCCTGGACGGGCGGCGATTGGAGGCAGCCGTCGCCCACAAGGGCGCCGGCGCCATCTGCACGTTCACCGGGATCGTCCGGGACACGTCGCGCGGGAGGTCTGTGACTCACCTCGAGTACGAGGCCTACGCCGAGATGGCGACCTCTGAGATGCGCAACATAGCCGGCGAGATCGCGCAGCGATGGCCCGAAGCGCGCGTGGCCATGGCCCACCGCACCGGCCGTCTGGAGATCGGCGAGGCCTCGGTCGTCGTCTCCGTCTCATGCCCGCACCGGGCCGAAGCGATCGACGCGTGCCGGTGGGGGATCGACCGCCTCAAGGAGTCGGTGCCGATCTGGAAGAAAGAGCACGCGGCCGACGGCACGTACTGGATCGAGGGCGACACGGCAAAACGCAGTTAGGGCTTTGGTTTCGTCTGCATTTCTTTCAGGACGCGTATATCGCGCCGGACGCCGAACGGAATCTGAATCAACATCAGGGCGCCCCCGATCAGTATCGAGATCCCAGCAAGCGTGCGGCTCTGAAAAACGGCGCCCAAAACGATCCCCGTAGTCGCGATTACCAGGCCCGACAGCGCCAACCAGCGCTTTTTGACGATCATCGCCAGGATCAAACCCAAATCAGTCCTTTACGCGGGCGACGGATACGCCGTCCCTGATCGGGACGACCACGCTTTCCAGCCGAGGGTTCGTCGCCACGAGCTCGTTGTAGAAGGCGACGTTGCGCGCCTGCTGGTTCTTGGGCTTCACCACCTCGCCCTGCCGCAGCGCGTTGTCCGCGATCAGCAGCCCCCCTCCGTCGAGGTGCTGGAGGCAAAGGTCGAACGCCTTGCGGGTCACGTCCTCGGACTTGAACCCATTGAGCAAGTCGATGAAGCATGCGTCGAAGCGGGCGTTCAGCTTCTCGAGGCCTGTCACCGCGTTCTCCTCCAGCACCAGGGCCTGCTTCGCCAGGCCGGCGGCCGCGAAGTTGGCGCGCGCCCTGAGCGCCCGCTCGGGATCTATCTCGTACGTGGTCAGGTTGCCGCCCGACGTCCCGCGCAGCAGCCAGATCCCGCTGTACCCGATCGCCGTCCCGAGCTCGAGCACCCGCTTGGCGCCCGCGATTCGCACGAGCAGATAAAGGAACGCGCCCTCGTGCGCGTCGACGATGGGGATGTTCTCGCGGTGCGCCTCCTCCTCCATTCGCGCCAGCACGGGATCACGCGCAGACAGAAGGCCGTCGAGATAATCCTGAAGCTCGTCGGTGACCACAACCGTGTTCATGCCAAGAAGACTAATAGCATCGGTTGGAGCGTCGTGATGTATTCGTCCAGGCGCTCCACCGCGCCCGCAAGCACGTTTTCGTCGAGCTGCGGCGCCGGCAGGGTCTCGTAAAGTCGCGACCACCCCCGATCCCATGGCTCGAGCTCAGCGCGCGGCAGATGCGCCTTGACCTCCACCATGCGCTCGCGGAAATAGTCGAACGCGCGCTGGTTGGCGTCTGCCTTGCCTTCGAAATGGAGCCCGATCTCGAGCCGGCCCGCGCCAGTGTGGTGCCAGACCTCGAAGTGGAGCTCAGGATGGCCGTAATGGAGCTTGCAAAGCCGGCTGTGTCCCCGGCTGGTTTCGAATGCTTTGAGGTCCTGGGGGAGCTTTGACTTGAGGCTCTTGCGCAGCGCGGTGAAGAAGTCGACCGGAGCCATCGCCGCCGCGCGTACCAACGCATCCGAATATATCTCGTAAAGTTGCGCTCAGTGGCTTACATACCGACCGTCACCGAGAACGAAGGCGGCAACCGCGAGCGCTCGTTCGACATCTACTCGCGCCTGCTCAAGGACCGCATCATCCTTATCGGCCGGCCCATCGACGATGTCGTCGCCAACCTGGTGGTGGCGCAGCTCATCTACCTCGCCGCGGACGACCCCGAGAAGGAGATCCAGATCTACGTCAATTCACCGGGTGGCGCCGTCAGCGCCGGTTTCGCCATCTACGACACGATGCAGTACGTGCAATCGCCGATCTCGACCGTCTGCATCGGCCGAGCCGCGAGCTTCGGCACGGTGGTCCTCATGGCGGGCGCCAAGGGCCGCCGATTCTCACTGCCCAGTGCCACCATCCACATGCATCAACCGCTCATCGGCGGCAAGGGTCTCCAAGGCCAGGCCAGCGACCTCGACATCCACGCGCGTGAGATCGTCCGTATCAGGAGCGTCCTCAACGAGCTGATCGCGAAGCACACAGGTCAGGCGCTGGAGCGAGTCGAGCGGGATACCGACCGCGACTTCTTCCTCAACCCGGAGGAGGCGGTCGAGTACGGACTGATCGACGGCATCATCCAGCAGACGCCGGTTCCTGTCCTGGCCGCCACTTCCACTCGCTAAAGCGGAGACAAAACCAGCCGACCAGCAGAACTCCGATGATCGCCGGCAGTGGCGCCGGCACCAGCGCGGCCACCAGGGCGCCGACGGAGAGCAGCAACCAGTCGTGCCAGCGTGCCCTGCCCCAGATCGCCAGGGCCAGGCTCACCAGCGCCAGGTCGGTGGGCAGAGCGTGCGGCGCCGCGACGATTCCGCCCGCCACCACGATGGCCGCCGCCGACGGGAAATCATTGCGGCGCCGCCAGGCCAGCAGCACGACCGCGGCGATGGCCACCAGCGTCAGGGCAGCGACCCCGAGCGTCTGGAACCGGGGCCCGACGAGCACGCCGAAGTGGGCGAGATCCACCTCTCGCGCGCCGGTCTGGATCGTCTTGCCCGACGGCGCCAGCCAGTCCAGCACCCAGCGGGGGTTCAGCACCGCCACGGACGCCCACAGCAGGACGCCGGCGGCGGCCCAGCCAGCGAGCACGCGCCACTGCCGGGACACGAGCAGAGCGGCACCGAGGGCCAGGACCAGGTGCGGCTTCATCAACGTCAGACCGAGAGCCAAGCCGGCGAGGTAGGGGCGCGACCAGAGCGCGATCGCGGCGCCAATGCCGAGGGCGACTATCCCGTCTAGCTGGGCGTTGAGTAGCACAAGGGCTGTCGGTACAGAGGCGAAGGCCGGCAGGATCGCTGATGGTGGCCGTGGCCTGGTCGCGAGGTAGACGCCGAGCGCGAAGCACGCGAGCCCGAACAAGATCCACAGCCGGCCGCCGAGATTGGTGCCCAGGAGCTCGAATGGGACCGCGATCGGCGCGACCCAGGCCGGCGCCAGGAAGGGCAGGATGCCCTTGATGCTCAGAGAGATGAGCGTCTTGCCGCCCGTGACCTCGAACTCGATTTGCTTCTGCTTGTCGAGGTCGTACAGATGCCCCGGGTCCTCGAGAATCAGCCGAGCGCCCGTGGCGAACGCCGGCCAGTCCGAGCTGATGACGTCGTCCTTACTTTCGACCAGCGGATAGATGACGAAGGCGACGGCGACACCGATCAGCGCCACCGATGCGCGCCACCGCCACGGGGATGACTTCAAGTGCCGCTCAGATCTCGAGGACCATTCCGTCTCGCGCCGCCTTGACCTCGATGCCGAGCCGCTGCGTGAGGTCGGCGGCCAGCTCCCAGGGGTGCGCGCGCCACACGGTCATGCCGTAGTGCGTGAGAACGGCAAGCCGCGGCTTGGCGTCGCGGATGATCCGCTCGGCGTCGTCGAGGCAGAGGTGAGGCAGGCCCTCGCGGCACTGCATCAGCACGACGTGGATGATCATGACCTCGGCCTTGTGCTGTTCCGCGATGTCGTCGTAGTACTCGGAATCGGTCACCCATCCGAGCCTGTCGCCGAAACGAAACCCGTAGGTCTCGACCTGGTGCCTGTGTAAGGGTGTCGTGGTGAAGGAGAGGCCGTTTACGTTGTAGGTCGTCTTGGGCTGCAGCCGCACCACCTCTTCCGGAAAGCTCCGCAGGTAGCGCAGTACCACCGGATCTTCGTCGAGCGCATCGGATGGGCAGAACAGGCGGCCCCGATGGCGGAAGCCACCTTCGGTCATCGCCTCGACCATCACATTGACGTCGCCGCAGTGGTCGAGGTGGCGGTGGCTGATTGCGATCGCGTCCAACTTGGTGAGATCCACCTTGCGCTTCGCGTACTGGACGATGGCGCCCGGCCCGGGATCGAGGCTGACGCGCGCCGCTCCTTCCTCTATGTACAGGCCGCCTGAGGCGGCGAGCTGCTTGGCCACCATGAACCGCGCGCCGGCTGTGCCCATGAACGTGACCTTCATGTCTCGGCAACCTCTGACAGCTTTTCCTCAACGCGGGCGCCGAAATATCGCTCGTAGAGCTCGGCCACGCGGTCCAGCGTGTCGATCTCCTCGAGCGGCTTGTCGTCGCGGATGCGGACGATCCGCGGGAAGCGGAGGGCGTATCCGCTCGCGTGCCGGCTCGAATGCTGAATCGAGTCGAACGCGACCTCCAGCACCACCTCGGGTCTCACCGTCCGAGCCCAGCCCCGATCGTCGATCGTCATGCCAAGGAATTTCTTGGTCATGTCGGCGATCTCGGCGTCGGTCAGACCGGTGTATGCCTTGCCCACGTTGACCAGGCGGCCGGTGGCCGTGTCCTTGACCGCGAACGTGTAGTCCGACAGCACTCCTTTTCGCTTGCCATGGCCCCACTCGACCGCGGTCACCACGACGTCGAGAGTCGCCAGCGGACGCTTGAGCTTCAGCCATGCGAGGCCGCGCCGCCCGGGCGTGTAAGGACTCGCCGGGTCCTTGGCCATCAGGCCCTCGTGACCGCGCTCGCGCGTGTCGGCGAAGATCCGGTCGAGATCGGAGGGACTGGTCGCCTCCTCGAGTCGCGCCAGCAGAAAGGGGTGCTCGACGGCGAGCGCCTCGAGCAATCGGCGGCGCTCTTCAAGCGGTTCGTCGAGGAGCGATCGACCGTCGAGGTACAGCAGGTCGAATATCACGAGCACAACCGGAACCTCGCCGCGCAGCTCGCTCGTGACCTTCTTGCGCCCAAGGCGACGCTGAAGCTCGAAGAAACGCAGCACGTGACCAGCTCGATGAGCCAGGACCTCGCCGTCGAAGAGGACGGCGTGACCGAGACGTGTGGCGCCCTCGGCAAGCTCCGGAAACGCACTCGTGGTCTCTTTCAGATCGCGTGAAAAGAGCTCGACCCGACCATCGACATGATGAAGCTGGCAGCGGACGCCGTCGTACTTCTCCTCGGTCCAGACCTTGTCCGCGCCCATTCGTTCGAATGCTTCTGTCGCAGTCTCGACCGGGCTCGCGAGCATGAAGCGAACGGGCTGGAACAGGGTCACCGTGCTCGTCTCGAGCTGGCCGTTCTTGACCTTCACCGCAGCCTCGCCGATATCTCCGGTGATGAGGTGGATGCGTTTCACCTGCGCCACAGGCACGCCGAATGCCTCGGCGATGGCGGCTTCTACGAGACCTTCGCTCAGGCCGATGCGCATCTCGCTGGAGATCACCTTGACGACGAACCGGGCGGCCTCCGGATGAAGGCGGCGCAGCAGGCTCTCGAGCGGCGCGGCTTTGGATGCTCCGCGTGCGGCACGGATCGCGTCCAACGTCTTCTCGACATCTTCGAGCGGCGTGTCCTCGTTCTGCGTGCGTCCATCCAGCGCCTCGCCCGCCCAGTCGCCGAGGTCCGAGTGCTTCCGGAAGATGCGCTGCAGGTCGTCCTCATCGCGCCCTGAGATGGCGCCGACCACCTTGCTGAGCGCCGACCAACCCAGCCCGAGTGTGCTCCGCCGCGAGGGTCCGAACGGACGGCCGGTCATGAAGATCGCCGCCCGGCGCAGATCGGCGTCGTTCAGCGTGCGCAGGTAGGCCGCGAGGATGCGGGTCTTCTCGAGGGTGGCGGTTGTACCGCCCACGGCTGCTCCGGTGCGTGCGAAATCGAGCATGTCTGGGTACGGTGGCCTATCGTAAGTCGCGTGCGCCGCTGTCCTTATCTGGAGGAGCTGGTCAAGGACCAACGCGCGTTCCTGCGCGCCTATCGTTTCGACTGCCACGTCGATCACCAGTCCAAGCGCAAGTACGCGCTCAGCGACAGCCCTCCAATCTGTGTTCGCAACTACGAGGATTGCCCGCTGTATCAGTCAGAGAAGCGCCGCGAAGATTCCACCATCACGAGGTATACGGATTGAGCGCGCTGGACGCGCGCCAACGTGGAAGCGGTGTGAGCTGCGAGGTCTGTGCCGCGCCCGCGCTGCCCCTCGATGGCGTTTGTGTCTTCTGCCACGCCCCGCTTCATGAGCACGACGAACCCAACGAGCTGCTGGACTACCTGGCGGAGAGGATCCCGATCGCGAAAGCCAAACGCGGCCACCTGAATCGCGGTCCGATCGCCGAGGTGGTGGTCGAGGTGGACGGGCGCACGTTCCGGGCTCGATGGAACAAAGAGGAGCTGGAGTTCCATCCTCCGGTCCTGCTTACCGCGTGGCTCGATCTTCTGCTGACCAGGCTCAGCGACGCGGCCGCTGGCGACGCCGACCTGCGACGCGCGGTGTTGCGCTCCGGCTGGGCCCTCCGCTAAATAGACGTGGTCTGTAGGCCTGGCTTTGCCAGGCCGTCTAACCCGCAATCTATTCGTCTGCCGGCGCGGCGAGGAGTAAACATTTCGATAATCCCATCGGCGGGAAAAGAATCAGGCGCGCTGGCGAAGCCGGTCCGCCGATAAGGGAAAGCCGGCAGGTTTTCCCTTATAGCGCCAACGCAAGTTGTTCGGTAGCTTCGAGGGCTGACGCCCGCACTCCCTTCTTTCGCAGGTGGCGGGCGAAGTCCTCGGTGTAACCGTGGACCGTGTACACCTGGTCAGCGCCCGTTCGCTCGACGACTTCCATGAGCTCGTCGAAGTCGCAATGGTCCGAGAGATCGAAGGTCGCATCGGCGCCGAACAGCCGTGCGAACTCGGCGTCCTTGGCCCAACCGGACACCAGCGCGGTGCGGTAGCGGCCCAGGCGTCGCACCTCGTCTTTCCCGGCCGGCGGTGCGATCACGACTCGACCGGGGGCCATGTCGCCGTTGAGCTCGATCCACTCCGGCAGCGGGCTGCCCGCGCTGGCGTATGCGTGAGCACAGGGAACGCACCGGCTCTCCAGCGCGAATTCGAAGCCATAAGGTGCCAGCGCGAGCATCACTTCCTCGGTCTTGCCCAGCGCGTGGCAGAGCAGCACCGGCGTCACGTGGCTGTCGAGAGCCCGCCGGCACCAGCGGGCGATCGACTCCACGGTCGAGTCCGGATCGCCAAACCTGAAATGTGGCCGGCCGTAGGTGCTCTCGACCACCAGCACGTGCGCTTTCGGGACGTGTGTCGCGGCGCGCCCGCCGGGCTGTCGCAGCTTGATGTCGCCCGTGTAGAGGAGGCTCGTGCCGTCGTGCTCGAACCGGAGCTGCGCGGAGCCCAGCATGTGGCCGGCCGAGTAGAGCGTCAGGCTTGCCGGTCCGCGCCGCATCGGTTCGCCGAACCCGAGCATCCGCCAACCGCGCGGTCGCCGCGCCTCGGGGATGAGCGCGAGAGTCTGCGGCGTGAGCAGCGCCTCTTTGTGGCGGCGGGCGTGGTCCGTGTGCGCGTGCGAGATGAATGCGAATGAGCGGACCACCAGCGGGTCGAGCCAGAGGCGGTGCTCGGGCAGAGACACTCCGTGGTCCCACACGACCTCGCGCGTCATAGGCGGAAGCGGTCCTGGGCCGAGAAAAGCGTCGGCGGGACCACGATGCCGAGCTCGGCGTAAACCTCGAACGGCATGCCGATGTCGGCCACCCATACCTCGCCCGCTAGCCGCGGCCCATCCGCGCTCGTCAGGCCGGCCTTGGGCAGCCCGAGGGTGACCGTCGTGTGAGCCTGCACGCTTGGAGCGTAGGCGACGCCGGTGTCCGAGTCGAGGCCGGACGGCACATCCACCGAGACGACCCGCGCGCCAGACGAGTTGATGGCCTCGATCCAGGCCGCGAAATTGCCTTCCGGAGCTCTCGAGATGCCGGTGCCGAAGATGGCATCGAGCACGACCTCGGCGCCCTCGAACAACAGCGTCCCGGTGACGTCGACGCCGAGCTTGCGCAGGGCCTGCAGCTCCTTCTCGGCGGGACCGTGCAGCCGGCCCGCATCGACGCACGCCACCGACGCGAGCCGCCCCCAGCGGTGCAGGTGGCGTGCGGCGGCAAGCCCGTCGCCGGCGTTGTTGCCGACGCCGCACGCCACGACCGTGCCGCCGTTACAGAACCTGGCGAGCTGCCATCCCGCGGCTTCCATCAACCAGTCGGTGGCGATGCCGAAGCGCTCGTGGGCGAGCGCGTCTGCGGCTTTGACCTGGGCGCTACTGATAAGGGGTCCCCGCGAATTCACGGCGAAGCCTCTGAATTCGTGGGGGCTAAGTGTCGGTAGGTCGCTGAACGACAAATGAGCAGTAGGGGTCGCGGCGGTGGATGGAGTCGGCCTGCGAAACGCCGGTGCCGAGAAGCTGCGAGAAGAGGTGGGGGGTGATGGTGCAGACCTGCGGGAACTTGAGCGCCGTGTTGCGGAACGGGCAGTTGTGGATGGTCACCTTCACGCCCTCGACCGTCTCGGTCTGCTCGGCAAGGGTTCCGGCGCGCCCTATCCAGGCCACGACCCGCTTCAGCTTTTCGTCGAAGTCGAGGCCCTCGAGAGTCGGCGCGATGACGGTCGCGTGCCGCGTGGCCATGCGCTCGAAGACCTCGTCCAGCGCCGTCGGACCGCCCATGTCCTGCACCTCCTGGAGCACCATCGAAGCCAGCTGCCCGTAGCGCTTCGGGAAGACGGAATCGGCACGCTCGGTGAGGGAGAAGAGGAGGGACGGCCGGCCCCGCCGGCGCCTCTCCGGGTGGCTGACAACGAAGCCGTCCCGCTCGAGGTTGGTGAGGTGCTGGCGCACCGCGTTGGGGGTGACGCCGAGGTCGGAGGAGATCGTTTCGGCGCTGGCGTGGCCTTTACGCCGGAGCAACTCCAGGACTTCCATACGGGTGGAACGGCCGGCGATGGTGGTGGGCATATCCGGACGCTTTGGCGATGTTAGCAGAGCCCAAGGCTATTTATTACAGGTGGATCTTGACAAAATCCGGTCGGTTCGTAAACTAAAACCCGAGAGGGATTAGCACATGATCAAACAAGCCAGCCGCGCCATCGAGCACATGACCGCCAAGGAGCGTCGGATCCAGCGCGCCAAGTACGCGCGCCGGAACAAGATGCACCTCATCGACAAGCTCCTGAACGAGCTCGAGATGCTCAATCTCGCCGACCAGCGGCAGATGCCGCCGGTGCTCTCGGTCGCCATCAACAAGGTCATCGAGGAGTCGCCCGAGGTGACCGTCCTGGCTCAGGCCAAGCCCGCCTCCGTGATGGAGGCGATGGACGCCCTGTACGAGATCCAGGACAGCCTGATGTACAACCAGATCGAGGACGAGTAGCTAGCTCACGGAGCTTCCTAAGGCCGGTTTCGAATACGATTCCGGCCTTTTTCTGTGAGGCATCCAGGCTTGGTGTCGAGCGCTTGCGACCCTGGGACTCGATGGCGCCGATAAGCCCGTGACCCCCCTAGGCCGCCTAGTCGATTCGGTCGCCGCGCGGCTGCCAGGCCGGCACGATTTGTGGCCCCGGCCCAGGATGCACGGCGTACTTTCGGCTTCCGTCCGCATTGATCACGAACATGGTTCGGCCGCCCAGGTTGCCGAGCGGGAATGAGACGAATGCGATCTGGTCTCCGACCGGCGACCAGGCCGGCCCGAACTCGATCGTGCTCGGATCGACGAAGAGGGGATGCGAGTCGCTGCCGTTCGCGTTCATGAGCCAGATGTCATCGCCGCTGTTGTAAGCGATCTTGCTGCCGTCCGGCGACCAGTCCGGAACCTGCCCCTTCAGCGCGGAGTCGAAGGTCAATTGAGTCGCACCGCCACCATCAGTGTTGATCGTCCAGACCTGGCCGTTCCTGATGAAGACGATCTTGCTGCCGTCTGGCGACCAGGCTGGGAAGACGTCCACGTCGGCGCCCGAGGTCAGGCGGGTGGCGCCGCTGCCGTCGCTGTTCACGATCCAGAGATCGGGGTTGGAGCCGCCGGCGCTCCCGCCGAAAGCGATCCTGCTTCCGTCCGGTGAGAAATCGGGGAAGGTGACGTTGCCGCCCAGGTGCGTGACCTGCTCCTGCTGCGTGCCGTTCTGCTTCATCTTCCAGATCTCGCTGACGCCGC
>VBFD01000084.1:0-544 GCA_005883585.1 Chloroflexota bacterium
CGATGAGCAGCGAGCCCGGCACGGCTGCGGTCGCGAGCAGGAGCACTGGCAGCGATACCAGCGCCCCGACGCCCTTCTCGTCGAGGTGCAGGTCGCGGTGGATGAGCGGTATCAGCGGCGGCACCGCCAGCATCGTCAGGCGGAGGTCGATCCCGCCGAGCCACAGCAGCAGCAGCCGGACCCAATCTCGGCGGCTGAGCTTCACAACGCCTGATCATGGGCGCCGTGCCAGGACTGCTGATCGTCGCCGCGAGCGGACCGACCGACCCCACGCGCGCGAGCATCCCGTTTCACATCGCCGCCAACGGAGCCAAGCCGGCGAACATCGAAGTCGCGGTTGCCCTCGCCGGCGACGCCACCGAGCTTCTCAAGCCCGACATCATCGCCAACGTCTACGGCCAGGGCGTGCCGCCGCTGCGCGATCTCATGGACAAATGCCTGGAGCAGAACGTTCCCCTCTACGTTTGAAAAGGCTGTGCTGAGGCCCGTGGGGTCTTGCCGTCGATGATGACCCCGAACGCGTCGTTCATCACGCCGCCCGATC